>NZ_JBSWWT010000027.1:0-50472 GCF_056160225.1 Microbulbifer sp. ABF4_143
CATCCTCTCCCTCTTCTCTTTCTTTTTTTTTCCTTCTTTTGTCGCTTTCTGCCTCCTTCCTCCCCCTCTTCTTGCTGAGTTAAAGGGGGGTGCTGCGCCCGGGAACTGTCCCCCCCGCCTTACGCCGTTAAGAAAGAACACACTTTATATGTCGAAACGCGATTACTACGAAATCCTCGGTGTCGACCGGAGCGCATCGGAAAAGGACCTGAAGAAGGCCTACCGCCGCGTGGCCATGAAGTACCACCCGGACCGCAACCCCGGCGACAAGGAGGCGGAGAACAAATTCAAAGAGGCCAACGAGGCCTACGAGGTGCTGTCCGACCCGCAGAAGAAGGCGGCCTACGACCAGTTTGGCCACGCCGGTGTCGAGGGCCAGATGGGTGGCGGCGGCGCCGGCGGTTTCGGCGGTTTCTCCGATATTTTCGGCGACGTGTTCGGCGATATCTTCGGCGGTGGCGGCCGCCGCAGCGGGCCCGCCAGGGGCTCCGATCTGCGCTATGACCTGGAGCTGGATCTCGAAGACGCGGTGCGCGGCACCACGGTGAAGATCCGCGTACCGACCCTGGCTTCCTGTAAGACCTGCCACGGCTCCGGTGCCAAGCCCGGCTCTTCGCCGCAGACCTGCGGCACCTGCGGCGGCGTCGGCCAGGTGCGCATGCAGCAGGGCTTCTTCTCGGTGCAGCAGACCTGCCCCAACTGCCGCGGGCGCGGCACCACCATCTCCGACCCCTGCGCCAGCTGCCACGGGCGCGGGCGCGTGGAGGAGACCAAGACCCTGTCGGTCAAGGTGCCGCCGGGCGTGGACACCGGCGACCGCATCCGCCTGTCCGGCGAGGGCGAGGCGGGCCCGGACGGCGGCCCCGCCGGCGACCTCTATGTGCAGGTGGTGGTCAGGGAACACGAGCTGTTCCAGCGCGACGGCAAGAACCTCTACTGCGAGGTGCCGATCAGCTTCGTCACCGCGGCGCTGGGCGGCGAGCTGGAGGTGCCGACCCTGGACGGCAAGGTCAAGCTGAAGATTCCCGCCGAGAGTCAGACCGGCAAGCTGTTCCGCCTGCGCGGCAAGGGTGTGACCCCGGTGCGCGGCGGTGCCCCCGGCGACCTGCTGTGCCGCGTGGTGGTGGAGACACCGGTGAACCTGACCGCGAGGCAGAAAGAGCTGCTGCAGGAGTTCGCCGACACCCTGAGCGAGAAAAAGAACTCCCCGCGCCAGACCGGCTGGTTCGAGGGGGTGAAGAACTTCTTCGGTGATATGAAGCTCTGATCCCGGGGCCGCAGGGCCCCGGCTCGGCAGCGGGCCCCGGGCCCGCTCCGGGCGAGCGGTTCAAGCGCTCAGGGCGGATTATTCCTCCGCCAGCCGCTTGCGGAACGCTTCGTGAAACTCTTCCTGTACCTTCTTCAGCTCCCGCAACTGATCCGCGTTTAACAGCGGCACCATCTTTGCCCGCGCCTCGGCGCGGATCGCAATCATCTTTGCGTCCAGCTCTTCCCGCTGCCTGACCGACAGCTTCGGTCTCTCCTCGCCGATGTGGATGCCGTATTCCTTCAGTAGCGCCAGCTGCCTGTCGAAGGTCTGATCCAGGATCGGCAGGGCCTTGTCCTCCTGTTCCGGCGTCAGCTTCAGGCGCAGGGTCAGCCAGTCGGCAATGTCGTCGTATTTCTCCCAGAAGTCGTCGCTGAGCTCCTGCTTCTGCGCCTGCGCCTGCTCTTGTGCCTGCATCGGCGCCGCGCTGCACAGCAGGGCGAGTGCGAAAAGCAGGGCCGCGAGCCCGGCGCTGGCGGACTGGTTGGTGAGTGCTTGCATCTGTGGCGCTCCAATCATCTATCCACTAAGAAGCGTAGCAGTTGCGGCCGCGGGGGCGGGAGGCGCGACGATACTGTTCGCTATCAGGCGCGGGATGCTTATTGCTATTGACCTGTTTTCCCGCGGCCTGGCGGCTGGGGCCGCCATTTGCGCGAATTGCTATTCTGTGTCCTGCCTCCGGGGTAGAATCCGCGGCTTTGTCTGCGGCGCGAAAAGAGGAGAAATACCATGGCGGCAAAAATCGCGGTAACCGGCTTTGGCGGGCGCATGGGGCGCGCGCTGACGCAGGCGCTGGCGCAGTCTGATGCGGCGGCGCTGTCCGCCGCGGTGGTGCGACCCGGTTCCAGCCTGGTGGGTGCGGATGCCGGTGAGGTGGCGGGGCTCGGCCGCAGCGGGCTGGCGATAGTGGACAGCCTGGAAAAGGCCGACTTCGACGTGCTGATCGATTTCACCGCCCCGGCGGCGACCCTGGCCAACGCCGCCTTCTGCGCCGCAAAGGGACTGCCGATCGTGATCGGCACCACCGGCTTCGATGAATCCCAGAGGGCGGCGCTGCTGGCGCACGCCGGGGCGATCCCCCTGTGCCTGGCGAGTAACTTCTCCACCGGCGTCAATCTGTGTTTCAAACTGCTGGAAACGGCGGCGCGGGTGATGGGCGAGGACGCGGACATAGAAATCGTCGAGGCGCACCACCGCCACAAGGTGGACGCGCCCTCCGGCACCGCGCTCAGCATGGGCGAGGTGGTGGCCGAGGCGCTCGGGCGCGATCTGCGCGAGGTCGCCGTCTACGGCCGCGAGGGCCAGACCGGCGCCCGCGCGCGTGACACCATCGGCTTTGCGACGGTGCGCGGCGGCGACGTGGTCGGCGACCACACGGTAATGTTTCTGGCGGACGGCGAGCGGGTGGAGATCAGCCACCGCGCCAGCAGCCGCCTGTCCTTCGCCCGCGGCGCCGTG
The DNA here is from genome assembly GCF_056160225.1 of Microbulbifer sp. ABF4_143. Lineage (NCBI taxonomy): Bacteria > Pseudomonadati > Pseudomonadota > Gammaproteobacteria > Cellvibrionales > Microbulbiferaceae > Microbulbifer > Microbulbifer sp. ABF4_143. Next base: position 2,765 of record NZ_JBSWWT010000027.1, read on the forward strand.
CGCGCAGCGCTGTGGCTGGTGGGAGAGGGGGCGGCCGGGCGGAAACCCGGTCATTACGATATGCGCGATGTACTGGATTTGAAATGATTCGAGCGGCCGGTGGCGCGCCGCGGCATTGGCGACGGCAAACGGACAACCCCAAACCGATTACGGGAAATCAAACTTGGAAAAAAAACTAATCGTCGGCTGTGAGGAGTGGTGCGCCTTCCCCGGCCTCGGCATCCCCGCGATCAAGGCGCGGGTGGACTCGGGCGCCAAGACCTCCTGTCTGCACGCCTACAACATCCAGACATTCAAGCGCGACGGCGAGCCCTGGGTCAGCTTCGAGGCCCACCCGCTGCAGCATCTGCGCCGCCCCTCGGTGCGCTGCGAGGCGCGCCTGCTGGACAAGCGCATGGTGCGCAGCTCCTCCGGCGAGAGCGAGAAGCGCCCGGTGATCCGCACGTCCCTGTCCATCGGCGGCAGCGTCTGGGATATCGAGTTGACGCTGACCAACCGCGACAGCATGGGCTACCGCATGCTGCTCGGGCGCGAGGCGATGCTCGGGCGCATGCTGGTGGATCCGTCCGAGAGTTTCTGCCTCGGCGACCTGCCCCAGAGCCAGTTGGAGGAGTACTACCGCGACGAGCACCATATGGCCGGCACTGGTCTGCGCATCGGCGTGCTCGCCTCCAACCCGGATCTGTACAGCAATCAGCGCATCATGGAGGCCGGCGCCGAGCGCGGCCACCGCATGAGCTTCCTGGATATTCGCCAGTGCTATATGAAGCTGGATCCGAACGAGCCGGAGGTGCACTACCGGGACGGGCGCATACTGAACAATCTGGATGCGGTGATACCGCGCATCCGCCCCAGCCAGACCTTCTACGGCTGCGCCCTGACCCGACACTTCGAGAGCCTCGGCGTCTTCGCGCTGAACGGCTCCGCGGCCATCAGCCAGTCGCGGGACAAGCTGTTCTCGCTGCAACTGCTGCAGCAGAGCGGCCTGAATATCCCCACCTCCGGATTCGCCAACTCGCCGGTGGATACCAGCGAGCTGATCGAGATGGTCGGCGGCGCGCCACTGATCGTGAAGCTGCTGGAGGGCACCCAGGGCCGGGGGGTGGTGTTGGCGGAGACGCGCAAGGCGGGCGAGTCGGTGATCAACGCCTTCAAGTCCCTGAAGGCCAACCTGCTGGTGCAGGAGTTTATCCGCGAGGCCCAGGGCAAGGATCTGCGCCTGTTCGTGATCGACGGCAAGGTGGTGGCGTCGATCCAGCGCGAGGCGGCGCCGGGTGAATTCCGCGCCAATATCCATCAGGGCGGCACCGCCTCGGTGGTCAAGGTCACCGCGGAGGAAAAGCGCCTGGCGGTGAAGGCGGCCAAGGTGCTGGGCCTGAAGGTGGCTGGCGTGGATATCATCCGCTCCAAGAAGGGGCCGCTGCTGCTGGAGGTGAACTCCTCCCCCGGGCTCGAGGGGATAGAGAGCGCCACGCGCAAGGATGTGGCCGGCGCCATGATCCTGTCGATCGAGAAGGCGCTCAAATGGCGCCCGGCCATAGCCCCGCAGAGCGACGCCTCCCTGGCCAAGGGGGATTGACCCAGGGCCACCCCGGGCGGGGCTGAAGGCGGCACAGAACCGCCGGGCCCCGCCGCTCCCTCCCCGCAGGCTGGCGTCGCGCTCCCCGCGCCCTTTGGCAAAGCGCCCGGCCCGAGACTAACCTACTGAAAGCGCCGGGCTGTGTATCCGGCGCGGATTGTCGCGCGGGTTTCGATGCCCGCGCACTCCCGAATCCCCGTTCCCGGCTGCCACGGATGGTGGGTTGGCGGGGGGCGCGCGCCGGCGCGTTTCCGCTCTCGGTGGCCGGATGGTGAATACCGCAAGGCCTTGTGCATGAAAAATCGCCAACACCGCTACTTCCTGGACAGCCTCGCGCTGGCGCTGTCACACCTGGCGGTATTGCTGATTGTGATGATGGTCACCAGTGCCCAGGCGTCGACCCGGTTGTCCGACTCCGCGGCGGGGCGGCAGGTTATGGTGGACTATATAGTGCACTTCGCCTACCACCTGCAGTGGCCGATCGAGGCCTTCTCCGGTGCCAGGGCCCCCTTCCGTATCTGCATCATGGGCGAAGACAGCCTGCGCGAGCCGCTGGCGCAGCGGTTGCAGCACCAGCGGATCGGCGGCCGCCGGGCGGCGCTGGAGAGCGTCGACCCGCGCGAACCGATACGCGCGCGCCGCTGTCAGATCGTCGTGCTCGGGGAGATGGAGCGCGCCAGCCTGCTGAAGGCGGTCCGGGCGCTGGAGTTCTTCCCGGTACTGACCGTCAGCGATGTCGACCGCTTTGCCGCCACCGGCGGCATGGTCGAGTTTGTCAGCAGCGGCGGCAGCATCGCGCTGCAGCTCAACAAGACCATGCTCGACCGCGCGGAACTGAAGATGGGCAACAGCCTGTTTCGCCTGAGCCGCGAGCTGAACTGAATGATGACAAAGCTGTTTCCGACAGATTGGCCATCATTCCGCATTCATCATGCACAAGCCTCTGGCGCCAGCGCGGCATTTCGCGTAGAATCTGCGCCCGGTTTGGGCAGGTCCCGCGAGCCCCGAGGAACCCCGAAGCGGGGAACCCCGGAGAGGTGAGCTTCGCGGCGCACCGGCCCGTCAACGCCGGCGGCAAGCGCCGGCCACAGTGTGCACAGTGTGAGAGCCGCGCGTGAACAAATTCTAAAAAAGCGAGATGAAGCTGCGGAGTTTCATCTCGCTTTTTTATAGGTGCCATCCGGCACCTGCTGCGCCGCCCGCTGCTGCTCGCCACCCCGCCCGCAAGCAGTTCTGAAGATTGGAGATCAATTTGACTAAAGCTGTCCCCACGCCGGAGGGCCCCATGCCCCACAACTTGATGCCGAGTACAACCCCCGCCCTGCTGGTACTCGCAGATGGCAGCGTTTTTGAAGGGCGCGCCATCGGCGCTCAGGGTAGCGCCGTTGGCGAGGTGGTGTTCAATACCTCCATGACCGGCTACCAGGAGATACTGACCGATCCCTCCTACGCCCGCCAGATAGTCACCCTGACCTATCCCCATATCGGCAACACCGGTACCAACGCCGAGGATGAGGAGTGCGGCGAGATCTGGGCCGCCGGCCTGGTGATCCGCGACCTGCCGCTGCTGGCCAGCAGCTTCCGCAACGAGCAGCCGCTGGAGGAGTACCTGAAGGCGCGCAATATCGTCGGCATCGCCGATATCGATACCCGCCGGCTGACCCGCCTGCTGCGCGACAAGGGTGCCCAGAACGGCTGCATTGTCGCCGGCGACAGCATTGACCGGGAAGCCGCGCTGGCCAAGGCGAGAGAATTCGCCGGCCTCAAGGGCATGGACCTGGCCAAGGTGGTCTCCACCAAGCAGAGCTACCCGTTCAACGAGGGCACCTGGGAGCTGGGCAGTGGCCACAAGCCGGCGCCGCAGCAGCCGTTCAAGGTGGTGGCCTACGACTTCGGCGTGAAGCGCAATATCCTGCGCATGCTGGTGGACCGCGGTTGCGAAATCACCGTGGTGCCGGCGGAGACGCCGGCGGCCGAGGTGCTGGCGATGAATCCGGACGGTGTCTTCCTGTCCAACGGCCCCGGCGACCCCGAGCCCTGCGACTACGCCATCGCCGCGATCCGGGAATTCCTCGAGGCGGAGATCCCCCTCTACGGTATCTGTCTCGGCCACCAGCTGCTGGGTCTGGCCGTCGGCGGTGCGACTGAGAAGATGAAGTTCGGCCACCACGGCGGCAACCACCCGGTGCAGGACCTGAAGACCGGCAAGGTGATGATCACCGCGCAGAACCACGGCTTCGCAGTGGACGCGGAATCCCTGCCGGCCAATGTGGAGGTCACGCACAAGTCCCTGTTCGACGGCACCCTGCAGGGGATCCGCCTGAAGGACAAGCCGGCCTTCAGCTTCCAGGGGCACCCGGAGGCCAGCCCCGGCCCCCACGATGTGGCGCCGCTGTTCGACCAGTTTGTCGAGCTGATGCAGGCGCGCCGCTGAGCGCAGCCCGCTTGGATCCTTTGTAGGAGCGGCCCATGGCCGCGATCGGATTCCAGAAGACTTGGAAAGATTGATCGCGGCCATGGGCCGCTCCTACAGTACACACAGAGTTTCAGCGCTGCCGGTTGAACCGGTGAACGAACGGAAGAAAGATGCCAAAACGCACAGACATCAAAAGCATTCTGATTATCGGCGCCGGCCCCATCGTGATCGGCCAGGCCTGCGAGTTCGACTATTCCGGTGCCCAGGCCTGTAAGGCGCTGCGCGAGGAGGGCTACCGGGTGATCCTGGTGAACTCCAACCCGGCCACGATCATGACCGACCCGGCCATGGCCGACGCCACCTATATAGAGCCGGTGGAGTGGAAGACGGTCGCCAAGATTATCGAGCAGGAGCGCCCGGACGCGATACTGCCGACCATGGGCGGCCAGACGGCGCTGAACTGCGCCCTGGATCTGGACAAGAACGGCATACTGAACAAATTCGGCGTGGAGCTGATCGGCGCCGACAAGGACGCTATCGAGAAGGCCGAGGACCGCGATCTGTTCGACAAGGCCATGCGCGCCATCGGCCTGGAGACGCCGCGCGCGCGCATCGTCCACTCGATGGAGGAGGCGAAGAAGGTGCCGGAGGAGTTCGGCTTCCCGGTGATCATCCGCCCGTCCTTCACGATGGGGGGCTCCGGCGGCGGCGTGGCCTACAACTGGCCGGAGTTCGAGGAGATCTGCAAGCGCGGCCTCGACCTGTCGCCGACCAACGAGCTGCTGATCGACGAATCCCTGCTCGGCTGGAAAGAGTACGAGATGGAGGTGGTGCGCGATAAGAACGACAACTGCATCATCGTCTGCTCCATCGAGAACTTCGACCCGATGGGGGTGCACACCGGCGACTCCATCACCGTGGCCCCGGCGCAGACGCTGACCGACAAGGAATACCAGCGGATGCGCAACGCCTCCATCGCGGTGCTGCGCGAGATAGGCGTCGAGACCGGCGGCTCCAACGTGCAGTTCGGCGTGGACCCGAAGACCGGGCGCATGGTGGTGATCGAGATGAACCCGCGGGTATCCCGCTCCTCGGCGCTGGCCTCCAAGGCCACCGGCTTCCCGATCGCCAAGGTCGCCGCCAAGCTGGCGGTCGGCTACACGCTCGACGAACTGCAGAACGATATCACCGGCGGCGCCACCCCGGCCTCCTTCGAGCCCTCTATCGACTATGTGGTCACCAAGATTCCGCGTTTCACCTTCGAGAAGTTCGGCGAGGCGGACGCGCGCCTGACCACGCAGATGAAGTCCGTCGGCGAGGTGATGGCCATAGGCCGCACCTTCCAGGAGTCGCTGCAGAAGGCCCTGCGCGGTCTGGAAGTGGGCAGCTTCGGCTTCGAGAGCAAGATAGATCCGAGTGAGGACGGCGCCCGGGAGCGGTTGCGCCGCGAGCTGTCGGTGCCCGGTGCCGAGCGCATCTGGTATGTGGGCGACGCCTTCCGCATGGGCATGAGCGTCGAGGAAATCTACGAGCTGTCCGGCATAGATCCCTGGTTCCTGGTGCAGATCGAGGAGCTGATCAAAATCGAGGAGCCGCTCAAGTCGCTGCCCACCTCGGCCCTGGACGCCAAGACCATGCGCTTCCTGAAGCGCAAGGGCTTCTCCGACCGCCGCCTGGCGGACCTGCTCGGCGTCAGCCAGAAGACCGTGCGCGAATTCCGCCACAAGCTCGGCGTCTTCCCGGCCTACAAGCGCGTCGACACCTGTGCGGCGGAATTCGCCACCAGCACCGCCTATATGTACTCCACCTACGACGAGGAGTGCGAGGCCAATCCGTCCGACCGGAAGAAGATCATGGTGCTCGGCGGCGGCCCCAACCGCATCGGCCAGGGTATCGAGTTCGACTACTGCTGCGTGCACGCGGCGCTGGCGATGCGCGAGGACGGCTACGAGACCATTATGGTCAACTGCAACCCGGAGACGGTATCCACCGACTACGACACCTCCGACCGTCTCTATTTCGAGCCGGTGACCCTCGAGGACGTGCTGGAAATCGTGCGCAAGGAAAAGCCGGAGGGCGTCATCGTCCAGTTCGGCGGCCAGACGCCGCTGAACCTGGCCCGCTACCTGGCCGCCGAGGGCGTGCCGATCATCGGCACCACCCCGGAGCAGATAGACCGCGCCGAGGACCGCGAGCGCTTCCAGCAGATGATCATGCGCCTGGGCCTGAAGCAGCCGCAGAACGCGATAGTGCGCTCGGAAATGGAAGCCATCCAGCGCGCCAAGGATGTGGGCTACCCGCTGGTGGTGCGCCCGTCCTATGTACTGGGCGGCCGCGCGATGGAGATCGTCTACAAGGAAGACGAACTCAAGACCTATATGAAAGAGGCGGTGCGGGTTTCCGACGAGGCGCCGGTACTGCTGGATCACTTCCTGAACGCCGCGATCGAGGTGGATATAGACGCCGTCTCCGACGGCAAGGATGTGGTGATCGGCGGCATCATGCAGCATATCGAGCAGTGTGGCGTCCACTCCGGCGACTCCGCCTGCTCCCTGCCGCCCTACAGCCTGCCCGCCGACGTGCAGGACAGGATGCGCGAGCAGGTCAAGGCCATGGCGCGCGAACTGGGCGTCGTGGGTCTGATGAATACCCAGCTCGCCTACCAGGACGGCGAGATCTATGTGATCGAGGTGAACCCGCGCGCGTCGCGCACCGTGCCCTTCGTGTCCAAGTGTATCGGCACCTCGCTGGCCAAGGTGGCGGCGCGCTGCCAGGCGGGCATCAGCCTGGCCGAGCAGGGCTTCACCGAGGAAATCGTGCCGGACTACTTCTCGGTCAAGGAATCGGTGTTCCCGTTCAACAAGTTCCCGAAGGTGGACCCGATCCTCGGCCCGGAGATGAAGTCCACCGGCGAGGTGATGGGCGTGGGCGAGACCTTCGCCGAGGCCTTCGACAAGGGCCTGCTGGCCGCCGGCGACAAGCTGCCGGAGTCCGGCCGCGTGTTCATCTCGGTGCGCGACTTCGACAAGCCGGCGGCGGTGGATGTGGCGCGGGACCTGGCGGCGCTCGGCTTCGAACTGGTGGCCACCCGCGGCACGGCCAAGGTCTTGCAAGATAGCGGCATTCCCGTTACAACCGTCAACAAGATGAGCGAGGGCCGCCCGCATATCGTCGATATGATCAAGAACGACGAGATAGCCCTGGTGGTCAACACCACCGAGGGGCGCCAGGCCATTCGCGATTCCGCCGATATCCGCCGCAGCGCGGAGAATCACCAGGTGTGCTACACCACCACGCTGGCCGCGGCCAAGGCCATGGCCCTGGCGATGCAACAGGGCGAGCCCCTCAAGGTCCGCCGTCTGCAGGATCTGCACCAGCGGGTGGTCAAGCTGCCGGAGTAAGGCTGGCGCCTTTTTGTAGGTGCGGCCCATGGCCGCGATCGGAATGGGGAAACCCTAACATTGATCGCGGCCATGGGCCGCTCCTACAGGGCAAATCAAATACGGATATAACGGCCAGGCTTCACCGGAAGGCGAAGCCTGGCTTTCTAGTGAATAAATTTGGAGGTCCCAACTTGAACCGGGTACCAATGACCGTCGAGGGCGCAGAGGCTCTGCGCGCCGAATTGGAAAGACTGAAGAAGGTTGAGCGCCCGGCCGTGGTGCAGGCCATCGCCGAGGCGCGCGAGCACGGCGACCTGAAGGAAAATGCCGAGTACCACGCCGCGCGCGAGAAGCAGGGTTTTATCGAGGGGCGCATCCAGGAGATCGAGAGCAAGCTGTCTCACGCCCAGGTGATCGACGTGAAGGCCATAGAGCCCAGCGACAAGGTGATCTTCGGCACCACCGTGACCATTATCCATATGGAAAATGACCAGGAAGTGACCTACAAGATTGTCGGCGACGACGAAGCGGATGTGAAAAACCACAAGATCTCCGTCAATTCACCGATTGCCCGCGCCTTGATCGGCAAGGAAGTGGGGGATGTCGTCGTGGTGCAGACACCGTCCGGTTCGGTGGAGTACGAGATAGATTCGGTAGAGCACCTGTAATTTATTTTCATCACGTCAAAAAATAAGGGCGGCAATTTGCCGCCCTTATTTTTTGCAGCGGGGCTGGCCCGTAAACAGGAAGCCGGTTACTGGACAACCACCGCGGTGTTGCCATTGCCCGTCTGGCTCACGATGGCGGTTTCAGAAATCCCGTTCTGTATCACTATGGCCTCGTTCACGCTGCCGGACTGGTTCACGATGGCCAGGTGGCCGCCGCCAATGCCGAAGGCGCCGGCCTGCGTCACGCTGGCGCGGTTGGCGAAGCCTTCCTGGGTGATCCTGGCGCTGCTGCCCCAGTCCACCTGAACCACAGTGGCCTCGTTGCCGAACCCGCTCTGCAGTATGTCGGCCTCGTGGTCATTGCCTCTCTGATCCGTGTAGGCGCGGTTGAAGGTGCCCTGCTGGTTGATGGTGGAGAAATGACCGCTGCCGGACTGGGCGATCTGCGCTTCGTTACCGGTGCCCGCCTGGTAGATGAAGGCATCGGAATCAAAGCTGGCGTTCTGGCCTATGTAGGCGTTGTGCAACTGGCCGCGCTGCTCGATTCGCGCGACATTGCCCGCGCCCAGTATCTGCGCGATTTCCGCTTCATTGCCGAAGCCGGACTGCAGTATCCAGGCCTCGCTGTCCTGGCTGCCCAACTGGTAGATGGTCGCGTCGTTGAGCGTGCCTTCCTGGTAGATATATGCGCTGTTGAAGGCGCCGTCCTGTTGCAGCGTGTAGGCACTGTTGAGGCTGCCGTCCTGTACCTGGGATATGCTGGATCCCACCTCGGACTGCTGCAGCGCATAGGCGTTGTGGAAGTTTCCGCTCTGTTGCTGCGAGATGAAATTGTCGGTGGCGCCCGGGTCCGCCTGGTCGGCGATGGCGGTGTTGCCCGTGCCATTCTGGTTGAGCTCGGCGGTATTGGTCGCCGCCAGCACTATGCCGCTTGCGGTTAGCAATAACGCTGCGGCGATGGGGGTTGTGGGGTTCACAAATGGCTCCTCTACTGCTTCACCTACAGGGGCCCGGTGGTGTCCGGGCGCTCCTTTGTCCGCGCTCGCGCCTTGTGGGCATACCGGCGGATCACCAGTCAATTGTTATTAACCCGGCAAATGAAATTTGCGCGGGTTAATGCGGCACAGGGATGTGCCGCCGCCGGTCGCAGGCCGGCGCGAGCCCTTGAAATTCAAGAAGATCCGCGCATCTTCGCCAGTATTTCAAGGGCGACAATCAAATATTTCAGGGTGAAATATTTGATTGCCAAGTTAATAAAAGGCGGCCGTAAAGGCCGCCTGGGGTTTTGCTTTATGCGCGGCGACTACTGCACGATAAAGCCGACGTTGCCAATACCTGTCTGAGTGGCCACAGCGGTTTCGTTGAAGCCGAACTGGAAGGTGTTGTGGAAGTTGAAGAGCCCCACCTGGGTAGTGACCGAGTTGTGGAAGAGCCCGATCTGGGTGGTGTTGGCATTGTTGCCGAAGCCGAACTGGAACTCCGCGGCGGCATGGCCGAGACCTACCTGGGTGATATCCCCAACGTTGAATGCACCGACTTGCACCTTCAGCGCAGAGCTGCCAATAGAGCCGACCTGGACGATGTTGCCGCTGTTGAAGAAGCCGGCCTGGATGATATCGGCATCGTTTGCCAGGGCGAATGCCTGGGTGATATTGGCGCTGTTGCCGACGCCACCTTGCAGGATATCGGCGCTGTTCAGGGCACTGACTGTCTGCAGGATGTTACCGAAGTTCAGCGCTCCGACCTGAGTGATGCTGGCGCTATCCAGCAGGCTCAGGGTCTGGGTGATAACGCCGAGGTTGACGAAGCCCACCTGCAGGATATTGGCATTGCTGGCTAGAGAAGCTGCCTGAGTGGTAACACCCACGTTGCCCGCACCCACCTGGGTAACGGCGGCGGTGTTGAACGCACCGGCGGCTTGGGTGGAAACCGCCGTGTTCACGGCACCTACCTGAGTCTGCACTATGGTGCTGTCGTTCTCACCGGCGGTCTGCACCGCGATTTCGTTGTTGAACAGGCCATTCTGGTTTTGCACGATCAGGTTGTCGTTCACGCCGAGCCCGATCTGCGAGGCGAACTGGAAGTTGCCGATACCGTTCTGGTTTTGGAGGGTGGTGTTGTTTGCCGCGAATACGCTGCCGCTGGCGGCGAGAAGTACTGCTGCGGCGATGGGGGTAAACGTCTTCATGAGTTGCTCCTTACTTACGTCCGACGTTGAAAGAATCAGTACAGGTCATACTGATTTACGATGGTGCCGACCTCAGCACCATGTTGGATTACAGCGTTGTGCGAGCCTTCACCTCCCCGGCAAGCGGTCCCGCTGTGAATAGGTGCCGATCTGTCCCGAAAGGACCAGGTTGAGCCTCAATTCCCCGGCAAGTGCCCCATACGCCGGCGGTGCTACCGTTGTCATGGCGTGGATGTGGCGAGCAGGGGAGCGATGGCGGATTCAAATAATTCCTGGCCAAATTTCAAACTCTTTGTTTGCAAAGTGATCAAACACTGTGTTGAGTCTTGCCGCTCAAGCGGGGGGTCGCTATAGGAGGGAAGTGTCGAAACTCTAGGAAAAAAGTTCGATTTTTGATCAGTTGTTTTCTGAGGCGCTAAGGAAGGATGAGAGTCGCGCTGGGGAAAGTGATTTTCCGCGCCAGTCGATGAATTGCCGCCGCAGAGAAGGGCGGGTGGCGCGCAATTGCGCGGGAGTTGCGCCGGATCAGTGCGCCAGCGACACGGAGTTGCCGTTGCCGAACTGGGTCACGATTGCCGTCGAGGAAAAGCCGCTCTGGATGACCGTCGCCTGGTTCAGTCCACCGGACTGGCTGATCACGGACAGGTGACCGCCGCCCATGCCGAATGCGCCGGACTGGAGTACGTCGGTGCTATTGAAGAATCCATCCTGGGTGACGACAGCGCTGTTGTACCCGTCTCCCTGAGCGACCAGGGCACCGTTGGCAAAGCCGCTCTGGGCGATATCGGCTTCCTGGAAGAACCCCTCCTGGTCCGTGTTCGCGCGGTTGAAGGAGCCCTGTTGATCCGTGCTCGAGAAGTGGCCTATGCCGGTTTGCGCGGCATCGGCGTCGTGATCGGTGCCTTCCTGATCGATATGGGCTTCGGCGTGAAAACTGCCATTCTGTGCGATGCCGGCGCGGTGGAACTGGCCCCTCTGCTCAATCGCGGCGATATTGCCAACACCGGCAATCTGGTTGATTTCCGCAGTGTGGTTGAAGCCCCGCTGGCGGGACACTGCCCTCGTATCCGTGGCGGCCGTCTGCAGGCTCGCGGCTGCGTTGAACGCGCCTATTTGGTGGATTTCACTGCTGTTGCCGGACCCGCCGATCTGTATGGTGCCTGCCTGATTGGTTACGCCGTCCTGGACCTGAATGATTTCGCTGTCCAGTTCGCCCTGCTGGCTCGCATCGGCGGTGTTGTGGGCACCCTCCTGTGCCTGCAGGAGGCTGTTGCCAAGCGAGCCCGACTCTATCTGCTCGGCGAAGGCGGCATTGCCGGCCCCGCTCTGTGCCTGCTCTATTTTGTTGTCCGCTGCGCCGGCCTCGCCAGCCGCAACTAGGCTTAGCGCCGCTATCATGCCAGGAAGTTTTTTCACGATGGAAATACCGCGCTGTCGGAATTATCTACAAGGTCAATTGTACTGGTTGACGGTGGTCGTGATCGCCACCCCCTTCTGGGTGACTTCGGTGTGCAGGCCATTGCCGCTCTGGTAGATGTTCACACTGTGATGAACGCCTATCTGGTTCACCAGGGCGGAATTCTGTATGCCAAACTGGGCGATGCCCGCCTCGTGTGCGAAACCTATCTGGTTGAGGCGAATCCAGTTTTCGTAGCCGACCTGAAGCAGGGCGGCGATATTGTCCTCCCCCTTCTGGCGTGAAATCACCGCGTTTTCATCGCCGGCCTGCCTGACAGACAAACGGTTGCCGTTGCCGTCCTGGAGGGCGGACAGGTAGTTCAACATTCCGTACTGTCGGGCGTTCACCGCGTTGAGGCTGCCCTCCTGATAGATGATCGCCAGGTTGGCCACTGGCACGGCGTTGTTGAAATCGAGCTCGCTGGTGGCGGCCAGTTCCGACCCCGAATCCAGGTCCGAACTCCAGGCGCTGTTCAGGCCGAGCAGGGTTAGGGTCAGGGATTGAATCAGTCTTCCGGGTTTCATGGGATTACATAATGTGAGTGCTTTCATTCAGGTAGTACTGCAGCACGGGGTTGTTGATGTCGTCCGGGTTCTGCAGCGCCCAGGAATTGTTGACGATACCTTCGCTGATCAGATGGATGACCGCCGACTCCATGGCCGAAAGCATCGCCAGCTGCGCCGGCTCGTTGGTCGTGGTGCCCGCCTCCATCTCGAGCAGGCGGCGGAACTTGACGAAGCGGTACACGTCGGCGCTGATGGCTTTCGAATAGACAGTCTTTGAGGTCAGCACCGAGTGCAGAACGCGGCCGGAGCGGATGTCGATGGCTCTCAAATTCACGGTGACCTGATCTACCCGGTACTGATCATCGATGCCGATACCAAAATACCGCGCGCCCGCTCCGCCAGTGCGGATATTGGTGTCGTAGGCGACGATTCCGCCTTCCAGCAGGACGTTTGCCGCCACCAGGGAGGGCAGGGGAATGTTATTGTTCGCCGGCGCATCCGGTTTGGCCAGCGCGGCGCGAATAATTTTGCGTTCCGTCAGCAGGTTCTGCAGTCCCTCCCGTTCCAGGGGGATAAACCAGCCGGACTCGTTTAAGACATCCATCAGCATCGAGGCACCGCCCTGGGTTACCGCGGTGGAAAAGCTGCTGTTGGGGGCCGGTTTGTATTGCCCTGTCTGGTCGCGGAAGGCGTATACGGCGGCCAGTATCTTGCCCTTGGGGGCGGGCAGGTTGAGCAGGTCCCGGTAAGTGCTGTTTCTCGGAGTAAGCTGTGCTTCATCCCTGCCCGGTCCAAAGAGGGCGTCGCCTGTGGTCTTCATTGCAGAGCAGCCGCTCAGAGTGGTCATAACTGCCAGTGCGGGCAAAGCAAGACTTTTTATTGCGGTACGCATTGCCTATCTCTCCTACAAGCATTCGCGGGCTTTAATTCGTCGGGTTGAGTCCGCTGACAATGATTTCACTCTTGTCGCCGGTGTTGCGGTCGGTAATCAATACGGTCAGTACGCCGTCGTTGTCGATGATCTGCACGACAAAATCATCGGTGATCAGTTCGCCGCTGTTGCCGTTACCGACATCCGTCAGCAGCTGGTTCAGCAGGCGGGTCTCCAGGGAGTCCGTGAACCTGTCCAGGGCACTGGGCTGTTCGTAGATGGTGTCCTCGCGGTCCGGATCCTTGTGGCGGTCCTGGGCCTGGGCGTTGTTCAGTAAATAGGCGCCGTTCAGGGGATTGCCGCCAAAATTCGGGTTTACCGGCTCATAGATCAGTTCTGTGCCGAGCGCGAGCCCGCTGGCAAGCGGAAAAACAGGGGCCAGAATGAGGCCCGCCAGTCTCGATTTCTTCATCAGAATTCATCCTTACCTATATCGAAGTGGTCGGTCAGCGCGCTGCGGACCTTCTCCTGCAACACTATCTCGTGGATATGTTTCGATGCCTCTTCCGCCATTCTCTGAATATTGTTGGTGCTTGGGCTGATAAAACGCCGGAATACGACTCTGTTGTTGTAGGTGATCCATATCAGGTTGCCCCAGCGCGCGGAGGGGCGTTCGTGAATCGTCAGGTTGTAATCACTGTCCGGGTAGTGGAGATTGCGGTATTCGCTCATATAGCGCGCAAAATCGTGCCCGGTGCGGGTAATGGTCCTGTCGATATTGAAGCCGCTGATTTCATCTTCTAGGCGCCCGCCGCCATCTTCCAGGGCGCCATCGGCGTCTCCGGTGCCCTGCGCCGACGCCAAGCCAGTGCATAAAAGCAATAGAAGCGCCAGCCTTTTCATAGCCGCTCCGCCTGGAGGTGCATCTTGGCCCAGTTGCTCGCCTGCAACCGGTTTTTGACGCCGATCTTGCGGAAGATGTTGTACATATGGTTTTTGACCGTGTGTTCGCTCAGGTGCAGCCTGGAGGCGATGACGCTGTTGGGATCCCCGGTGGTCAGCTGGTTCAGGATCTCCTGCTCGCGCCTGGTGAGCAGCGGGCCGCTCTGCAGTTCTTCGGAATGGGATTTCTCCGCACTCTGTATGGCCGCGGTGAGCTTTTTGATCAGGTTCTCCTGCGTGGTTGTCGCATCGCAGAGGAGCTGGAAATTTTTCCGTTTTAACTTTTCCGCCAGATGACAGGGGATGTCGGCGGGGAAGTTGATCAGCAGAACCTTCTGGTGGGCCAGGTTCTTCAGGTATGGCAGCATCCGGTTCGTTTCAGAGTTTGCTGCTATGTGCCAGCAGTCGACGACGATTGCCTGGTAGTGTTGAAGGCAGTGGCGTTGTTTTCCTATTTCTGATTTTTCCCATTTGAAGGGCAGTGAATCGGAAATCAGTGAGTAGAGCAGCTCTCCCTGTAGGCCGGAATTGCTGAAAAAAAGAACCGGCATATACCTGTTACCTCTCCTTGGCCAGATCGAAATCTTAAAACCTGTATCTGGGTCCGTCCTGCGACCCCCTGTCGCAGTAAATAGTATTTCTGCCCCGCTGGATTTTCCTCGTCAGGCAGAGAAATTTCTCACGATCACCGTTAGTAAAATTAGGTTAAATAACTCAGTGAATGAGAAGTTAGTTTGGAGTGTAGACTGTGGTGGCGTAATTTCTAGACAAAAAATGTGTCAGATTTTTCCGGTGTTCGTGTAACGGAATTTGCTTTTTTCGGATGTGTTGCCCTTGTCGCGATAAATGCCCGAAACCGCTGTGCGACGGAATTAGTGGAGCGGATCGGTGGATGTGCCGGCCCATTGCCGCGCTTCTATGCTATATGCCGGGTGCCGCGGTAAATTTCCTCCCGCCGGGCGGTGACGGCAACGAGCGGCCCAGGGCTGGGGACTGAAGTGCAGCGACTTATTTCATCGACGACAGGCTTGCCACCGCGGCGCCACCCGGCTCTCAGGAGCCGCCGCGTTGGCCTGTTGTATGCGTTGCTGCTGATCGCGCTGTTGATGGGCGGCTGCCAGCCGAAGCCGCAGCGCGCTCTTGGCACCCTGGAGTGGGATCGTATCGCGCTGCCGGCGCCGGCTGCGGAAAAGATAGTTGATATACGTGTGCGCGAGGGGGAAAGGGTCAGCGCCGGCCAGGTGCTGCTGCAGCTGGATACCCGCCGCACGCGGGCGCAGCTCGCGGCGGCGCGGGAGGAGGTGGCGCGGCGCGAGGCGCTGCTTGACGAATTGCAGGCGGGACCGCGGATTGAGGAAATTCAGCGCGCCGAGGCGAATCTGGCCGCTGCTCTCGCGGAGGAAAAGGATGCGCGGCAAAACTTCCGGCGCCTGCGCAAACTGCTCGGTGAGGACTATATCTCCCAGGCTGACGTCGACCGCGCCAAGGCAGCCGCCGACAGCGCCTCGGCGCAGGTGGCCTCCGCCCGCGCGGCGCTGTTGGAGTTGCAGCGCGGCACGCGCAGCGAGGATATCGCCCAGGGGGCGGCGGCACTGGCGCAGGCCCGCGCAGAGGCGGAAGCGCAGGCGGTGCTGCTGCAGAAACTCACGGTACAGGCTCCGAGGCAGGGTCTGGTGGACAGTCTGCCGTTCAAATTGGGGGACGAGGCGCCGGTCGGCGGCCCGCTGGCGGTGATGCTGGTGGGGGAGACGCCCTACGCCCGCGTCTATATTCCCGAGCCGATGCGGCCCGCCGTTCGGGTGGGCGATACCGCGCGGGTTTTTATCCAGGGGCTGGATCGGGCCTATAGCGGCCGGGTGCGGATGATCCGCAGCGAGCCCAGTTTTACCCCCTACTTTGCACTGACCGGTGACGACGCGGCGCGGCTCAGCTACCTGGCGGAAATCCAGTTGGGAGAGGACGCCGCCGCGCTGCCCGCGGGCCTGCCGCTGCGGGCGGAATTTGACGGCAGCGGGGTGCACGGCGATGGCGGCTGAGAGTGAAATCGCGATCCGCGCGCGGAGCTTGAGCAAGTGCTTCGGCGCACTGCGCGCGGTGGATGGCGTGGATCTCACCGTGAGGCGCCGACAGGTGTACGGCTTCCTCGGCCCCAACGGCTCCGGAAAATCCACCAGTATCCGCATGCTGTGCGGCCTGCTGACACCGAGTGCCGGTGAAATTGAAGTGCTGGGCCTGCGTATACCGGCACAGGCGGAGGAGCTGCGCCGGCATATCGGCTATATGACGCAGCAATTCTCTCTGTTTGCCGACCTGAGCCTGCGCGAGAACCTGGAATTTCTCGCCGCGGTGCAGAACCTGTCGCGCAGGGAAATGGTGCGGCGGGTGGACGAGCTGCTGCAGGAGTACGGTTTCGCCGAGCGCGCCGGGCAGATGGCGGGCACCCTGAGCGGCGGCCAGAAGCAGCGCCTGGCGCTGGCCGGCAGCGTGATCCACAAGCCGGAGCTGCTGTTTCTCGACGAGCCCACCAGCGCGGTGGACCCGGAATCGCGGCGCGATTTCTGGGAGAAGCTGTTCGAGCTGGCGGACGCCGGCACCACGATACTGGTTTCCTCCCACTATATGGATGAGGCGGAGCGCTGCCACCGGCTGGCGATTCTCGATCGCGGCCGCCTGGTGGCCGACGGCAGCCCCGCCGAACTCACCGGCGCCCTGCGCGGGCGCACGCTGGAGGTGCGCGCCGAGCGGCCGCGGCAGGCCAAGCGGGTGCTGTTGCAGGTGCCCGGCGTGATCAGCGCGGCGCAGATAGGCAACAGCCTGCGCGTGCTGTGTGAGGAGAGCGGCGACTGCGCATCGCGTGTCGAGCGGGCATTCCGCGAGCGGGGCGTCGGCGCCGAGGTGTGCCCGGCGCTGCCCAGCCTGGAGGATGTGTTCGTCGCCGCCACCAATAGAGCGCCGCAGGAGGAAGCCCGGTGAATTGGCGCCGGCTCTGGGCCGTGGTCGTCAAAGAGTTGCGCCAGCTGCGCCGCGACCGCATCACCCTGCTGATGATCGTCGGCGTGCCGATACTGCAGTTGATGCTGTTCGGCTATGCGATCAACCTGAATCCGCGCCATCTGCCCGCCGCCATCGCCGATCAGGCGCAGACCAGCGGCTCGCGCCAGCTGGTGATGGATATGCTCGCCACCGGCGTGATAGAGCCGGTGGCCGACGCGGAGAGCCCGCAACAGCTGATGACCATGTTGCGCCGCGGCGAGATCAGTGTCGGCGTCGTGATCCCGAAAGATTTCGAGCGCCGCCGCGCACAGAGCGACGAGGCGGTGCAGGTACTGGTGGACGGCAGCGACACGGTGGTGCAGAACGCCGTCGCGCAGCTGGCGCAGATGCCGCTCGCCTTTGCGCCGGCGCAGCCGCGGGGAGCCTCGGGGCGGGAATCCTCGATACCGCTGCCGCAGCTGCCGATCAGTGTCGTGGCCTTCTACAATCCGCAGCGGGTGTCGGCGATCAATATAGTGCCGGGACTGATCGGCATCATCCTGACGATGACGATGGTGATGTTCACGGCCATCGCGATAGTGCGCGAGCGCGAGCGTGGCAATATGGAGCTGCTGATCGCGACGCCGGTCAGCAGCGCCGAACTGATGATCGGCAAAGTGTTGCCCTACGGCGTTATCGGCCTGGTGCAGACCAGCCTGGTGCTGTTGGCCGGCGTGCTGCTGTTCCAGGTGCCGATTCGCGGCAGCCTGCTCGATGTCTACTGGGCCGCGATACTGCTGATCCTGGCCAACCTGAGCCTGGGCCTTTTGATCTCGACACGCGCCCAGTCCCAGTTCCAGGCCATGCAGATGACCTTCTTCGTGTTCGTGCCGTCGATACTGCTGTCCGGATTCATGTTCCCGTTCGACGGCATGCCGAAGCCGGCGCAGTGGATTGCGGAGCTGCTGCCGCTGACCCATTTCCTGCGCCTGATCCGCGGGGTCATGCTGCGCGGCGCCGATATGGCTGAGCTGTGGCCCGACTGGCTGGCGCTGCTGGTGTTTATCGCGCTGATGATGACGCTGGCGATAGCGCGTTTCCGCAAGAGCCTCGATTAAATTTTGTTCAGATGCGGATTTCGCGCCAAACCTGCTACCCGCACAAAGTGTGAACTTCTGGGCGATTGTGTTGCCATCTGCTGTTAGGATGGATGGTCGACCGGCCTATCTCGAGGAGGCAATACCGTGACCCAACTACTGGAAAGCCTGCCGCTCTGGCTGTGGTTATTGCTGGCGCTGCTGGCGCTGTTCGTTGCACGCAAACCGGTGCACCAGGGCATCTTCTCTCTGGCGCGCTTCTTTCACCAGTCACTGCGCCTGGGCGCCAATGCGGTTGCCGGCGCCGAACAGCGCCTGCAGGAGCGCAACCGCGAGGTGCTGCTGGCGGCCGGGCGCGAGGCGGCGGAGCGCCATGTGGAGCGGGAGTTCGACCGCATCGAGGCCACGATGAAGAAGGAGCTGGCGCAGTATCCGGCCCTGCACCGCAAGCTGTGCGAACAGCTGACCGCCATCGACGAGGACTATGTGCGCAGCGCCGAGGTGCCGCCGGAGCCCACCAACTGGGCCAAGGCCATCAAGGCGGTGGCGGAAATCCCGGCCAAGAACGACGGCGTGGTGGGGGATGTGCTGGAGACCATCCACCACTCGATGCGCAAGGCCGAGGCCAAGGCGCTGGAGGCCTACCGCGAGTCCGCCCGCGAGCGCCACCAGCTGCTCAAGCGCATGATGCCCAGCTGGCGCTCGATGCTGTCCACTCTGGGGCGGGTCAACAAGAGCGTGGATTCGGTGATCCGCCGCGCCAAGGCCATCGACGGCCATATGGAGCGCTACGAGGAAATCGTCCAGGGCAGCGACCGCGCCCTGCGCATGCTCTCCTCCTCCTCCCTGAGCCAGTTCTTTATCGCGTCCTTCGTGCTGGCGATTGCCGCCGGCGGCGCGCTGATCAATTTCCACCTGATCGCGCGGCCGATGACCGAGATGGTCGGCGGCACCAGCTATATCGGCAGTTTCAAGGTGGCGGATATCTCCGCGCTGGTGATTATCCTGGTGGAGATCACCATGGGGCTCTTCCTGATGGAGTGTCTGCGCATCACGCGGCTCTTCCCGGTGATCAGTGCGCTGAACGACAAGCTGCGCACGCGCATGATGTGGGCCGCCTTCGCGCTGCTGTTCTGCCTCGCCTCGGTGGAGGCCGGTCTGGCCTTTATGCGCGAGATACTGATGCAGGAGGATCTGGCGGTCAGCGCGCAGCTCAGGGGCGCAGAGATTGAGGCGACTGCGGGCGGTGTCCTCTGGATCACTACCGCGGCACAGATGGGCATGGGCTTCATTCTGCCGTTCGCGCTCACCTTCGTCGCGATACCGCTGGAGAACTTTATCGCCTCGGCGCGCACGGTCATCGGCCTGCTGGCGACCTTCTTCCTGCGCGCCCTGTCGGTGCTGTTGCGCCTGACCGGCACCGCGGCGCTGCGCTGCGGTTCGCTGCTGGTGCGCCTCTACGATATTGTGATTTTCCTGCCGCTGTGGCTGGAGAGCCTGTACGCGAACTGGCGTGCCGACTCGGCCGCCGTGACCGCGGCGGAGGAGGCGCGATGAAAAAACTGATTCCTTTTGCCTGCGCTCTGCTGCTGGCCGCCTGCGGCGAGCCGGTGGCGCGCAACCAGGGCATCTATATGCTGATCGATACCTCCGGCACCTACACCCAGGAGCTGGACAAGGCGCAGCAGGTCATCAACTACACCCTCGCCAAGATGAACCCCGGCGATACCTTCGCGGTGGCCAGTATCAACAGCGGCAGTTTCAGCGAGAAGAACATCAAGGCCAAGGTCACCTTCGACGACAGGCCCAGTGTCGCCAACAAACAGAAGCGGGCCTTCCAGCAGGCGATACAGCAGTTTGTTGAGGAGACCCGGCCCGCGGCCTACACGGACATCACCGGCGGCCTGTTGCAGGCGGTGGAATACCTGAACGAGAAGGACCCGGGGCGCAAGACCATCCTGATCTTTTCCGACCTGAAAGAGGAGATCAGGGAGGGCTACAACCGCGATGTGCCGCTGCAGCTTTCCGGCTTCAATCTGGTGGCGCTGAATGTGACCAAGCTGCGCAGTGACAATATAGATCCAAACGCCTACCTGGGGCGCCTGCGGGACTGGCAGAGTCGCGTCGAGGAGAGCGGCGGCAGCTGGCGGGTGGTCAATGATCTGGAGCGGCTGGAAAAAATCCTGCCCTAGCGGGTTGTTATCACTGTAGGAGCGGCCCGTGGCCGCGATCGAGCTGTCAGATTTCTCTGGAATTCGATCGCGGCCACGGGCCGCTCCTGCAAGGGCAATTGAAAATACTTTCGGGTGAACGATGCTCTGGCCATCGCTTTTTTGCGCGCTGCTGTTGATTCTGTGGCTCCATGCCAGATCCCGCCCCGCGCCGCCGTCACTACTCGACCTGCCCCGAAAAGACGGCCTGCTGGTCATAGCCCACGGCGATGAATCCGGCAATGGACTCTACCCGGGCAATACGTTTTTCTACCTGCAGAAAATGGTCGAGCTGGGGGTGGATGCGCTGGAGATGGATCTGCACCTGAGCGCGGACGGCCACCTGGTGCTGATACACGACGCGCGGCTGGAGCGCACCACCGACGGTGAAGGCGCCGTCGGGGAAAAGACGCTGGCGGAACTGCGCCGGCTGAATATGGGTTACAACTGGACCCGCGACGGCGAGACCTACCCCTATCGCGACAGGCCGCTGCGCATCGCCACCATCGACGAAGTCTTCGCCGCGCTGCCGGACACGCCGATGATCATCGAGTTGAAGAACAACGACAAGCGCGCGGCGGAGGCCATGTGCGAAAGCCTGCGGCGCTCGAACAAGCGCAGCCGGGTGATCGTATCCTCCTTCCACCAGGGCGTGATCAATCACTTCCGCCGCCTCTGCCCCGAAGTCGCGACCGGCGCCGCGACCCTCGACGCGATGCTGTTTTTCGCCGCGCAGCTGGTGGGTGCGGAAAGGCTGCTGCGGCCGGGCTACCAGACGATGCAGCTGCCGATGCGCTACTACGGCATACAGGTTTTCTCGCGGCGCTTTATGCGCGCGGCGAGAAAACTCAATCTGCATATATCCGCCTGGACAGTGAATGAGGAGGCGGATATGCGGCGCTATATCGAACTCGGGCTGGACGGGCTGGTTACCGATAGGCCGGATAGATTAATGGCGCTCCTCGCGGGGAGTGCGCGGGGCTAGCTTGTGTAGGAGCCTGCCTGCAGGCGAATGCCGGAGGCCGGGCAGCAGCGCGGCCAGCCGCGCGAAAGCGCGGGTTGGCCAGCCCGGCTGCCGCGCGTCCGCCATCTCCCCCTCGCGCACCCGGTACCAGGTCGCATAGAGGGCCGGCAGGAACAGCAGCGTCAGCGCGGTGGCCACTATCAACCCGCCCATAATCGCTACCGCCATGGGGCCGAAGAAGTCGCTGCGCGACAGCGGGATCATCGCCAGTACCGCGGTCAGCGCGGTCAGCGCGATCGGGCGGAAGCGGCGCACCGTGGACTCGACGATGGCATCCCAGGGTGTCAGCCCCTGGTTGATGTCCTGCTGTATCTGGTCGACCAGTATCACCGAGTTGCGCATGATCATGCCGGCCAGCGCGATGGTGCCGAGCATGGCCACGAAGCCGAACGGCTGGCGGAACAGCAGCAGGAACAGGGTGACGCCGATAATGCCGAGCGGCGCGGTCAGGAACACCATCGTCGACAGGGAGAAGCTGCGCAGCTGCAGCATCAGCAGGGTAAAGACCACCAGCAGGAACAGCGGCATACCGGCGTTCACCGAGGCCTGGCCGCGCGCGGACTCCTCCACGCTGCCGCCGATTTCGAGCAGATAGCCCGGCGGCAGCTGTGCGCGGATATCCGCGAGGCGCGGCCAGAGTTCGCCGACCACGGTGGCCGCCTGTTCTGTTCCGTAGATGTCCGCGCGCACCGTCACCGTCGGCAGCCGGTCCCGGTGCCAGATAACCCCCTCCTCGAACCCGTATTCCAGAGTCGCGATCTGGTTCAGCGGCACACTGTTGCCGTTGCCGGTCTGCACGGCCAGGTTGCCGAGCCTGCCGAGGGCGTGGCGCTCGCGCTCGTCGCTGCGCACCTGTACGTCGATCAGCTCGTTGTCCTCGCGGTACTGGCTGACGGGAATGCCGCTCAGGGAGCTCTGCAGTGCGCGCGACAGACCGGCGGAGTCCACGCCCAGGGCGCGGGCGCGGGCCTGGTCGATATTCAGCTGCACCGACTTGCTCGGCTCCTCCCAGTCCAGGTGTACATTGCTCAGCGCCGGGTGTGTGCGCACTCTCTCGGCGACCGCGCGCGCTATCTCGTGCACCTCGGGAATATGCTCGCCGGACACGCGGAACTGCACCGGGTAGCCCACCGGCGGCCCGTTCTCGAGCCGCGACACCCGCGAGCGCAGGGTCGGGAATTCCTCGCGCAGGGTTTCGATCAGCCAGCTGCGCAGCTGCTCGCGCTCCTCCACATTGCGGGTCAGCACCACGAACTGGGCCAGGCTGGCCGTCGGCAGCTGCTGATCCAGGGGCAGATAGAAGCGCGGTGAGCCGGTGCCCACATAGGCCACATAGCTTTCCACCAGTTCATTCTGAGCCAGCAGATTTTCCAGGCGCCGGGCTTGGTATTCGGTGGCGGTGAGAGAGGCGCCCTCGGCGAGCTTCAGGTCGACGATCAGTTCCAGGCGGTTGGAGGAGGGGAAGAACTGCTGCGGCACAAAGCGGAACAGCGCCACCGAGGCGGCGAAAACCGCCAGCGTCAGCAGTATCACCGTCTTGCGGTGGCGCAGGCACCAGGTCACCAGTCCGCGGAAGCGCCGGTAGAAGGGCTTCGCGTAGGGATCCCGCACCTCGCCGCTGTGGTCGCGCCGGGTCAGGTTCGGCAGCAGCTTGTCGCCCAGGTAGGGCACGAACACCACCGCGGCCACCCAGGAGGCCAGCAGCGACAGGGTGACCACCTGAAATATCGAGCGGGTGTACTCGCCGGTGCCGGACTGGGCGGTGGCGATCGGCAGGAAGCCGGCGGCGGTGATCAGGGTGCCGGTCAGCATCGGGAAGGCGGTGCTGGTCCAGGCGAAACCGGCCGCCTTCAGGCGCGACAGCCCCTGCTCCATCTTGATCGCCATCATCTCCACCGCGATGATGGCGTCGTCCACCATCAGCCCCAGCGCCAGCACCAGGGCGCCGAGGGAAATCTTGTGCAGGCCGATATCGAAGTAGTGCATCAGCGCGAAGGTCATGGCCAGCACCAGCGGGATCGACAGCGCCACGACCAGGCCGGTGCGCATGCCCAGCGAGAAGAAACTCACCAGCAGCACTATCGCCAGCGCCTCCATCAGCACCTGCAGGAACTCGCCCACGCCGCGCTTCACCGCCGCGGGCTGGTCCGACACCTTGCGCAGCTCCAGGCCGAGCGGCAGGTCTTTCTGCAGTTCGGCGAAGGCGGCGTCGAGGTTTTCGCCCAGCTGCAGAATATCGCCGCCGGCCTTCATCGACACGGCGATACCGATGGCGTCCTCGCCCATAAAGCGCATGCGCGGCTGCGGCGGATCGCTGAAGCCGCGCCTGACCGTCGCGATATCGCCGAGCCTCTGGGTGCGCCCGCCCGCCGCAATCGGGAAGCGGCGGAGTTCGTCCACCGAGCGGAACTGGCCGCTTACTTTGATGCGCACCCGGTCGCTGACGGTATCCACGAAGCCGGCATCGACGACGCTGTTCTGCGCCTGCAACGCGTTTTGCACCGCGGACAGAGGAATGCCGAGGGCGGCGAGTTTGGTGTTGGAGATCTCGACCCAGATTTTTTCGTCCTGCAGCCCGAGCAGTTCCACCTTGCCCACGTCCTTCACCCGCGCGAGCGCCAGCTGCAGCCGCTCGGCATAGTCCTTTTTCAGCGCGTAGTCGAAGTCCGGACCGGTCAGCGCGTAGATATTGCCGAAGGTGGTGCCGAACTCGTCGTTGAAGAAGGGGCCGCGGATATCCGGCGGCAGCGTGTGGCGGATATCGCCGACCTTTTTGCGCACCTGATACCAGAGATCGGGGATTTCGCTGGAGTGCATATCGTCGCGGGCGACGAACAATACCTGGGACTGGCCGGGGCGGGAGAAGGAGGTGATGCGCTGGTAGTCGCCGGTCTCCATCAGTTTCTTTTCGATGCGCTCGGTGATCTGGCGCGACACCTCCCCGGCGCTGGCGCCGGGCCAGAGAGTGTTGACCACCATCACTTTGAAGGTAAACGGCGGGTCCTCGCTCTGTCCCAGCTGGGTATAGGAGAGGGCGCCCAGCAGGCCGAGCAGCAGCATCGCGTAGAGCACCAGCGGGCGGTTTTGCAGGGCCCATTCGGAGAGATTGAAACGCATGGTGGTTGTTCCCTGGGGCTCGGTTTATTCCTGGTGTGCAAAGGAGCGATCGGGATTGATCGGGCGGTTCATCCGGTCCACCGGCCGCACCCGCTGACCCTCCCGCAGCAGGTGGGTGCCGGCGGCCACGACCCAGTCGTCGGGTTTGAGGCCCGAGAGCACCGGCACCACTTCCTCGCCGTAGGGCCCGAGGGTCACCGGAGTCTTGTGCAGCGTCTGCGCGAGCGGGTCCAGCACCCACACATAGGGCTGGCCGTTGTCGGCGGTGACGGCGGACATCGGCACTGCCAGCGCGGCTGTCGAGGGCTCTCCGTCGACGAAAACCCGCGCGCTCTGCCCCAGTTCCGCGCCCAGCTCCCGGTTGTCGAAGGCCACCCGCGCCTCGAAGGTGCGCGAACTCGGATCTGCCGCCGGCGCCAGTTCGCGTATATGTGCGGGGAAGCGGCGGCCCGGCTGCGACCAGAGTTCCACCGCCAGTGTCTGGCCCACGGCAAAGCGCTCGATATCCTGTTCCGGCAGGTCGATGCGCACCTCGAGCTCTCCGTCCGCGGCCAGGGAGAAGACCGCCTGGCCGGCGGCCACAACCTGGCCCGCCTCGGCCAGGCGCCGGGCGATGACGCCATCCCGCGGCGCCTTCAATACGGCGTAGTCGGCCTGGTTGCGCGCCACCTGCAGTTGCGCCTTGGCCCGGTCGAGCTGCGCGGCGCTGGCATCGAAGCGGCTCTGCACCGCGTCGAACTGGGAGGCACTGACCAGCTGGCGTTGGCGCAATTTCTTGTGGCGCTCCAGTTCGCTGCCGGCGAGGCGGTGCTCCGCCCTGGCGGCGCTGAGCTGTGCGCGCGCCGCGTCCAGTTGCAGGCGCAGATCCTCCGCGTCGAGTTCGGCCAGCGGCTGGCCGCGCTCGACCCTGTCGCCCACATCCACCAGGCGCCGGCTGATCTTGCCGCCGACGCGGAAGGAGAGTGCCAGCTCATAGCGGGCGCGTACTTCGCCCGGGTAGACATCCTGCTCGGCCCCGGCGGCCTTCGGCTGCACCATCACCGCCGGGCGCGGCTTGTCCTCGGTGTCGCCGGATTCTGCCGGCGCACAGGCGGCCAGTATCAGGCCGAGCGGCAATACAGCGGCCAGTAGCGAGCGGTACATAGGCGGGTCCCTTTCCGTGTAACTGAGAGTGCCGGTGAATACGGGCGCCGGTTGGGCCGGCAATGCTATACTGGTCAGTATAGTAATTTTATTGAACTCGTGAGTCCACTATATCCGCCGGATCGGGTGGACGCCTTTGGAGAGCTATGTCCGAATCCATGTCTGTACCACCGTCTGCCGAGACCGCGCCCCGCGGGCGCCCGAAGGACCCGGCCAAGCGCCGGGCCATTCTCGAAGCGGCCAAGGAGCTGTTCCTGTCCCAGGGCTTTGCCGGCACCAGCATGGACGCGGTGGCTTCGGCCGCGGGTGTGTCGAAGCTGACCGTCTACAGCCACTTTTCCGACAAGGCGAACCTGTTCACCGCCGCGATCGAATCCAAGTGCGAAAACCTGATGCCGCTGCCGATGTTCTCGCTGGAGCGGGGGGATTCGGTCGAGGAGATGTTGAACCGTATCGGTGTCGCCTTTCTCGAGATGGTCGGCAGTGAGGAGTCGGTGCGCCTGCTGCGCCTGATGTGCGCTATCGGCGCGGAGGACGCGGAGATGGCGCGGCTGTTCTACGAGGCGGGCCCGCAGCGCACCCTGGGGGGGATGGAGCGCTTCCTGCGCCGGGCCGACGAGCTCGGGCTGTTAAAGGTGGACGAGCCGGCGGCGGCGGCAGAATTGTTTTTCGGCATGTTGCAGGGCGGCTGCCGCCATATCCAGAAGCTGATCGGCTGTTGCGACGCGCCGACCGGCGAGGCTGAAATCCGCGCGAGGGTCGCATCGGTGGTGGCGGTCTTCCTGCGCGCCCATGCGCACTGAGTTCCGGCCGCGATCGGGTTTCGCCAAAACGACCGCGGCTCGATCGAGGCTCAGGTCTTGATCCGATACCCGGTGCGGAATATCCACCAGATAGTGGTCATGCACAGGATCAGGAACAGCAGTGTCATGCCCAGGCTGATACCCACATTCACATCCGCGACGCCGTAGAAGGCCCAGCGGAAGCCGCTGATCAGATAGACCACCGGGTTGAACAGTGTGACCGTGCGCCAGGGTTCCGGCAGCATATCGATGGAGTAGAAGGCGCCGCCCAAGAAGGTCAGCGGCGTAATCACCATCAGCGGGATCACCTGCAGCTTTTGGAAGTCATCTGCCCAGACGCCGATGATAAAGCCGAACATGCTGAAGGTGACGGCGGTCAGTACCAGAAACCCGAGCATCCAGAAGGGGTGCACGATTTCGTAGTCGACGAAGAGGCGCGCGGTGGCCAGGATCAGCAGGCCGAGAATGATCGACTTGGTGGCCGCGGCGCCCACATAGCCGGCGACGATTTCGGCCGCCGACACCGGCGCCGACAGCACCTCGTAGATGGTGCCGGAAAACTTCGGGAAGAAGATCCCGAACGAGGCGTTGGAGATGCTCTCGGACAGCAGCGACAGCATAATCAGGCCGGGAATGATAAAGGCCCCGTAACTGACCCCGCCGATATCCCCCATGCGCGAACCGATGGCGGCGCCGAAGACGATAAAGTACAGGGAGGTGGACAGCACCGGCGAGGCGATGCTCTGCATCAGCGTGCGCCAGGTGCGCGCCATTTCAAATTTGTAGATAGCGCGGATTCCGTACCAGTTCATGCCTGGGCCTCCTTGGTCAATACTGCTTGATTTTCTCTGCGCGCGCCCTTGACCAGACCGACGAAAATCTCCTCCAGGGAACTCTCGCGGGTGTGCAGGTCGCGGAACTCGATACCGGCCTGGTTCAGGCGGCGCAGAAACTCGGCGATACCGGTATCGCTGCTCTTGATGTCAAAGCGGTATACCAGCTGGCTGCCGTCGGCGGAGAGCGTCAGCGGCAGGTCCGCCAGTGCTTCCGGGATGGATTGCAGGGGTTCCGGCAGGTGCAGGCTGAGCTCCTTCTCGCCCATCTTCTGCATCAGTGTGTGCTTGTCCTCGACCAGCACCAGCTCACCGCGATTGATCACCCCGACGCGGTCCGCCATCTCCTCGGCCTCCTCGATATAGTGGGTGGTGAGGATAATGGTGACACCGGACTTGCGCAGGTCGCGCACCATGTCCCACATATCCTGGCGCAGCTCCACATCCACACCGGCGGTGGGCTCGTCGAGGAAGAGGATGTTGGGCTCGTGGGAAAGCGCCTTGGCAATCATGACCCGGCGCTTCATGCCGCCGGACAGGGCCATGATTTTGCTGTCCTTCTTCTCCCACAGGGAAAGCTGGCGCAGCAGCTTCTCGATATAGGCCGGGTCCGGCGCCTTGCCGAACAGGCCGCGGCTGAAATTCACCGTGGCCCAGACACTCTCGAAGGAGTCTGTGGCCAGCTCCTGGGGCACCAGGCCTATCAGGCTGCGCGCGCGGCGGTAGTCGCGCTGGATATCGAAGCCGCCGGCCAGCACGCGGCCGCGGGTCGGGTTGACGATGCCGCAGATGATGCTGATCAGCGTGGTCTTGCCGGCGCCGTTCGGTCCGAGCAGTGCGAAGATCTCGCCGCGGCGGATCTCCAGGTCCACGCTGTGCAGGGCGGTAAATCCCCCGGCATAGGTCTTGCCGAGCCCCTCGACGGAAATAATCGGTTCCACTTTTTCTCCTCGCTAAAAGTTGTGTTAGGGCCTGTTCACTTGATCGTCCGGTTGCCGGGAATATCGACATCCTACCCCAAAAGCTTTTCACCGGTGTGCCTCCCTCTCTGTTGGAGCGCGGCTGTCGCGGCGGCGGCCGCCAGCAACAGGAGCGCGAGCCCCGCATGTGCAAAGCTGCTGGCGAGACCGAAGTGTGCGCTCCACGGCTGGCTCGCGAGTGGCGACAGGAACTGGCCGAGGAAAATACTGGTGGTCAGCCAGCCTGCGACGCGGCCGCGCCTCTGTGGCGGGGCCAGCTGGATGGCGCAGGTGAAGAGGTGAGGCATCATGGCACCCATACCGATACCGTATACCGCCGTCGCGGCGATTATTGTGCCGAGGGACGCGGCTGCGGATATCAGTAACATACCCGCGGCTAATATGGTAAAGCTGAATGCAAAGGCACCCAGTGTTCCCAGGCGCGTGCGCAGACGGCGATAGAGAAGCAGCGATGACACTGCTCCCATCAGATTGCCGCCGGCGATGGCAATGCCTGCGTTGCTCGGCAGCACGGTGCCTATCTCCCGCAGCAGGAAGGGCAGCTGGGTCGGGATCAGGTAAAAGGTCAGACTGTGCACCAGTGCCACTGAAAAAAGCACGGACAGCAGAAAGTAGGGGACCTTCGTCGCGGTGTCGGTATCTGCGACAGCAGCGCGCCTGCGCGATGGTTCATTGAGAAAAAAGATCGCCGCGGGCAGCAGGAGCAGGGCTATTCCGTAGACCGCGAAAGGTGCGCGCCAGTGCAGATCTGCCAGCAGGCCGCCGCCGATCAGAAACACCACGCCGCCAAAACTGATAAAGGCGCCCTGTTGACTCATATATTTTGCCCGCTCGGCACCGGCGAAGTAGTCGCCCGCCAGTGCGGTCACAGAAGTCATGGTGCCGGCAACGGCGACGCCCAGGAGGGCACGGCCCGTCAGTATGAGCGCCAGACTGTCGGTCAGCAGGCTGGAGAGCCCCGCCAGGGCGTAGAGCAGTACTGAGCTGAACAGCAGGCGGCGCCGGCCGAAGCGATCGCAGATGGCGCCCGCAACAGGGGCGCAGAGAGCGATAAACAGCCCCGGTAGGGTCAGCACCAGGCGGGTCAGCAGCTCGCTGTCCGGGTGGGCGGCAAAGTGGTCCTGCAGAGCCGGCAGCGACGGTGCAATGGTCGCGCCGGACATCACATTCAGTGCGGCCAGACACAGCAGTGTCGCGCGGCGCAGCGGGGAGACCGAGGGTTCCAGACCGATACTCGGCACAAGTGCCGTCGTCATGCGGCTATCTCCCCATAGGGATTCTTGTCGCGGGCCTCGCGCAGGGCCGTGGCCCACCACTCCAGGTGCGCCAGCATGCGCGCCAGGGATCTCTGCGCGCGCGCCGGCTCGCGCAGATTGCCGCTGTCGTCGAACTGCTTCCACGCATTGATGAAGCTGACGCTGTCGCGCAGCGTGATCGAGTGCAGTTCGGCAAACACCTGGCGCAGCTGCTCCACCGCGCGGGCGCCGCCGGAGATGCCGCCGTAACTGACGAAGGCCACCGGCTTGCCCTGCCACTCCGCCCTGGCGGAATCGATCAGCGCCTTCAGCGGCGCCGGGTAGCCGTGGTTGTACTCCGGCGTGACGACGATAAAGGCATCGGCCGCGGCCAGGCGTGCGTGCCTGTCGGTGATCTCTTCGGCGGGATCAATGAAGCTCAATTGGTAGCGGTCGCTGCGCGCCAGCTGCGCCGCCAGCCAGTCGACGATGGTGTCGCAGAAGCGGCCCTCGCGGTTGCTGCCGTAGATGATCCCCAGGCGAAGTTCCTCATTCACGGTGATTTTCTCCAGGTGGTTGCCATCGAATGCCGCACAGTGTAAAAGCTCAACTTAACTTGAGATCAATGGCCGCCGCGAACAATGTGCATGAAACGTCGCTATGGCGCCGATAGGAGTTGGCTATGGGTAAGGGTGACACGGGCCCGCGTCGGGAGCTGACAGTAGGGGAGGTGGCCGAGCGCAGCGGCGTGGCGGTATCCACCTTGCACTTTTACGAGAGCAAGGGGCTGATCAGCAGTTGGCGCACCGCCGGTAATCAGCGCCGCTATTCGAGGGATGTATTGCGGCGCGTCGGTATTATCAAGGTGGCGCAGAGCGTGGGCATTCCGTTGGCGGAGATACGCGCGGCGCTGGACACCTTGCCGAACGGCCGCACGCCGAACGCGAAGGACTGGGCGCGGCTGTCCGCGCGCTGGCGCGAGGACCTGGAGCGGCGCATTGCGCAATTGACACTATTGCGCGACCAGCTCGACGGTTGCATCGGTTGCGGCTGCCTGTCGATGGACAGCTGCCCGCTGCGCAACCCGGGGGACGTGGCGGCGCAGAAGGGGGTCGGCGCGCAGTATTTGAATGGCTAGCAGGCTACTGAAAAAAACCAATCATGGTTTTTTTCAGCCCGGGTTTGCG
Source organism: Microbulbifer sp. ABF4_143 (assembly GCF_056160225.1). Taxonomy (NCBI): domain Bacteria; kingdom Pseudomonadati; phylum Pseudomonadota; class Gammaproteobacteria; order Cellvibrionales; family Microbulbiferaceae; genus Microbulbifer; species Microbulbifer sp. ABF4_143. The sequence goes on from NZ_JBSWWT010000027.1 coordinate 33,379, forward strand.
GCGCGTGTCCGCAAACCCTCCACGACGAATCAAGCACTTAAGCGCTTGATTCGCGACCCGGCCATCCATGGCCGGGTGGTGAGTGTGGGGCACGGCTTCCGCTGGCGCGGAGCTCGGGCAGATTTGCTCAGTGATTCCAGGGCGGCCCCTTGAGCTCCACGACATTGCCCTCGGGGTCGGAGATATAGATGGATGGCCCCTCGCCCTCTGCACCGTAGCGGGATTCGACCGGGCCGGGTTCAATGCCTTTGCCGCGCAGAAAGGCGATGACTTCCTCAGTCTCGAACGGCTCTATGCGCAGGCACAGGTGGTCCAGGTTGCGGCCCTCCGCGCCCGGCGCGGCCCCGCCGGCGCGCCCGAGTTTCCGGTCGACCGGCACCAGGTCTATCAGGCTGCTGCCGGCGCGCAGTTGGTAGAGGCCTATGTCCCGCTGTTCCCGTTCCAGGGTGCAGCCGAGAATATTGGTATAGAAATCCAGCATCGGCTGCAGCTCTTTGACGCGCAGGACGATATGGTCGATATGTCGGACTTTCAGCATGCGATGGGTTCCGGGCGGCCGTCTATGTCCGCGTGCGCGTTGTGGGTGTGCAGGATCGATGCTATCTCGGGTTTGCAGGAACCGCAATTGGTGCCGCAACCGAGCGCTTCGCCGAGGGCCTCCACCGTCGCGCTGCCTTCGGCAATGGCCGCCTCTATCTGCTGTCGCGTCACCTGCATGCAGCTGCATATTGTCTGCGCACCGGGGGCGATATTGCGCAGCAGCTGCGCGGGTGCCGCCGGCAGCGGCCGGCTCAGGTGTTCCTCCAGGGCGCGCCTGTCCGGCAGTGTGCGCCAGTCGCTGCCGGTGAAAATCAGCAGCTCCACTCTGTGTGTATGGGCCAGCCAGCGCCGCCCCTGCGGCAGTTGCAGCTGCTGCCAGTGCAGATCCGCCGCCTTGCCGGAGAGCAGCTGTTCGCCGAGTGCGCGGCCGTCCAGTGGTCTGCGCAGGGCCAGCTCGTAGCGATAGCCGCCGTCAACGGGCACCCGGTACCAGTGCGCCAGCGCCGCGCCCAGCCGCGCCAGCGAGTCCCGCACCGGCGCGGCCATGTCCTCGCGGCACAGCAGCGTCGCGTACAGGCGCACCGGCAGCGGCGAGATCTGTACCGGCAACTGCTTGAGTTCCGGCTGGCCCGAGTGGGGGTCGGTGGCCGGTTCGGCCAGGGCGCTGACACGGGAATTCTGCGCGAGGGTTTCGCTCCAGTGGATCGGCGCGAACAGCTCGCCGGGTTTCTGCGCGCCGGTGAGCGCTGCGCGGCCATACATAGTGCCGCGCCTGCTGCGCACTTGCAGCAGTTGGCCGTCTTCGACGCCGTAGCGCGTCGCATCCCGCGGATGGATCTGTATTTCGGGCACCTCGCTGTGGTCGAGCAGTTTGCGCGCGCGGCCGGTGCGGGTCATGGTGTGCCACTGGTCGCGCAGGCGGCCGCTGTTCAGCCACAGTGGAAACTCGCCGTCGCGCCGCTGCTCCGGCGCGCGCGGTTGTATCGGCACGAATCGCGCGCGGCCGCTCGGCGTGTGGAATCTGCGCGCGGTGAACAGTCTCGAGCAGCCCCGGGGATGCTCCCGGTTGACAGGCCACTGTACCGGCTGCAGCGCGTCGTACTCGCGCCGGCTGATCCCCGAGAGCGCGGAGATATCGAAGGCGCGGCCGCCGCCGTTCTCGAAGCCCGACAGTGCCGCGTGTTCGCGAAAGATTTCCACCGGATGGGTATAGGCGAAGGCCTCTGCAAAACCGAGGCGCGCGGCCAGGTCGCAGACAATCTGCCAGTCGTGCCGCGCCTCGCCGGTCGGTGGCAGGAAGGCGCGCTGCCGGGAGATACGCCGCTCGGAATTGGTTACGGTGCCGTTTTTTTCGCCCCAGGTCGTCGCCGGCAGCAGCAGATCGGCGAGCCGCGCCGTGTCCGTATCCGCCACACAGTCTGAGACTACCACCAGCGGGCATTTTTTCAGCGCGGCGGCTACGCGCCGCGCGTCCGGCATACTCACCGCCGGATTGGTGGCCATAATCCAGATGGCCTTGATCTGGCCGCGCTCGACCGCATCGAACAGCTCCACCGCCTTGAGGCCGGGCTTTGACGCCACCGAGTCCGACTGCCAGAAACGGCCCACCCGGTCGATATTCTCCGCGCTGAAATCCATATGGGCGGCGAGCATATTCGCCAGCCCCCCCACCTCGCGCCCGCCCATCGCATTCGGCTGACCGGTGATGGAAAAGGGGCCCGCGCCAGGCACACCGATTCTGCCGGTTGCCAGGTGGCAGTTGATGATCGCGTTGTTCTTGTCGGTGCCGCTGCTGGACTGGTTGATACCCTGGGAGTAGAAACTGACGGTTTTCTCCGTTGCGGCGAACAACCGGAAGAAGTCTGTCAGTTTTTCCTCGGGGATTCCGCAGCTGGCCGCGGTCCTTTGCGGCGACCAGGAGCGCGCCGCCTCCAGTGTCTCGTCGAACTGCTCCGTGTGCGCGTCGATAAAGTCGCGGTCCAGTTTGTCGTGCGTGGCCAGATAGTTGAGGAGACCGTTGAACAGCGCCGCATCGCTGCCCGGCGTAATCGCCAAGTGCAGTTCCGCCATTGCGCTGGTGGCGCTGGCGCGGGGGTCTATGACCACCAGGCGGGTACCGGCGGCCTGCATGCGCTGGAACAGGATAGGGTGGGTCCAGGCGGCATTGGAGCCCACCAGCACCACCAGGTCCGCTGTTTCCAGATCCTCGTAGCAGCAGGGCACCGCATCGGCGCCGAAGGCGCGCTTGTAGGCGGCCACCGCCGACGACATGCACAGGCGCGAGTTGGTGTCCACATTACCGGAGCCGATAAATCCCTTCATCAGCTTGTTGGCGACATAGTAGTCCTCGGTGAGCAGCTGTCCGGACAAGTAGAAAGCCACGGATTCCGGGCCGTGCTCGGCGATGGTGCGGGAGAATTCCGCAGCCATAAAATCCATCGCGGTTTCCCAATCGCAGTCCTCGCCGTGCAGCCGCGGCCGCAGCAGGCGCCCGCGCTCGCCGAGGGTTTCCGCCAGTGCCGAGCCCTTGACACACAGGCGACCGAAATTGGCCGGGTGCTGCTGGTCGCCGCGCACCGATACGGCATCGCTGCTGCCCTGACTTTGTACTGTCGCGGACACGCCGCAGCCGACGCCGCAGTAGGGGCAGGTGGTACAGGTCCTGTGTGCGCGGAAGCGCTCCGTCGGCGCCATCTTCAGACCGCGTCAATCGCGATACAGACGGTGTCGCCGTCGAGGGCGACCGGGTAGCTGGCCAGGCGTATGTTTCCGTCCTCGATACAGACGCCGTCGCTGAGGCGGAAGTGATGCTTGTAGAGCGGCGACGCAACCGTGAGTTCGCCGTCGAGCTCCGCGATCATACCGCGGGAGATGACTCCGGCTTTTGCGATCGGATCCCAGTTGTCCAGTGCGTAGAGTTGCGGTTCGGCGCCGGGAATAAAAAACAGCGCGACGCTCCTCCTGTCGGAGGCCGAGCCCACGAGGGCGCAGATTCCGGAATCGGCAACCAGATCCGATCGCTGGCAGACTGCCTGCCATTGGCTGTGGTTTACGGCTACTTGGTTCATGCTTTGCTCCTAACTATTGACCCGGCGAACAAATATATCGTCCTGATATATTTGTTCGTCGCCCTTGAAATACTGGCGTAAATACGTGGATTTACTTGCATTTCAAGGGCTCGCGCCAGCCTGCGGCTGGCGGCGGCACATCCTTGTGCCGCGATTGACCCGGCAATATTTATCGCCGGGTTAATAGGCAACGGTATGATTGATTCGTCCTGCCGGCATACGCCGGAACGACGTCGCCATTCCACCCTGTTCAGTACGCGCCTAAGCCGGTTCCGCGATCCTGACGATTTCCTCCTCTCTCGCGGGGCGGGGCTGGCCGCGCTCCTCGACGAAAACAACCTTTTCGTCGGGCTCGTCGCTGTTGACGAACTGGCGGAAGCGCTTGAGCATTTCCGGATCCTCGATGGCGGTCTTCCACTCGCACTGGTAGCTGCCGATGACGTTGGCCATCTGCGCTTCCAGCTCCGGGCAGATTCCCAGCTTGTCGTCGATGATGACTTCGCGCAGGTAGTCCAGGCCGCCCTCCAGGTTTTCCAGCCACACCGAGGTGCGCTGCAGCTTGTCCGCGGTGCGCACATAGAACATCAGGAACCGGTCGATGTATTTGATCAGGGTTTCGTCGTCGAGATCGGTGGCGAAGAGATCCGCGTGGCGCGGGCGCATGCCGCCGTTGCCGCACACGAACAGGTTCCAGCCCTTCTCGGTGGCGATAACGCCGACGTCCTTGCTCTGCGCCTCGGCGCACTCCCGGGTGCAGCCGGACACCGCCATTTTTATCTTGTGCGGTGAGCGCAGCCCCTTGTAGCGGTTCTCGATATCCAGTGCCATCTTGACGCTGTCCTGTACACCGAAGCGGCACCAGGTGCTGCCGACGCAGGACTTAACCGTGCGCAGGGATTTTCCGTAGGCGTGGCCGGTCTCGAAGCCGGCGTCGATCAGTTCGCGCCAGATGTCCGGCAGCTGCTCCAGGCGCGCGCCGAACAGATCCACCCGCTGGCCGCCGGTGATCTTGGTGTAGAGCTTGTATTTTTTCGCCACCTGGCCGAGCACGATCAGCTTGTCCGGGGTAATCTCGCCACCGGGAATACGCGGCACCACCGAATAGCTGCCGTTTTTCTGCATATTGGCCATAAAGGTGTCGTTGGTGTCCTGCAGGCCGACGTGCGGCTTCTCCAGAATGTGCTCGTTCCACAGGGAGGCGAGAATCGAGGCCACCGCCGGCTTGCAGATTTCACAGCCGCGACCGCTGCCGTGCTTTTGCAGCAGCTCGCCGAAGGTTTTGATCTCCTCCACCTGCACTATGTGGAACAGCTCCTGACGGGTGAATGGAAAGTGCGCACAAAGGTGGTTGTTCACTTCCATACCCAGTGCCGCCAGCTCCTCGTCGACGACATTCTTCAGCAGCGCCGCGCAGCCGCCACAGCCGGTGGAGGCTTTGGTTGCGTCCTTCACTTCCGCCAGGGAGCAGCAGCCGCCGGCCACGGCGTCGACTATTTGCCCCTTGCTGACGTTGTGGCAGGAACAGATGGTTGCGGTGGCGGGCAGGGCGCCGGCACCGAGGGCGGGCGCGGCGCCGTCGGCGGCGGGCAGTATCAGCTGTTCCGGATGCTCGGGCAGATCGATATTGTTCAGGTGGTACTGCAGCAGCTGGTCGTAGTCACCGGTATCGCCGACCAGCACCGCGCCGAGTAATTTTTTGCCTTCCCCGTCGGTGATCATGCGCTTGTAGACGCCGCTCTGCTCGTCGATGAAGGTGATGGCCGCGGCGCCCTCGCTGCGGCCGTGGGCGTCGCCGATAGAGCCCACCTGCACGCCGAGCAGTTTCAGTTTGGTGCTCATATCGGCACCGGTAAAACGGGCGTCCTCGCCGCACAGCTGCGCGACTGTGTTGCGGGCCATGGTGTAACCCGGGGCCACCAGGCCGAAGATGCGGTTGTCGTAGAGGGCGCACTCGCCGATGGCGAAAATATTTCCGTCGGACGTGCGGCAGGACTCGTCGATGACGATACCGCCGCGCTCGCCGACTGCCAGGCCGGCGGCCTTGGCGAGCTTGTCCTCCGGGCGAATACCGGCGGAGAAGACGATCAGGTCGGTGAAGAGTTCCCTTTCGCCTTTGAACTGCATACGCAGGCGGCCGTCGACCTCCTCGATCAGCTCGGTGGCGGTACTGGTGTGCACCGTTACACCCAGGTCCTCGATCTTGTTCTTCAGCAGCTCCGAGCCGCCGGCGTCCAGCTGCACCGACATGAGCCCCGGGGCGAACTCCACCACATGGGCCTCGAGCCCCAGCTCGCGCAAGGCGTTGGCCGCCTCCAGTCCCAGCAGACCGCCGCCGACCACGACGCCGGTACTGCCGCCCTCGGCGGCCGCGCGGATCGCATCCAGGTCCTCGATGGTGCGGTAGACGAAGCACTTTTCGTGCTGATGCCCGGGAATCGGCGGCACGAAGGGATAGGAGCCGGTGGCGAGTACCAGGCGGTCGTAGCTTTTTTCGATACCGCTGGCGGAGGTGACGGTTTGCTTTTCCCGGTCGATGGCCACCGCGGCGTCGTTCAGCAGCAGCTCGAAGCCCCAGTCCCTGTATTGTTCGATCTTGCCCATGGCCAGGTCGTCGGCAGAGCGGCCGGCGAAATACTCGGACAGATGCACCCGGTCGTAGGCGGGTCTTGGCTCGGCGCAGAAGACGGTGACGTCGAACAGCGCTTTTTCCGGCCGCGCGGCCAGTTGCTCGAGGAAGTGGTGGCCCACCATGCCGTTGCCGATAACGATGAGTTTTTGCTTAACCATAAGTCTGCCATCTCAATCTGTTTTGTTCGGCAGGGGAGGTGGCGCGGTGGAGTGGCACGGGCGCCTCCTCTTCTGCCGAAGAGTCCGGGCGCCGTTGCCGCGGTTGGAGATAAGTTGTGTTGGTAGTTATTGATATTCAAGGTTTGTGCCAAAGTGAAATCAGCGGTTTTTTCAGGATTTTGGCGATAGACAGGGTTTTGCTTGCGATAAATTGGTGCGCCCGATGGGGTGACTGCCCCCCGACGGTGCCCGCAAGCGGGATTGATGGCAGCAGGGCCGCTACCACCGCCAGCTAATGGCAGAGCCGAAAGCCGGGTACCGATCGCGGCCACCGGCCGCTGCTACAGCAGATACAGCAGGTGCGACAGCAGTGACAGCAGCGCCACCAGTTGCCAGAACAGCAGCGGATTGCGCTCCATCAGTGGCCGAAATTCTTCACGGGTGAACTCCGGGTTCGGCGTCTGCAGGTCGTGTACGAATTCCGACAGCGCCGGGTAGCGGTGGCGCGGGTCCGGCGCGCAGGCCCGCCGCAGGGCGCCGTCTATCCACTCGGGAATATCCTCGCGGCGCTCGCGCACACTGATGTATTGCAGATGGGTGTAGCTCTTCAGTCGGTAGTGACTCAGGCCGGTGCGCTCGCGGTAGGGGTAGCGGCCGGTAAGCAGCTCGTAGGCGATAACGCCCAGGGAGAAGATATCCGAGCGGTGGCTGGGGGTGTCGCCGAAGAAATACTCCGGCGCGGCGTAGTTCTTGCTGCCCGGCGGTGTCTCGTCGCCCAGCTGCAGCCGCTCGCGCAGCCCGGCGCCGTCGGCGCCGCCCAGATCGATCAGCTTCAGGCGGCCGTCCTTTGCCACCATGATGTTTTCCGGCTTCAGGTCGCCGTGCACTATTTCCATGCGCTGCAGCCGGCGAAGCGCGCTGACCAGCTGGCCGATCAGTTCGCGCACCTGCTCCACCGGCGGCTCGGGATTCAGCTGCATCCACTGGCGCAGGTTCTGGCCGTCGATATATTCCAGTGCGTGGTAGAGGAACTGCCGCTGCGCGCGCGGCGGGAATATCCTGACAATACCCGGGTGGTCCAACCGGCGGCCGGTCCACTCCTCGGCGACGAAGCGCTCGATATAGAGGGGGTCGTCGGCGAAGTTGACCGAGGGGGTTTTGAGTACGCGCAGTTCGCCGCTATCGGTATCCCGCGCCAGGTACAGCTGGCTGCGGGGGCTGGCGTGCAGCTCCTGCAATATCAGGTAGCCGTCGATCTTGTGCCCCGGGCGCAGGTCCGGCGGAAAGGGCAGTTGGCGGTTGCGCTCCAGCAGGTCGTCGCCGCTCGGCTCGACCCGGTGCACGCGGCAGACCACTGCGCTCAGGTTGTCATCGGAGCCGCCGGCCAGGGCCACATCCACAAGCGTCTGGGCGGCGGTGTCGCCGCTTTGCCGCAGTATGTTCGCGATGACTTGCGCTGGGACAAAATCGTGTACGCCGTCGCTGGTGATCAGGTAGATATCGCCGGCTTGTAACACCTCGCGGCGGTAGTCCAGCTCGAGATGGGAGTCCATGCCCAGCGCGCGGCTCAGGAAGGTGCGCCCGGGGCCCAGGGCGCGGCTGTGATCGCGGGTCAGGCATTCCAGTGTGCCGTCGCGCAGCCGGTGAATGCGCGAATCGCCGATATGGATCAGGTGGGCGCTGGCCCCCTGCAAAACGACGGCGGAAAAGGTGGTGAGCCAACCCTGGCGGATCTCCCCGCCGGCCCCCTGGCGGTAGAGCCAACTGTTCAGCGACTGCAGCACCCGCGACGCGGCCTGTTTTACCGGCCAGGTTTCCGGCGTGCTGTAGTAGTCGGACAGGAAGCCGCTGATCGCCGCCCGCGCCGCCTCGCCGCCGGCCTCGGCGCTGGCGACGCCGTCGGCGACGGCGGCCAGGGTACCGCGGGCGCGCAGCTCCACCGCATCCGGGTTACAGGCGGCACAGGCGTCGTCGTTGTGGGGGCGCCGGCCGGCACTGGAAGCGCTGGAGACTTCCAGCGCGGGGCGGGCCCGCGGCCCGCTTGAAGCGCCGGGGTCTTCGGTGCGCGACGGCGAAGCGCTCTGCGTTTGCAGGTCAGGCGACATCGATCAGCGACACGCTGCCGTCGGGCATGATTTCGGCCATCTGTCCCTGCGGCTCCTCCATCAGCAGCAGTACCGCGAAGCCGAGCAAGGCGGTGGCGGCGATGACCAGAAAGAAGGTCTGGTAGGACACCAGACTCAGCACCGTCAGGTAGAAGACGGCTCCGACATTGCCGTAGGCGCCGGTCATTCCGGCGATCTGGCCGGTCAGGCGGCGCTTGATCAGCGGTACCACGGCGAATACGGCCCCCTCGCCGGCCTGCACGAAGAAGGAGCACAGCATGGCCGCGCCCACCGCCAGATACAGGGGCCAGGAGGCCGAGATCAGGCTCATCAGGAAATAGCCCGCGGCGAGGCCGGCGACCAGTATCAGCAGCGTCGGTTTGCGCCCGAAGCGGTCACTGAACAGGCCGCCCGCCGGGCGCGATACCAGGTTCATGAAGGCGTAGGCACTGCCGAGCAGGCCGGCCTTGACCGGATCCAGGGTGAATGTCTCGGAAAAAAACAGCGGCAGCATGGAGACCACCGCCAGTTCGGAGCCAAAGGTGGCGAAATAGAGCAGATTCAGCACCGCGACCTGCTTGAATTTGTAGCGGTGCATCGGTGCCGGCGGATTGCGGAACACCTCGCGGTTGATGCTGTAAGTTTTTTTGGCGTCCAGGACGTAGAGTAGTGCCAGGCCGCCGTAGATCAGCGCGGCCCAGAATTCGGAGATGATGCCGACACCGGCGGACAGCTTCCAGGTCAGCAGTGCCAGCGCCGCGTACAGCGGGATTTTCATCACCAGCAGCAGCGCGAAGTCCCCGGGGCTGGTCACTTCCATCGCGCCGATTCTTTTCGGCTTGAAATAGGTGGAGCCCTTGGGGGTATCGGTGACCGAGAAATAGTAGACCAGGCTGTAGACCAGTGCGATGGCGCCGGTCAGGCCTATGGCCCAGCGCCAGCCCTCATTTCCCGGTGTGTCGCCGCCGAAAATCAGTGCGATGGTGGGCAGGCTCATGGCCGCGGCGGCGGAGCCGAAATTGCCCCAGCCGCCGTAAATGCCCTCGGCGGTGCCCAGTTGTCGTGCCGGAAACCATTCGGACACCATGCGGATACCCACCACGAAACCGGCGCCGATAAAGCCGAGCAGGAAGCGGCCGAGGGCCGCTTGCACGAAGTTGTCGGCGAGCGCGAACAGGAAGCAGGGCAGGCTGCCGACGGCGAGCAGCAGGGAAAAGGTCAGGCGCGGGCCGTATTTGTCGGTCAGCATACCGATCACGATACGCGCGGGAATCGTCAGGGCCACGTTCAGGATCAACAGGGTTTTCACCTGATCCGGACTCAGCGACAGGCTCTCGGCGATGGAGAGCAGCAGCGGCGCATGGCTGAACCAGGCAAAGAAACAGATAAAAAAGGCCACCCAGGTCAGGTGAAGAACTTTGGTTTTCCCGCGGAAGGAAAACAGGTTCAGGGTATCACTGGACATGTTTATTTCCCCTTGTGGATTTGTCGCGGGCACAAAAAAAGCCCACGGGGCGGTTTATCCGCTGCCGGTGGACTTCGTTGTCCGTTCAATAATTTTTCGGGGGCCAGCCAATCCGTATCCGCTTGAATAGGGGGTTGGCGACCGCATTAAAGAAAGTGTCTATCAGGCCGCTGAAAGATACTTTTTCAGCAAGTTGCCATTCAAATTGCGTGCCATCATTTCCGTTCGCGTGGCGATATGCGCGCAGCCGCGATTCTGGCTGCGGGTGGCGCTGTGTGCTCTCTTCAGTGTCCGGCCTGAAAATACTGAATGATCTGCTCCGCCACCTCGCGCATGGTGGTATTGCTGCGCATGGCCAGGCTGCGCAGCGTCTTGTGGGCGGCGGCCTCGCCCAGCTCCTTCTTTGCCATCAGCAGGCCCTTGGCCCGTTCTATGGCCTTGCGGTCGTCCAGCTGCTGCCGGGCGCGCGCGAGGGATTCGCGCAGCTGCTGAAGCTGGCGGAAGCGGGCCAGGGCCATGACGATCGCGGTCTGTACCCGCTCCGCGCTTATGCCCTCCGCCATATAGGCGCTGACTCCGGAGGCCAGCGCGCGGCCGATAAAGTCCGCATCGCCACCGCTGGCAAACAGGGCTACCGGGATGGGAGCCTGGCGGTCGAGCACCGCCAGGCCCTCGAGCAGATCCGGGTCCGGAGCCCCCATATCGATCAGCAGCAGATCCGGTCTGTGCCTTTCCACCCGGTACAGCAGCCCCTCGGCACTGTCGAGCTGTGCCAGTAGGCGGTGGCCTGCTGCGCGCAGCCGTTCGCACACAGCCCGCACGTGCTCTGTCCGGCCGCCGACCAGTATGATGTCGAGGGGGTTGTCCATCTCTGCGCGCTTTTCAGGAAGTTTGCCCGGGGATAACAGCGGTCGCGTCGCCGCGAAACCGGGTTTTCCCGCCATTCATACAATCAAGAGCTGTGCCAAGTGCAAAAGTGGACTCCTATGTGACTGACGCCGCGGCTTTCGGGCGATGGTGACGCCTTAGGAACCTCTGAATAACTCCATAGCCTCTCTGCGGGCCCTGAAGCGTGCAGATGCAAGGCGCAGCTCGCAGCGAATGGCCCGGCCCTTTGCAAGAGCTGCAACGCCGCAGATGCATGCTTCAGGGCCCGCCCCGCGGGGCTTTCAGAGCGATCCACACTCTGCGTTGCGACTTTTTGAAAGGTCTGGACATTCCTACAAAGTCGCGCCTTGATTGTGAACCGCTCTGAAAGCCAGAGAGGCCATGGAGTTATTCAGAGGTTCCCTTAGTATCGATACCGCCATTGCAGTGCGCTTCACGGTCCGGGCGGGCGGCCGCACGGCGCTGGTGCATCGGTTTCTGTGGCGGCCTGTTTTTGGTGCGCGGTGACATCCGGGTCCGCCGACCGGCGGCGCGTACCGCCCGGTCGCAAAGCGCATGGGCCGTGTCGCCACCGGGGATCCGGGTTGGGTGTGGAGTCATTTCGCGCCAATTTCCGGCGCTGACCTGCATCTGGAAGGCGAAAATTTTCTGCGCAATCAGTTACAGTTGTAACCAGGGGCGCTCGCCCGTATCGCAGCGCTTGTGCTGTCGGAGTTATAGGCAGAAGCTAATTTCGTTATTGATAATTCTTATATCGTTGATCGACTAATTTCCTTTTAATAGCTTCCCGCTGCGTATAGAATTTTTTTCTGCTTCCGTATGCGGCAGACCCATATAATTCTTCCAACAGGGGGTTCTGCAGCAGGGAGTGCGAAAAGTGGTGTTCGATCTATAAGCAGTATTCGATATATAAATAGAAATCTACCTTACCGAGGGAGCATAGCGGTGATCATAGCCATTCCGAGAGAGACCGCACCGGGGGAGGCGCGGGTAGCGGCAACTCCCGACAGCGTGAAGCGTTTGCGCGATCTGGGTTTTTCCGTCGCGGTTGAAAAAGGCGCGGGCGCAGCGGCCAGTTTTACCGACGCGGCCTACGCAGAAGCCGGAGCCGAAATCCGCGGCGATATCAAAAGCTGCCTGCAGGACGCCGGCCTGGTGCTCAAGGTGCAGGCCCCCAGCGACGAGGAGCTGGCACTGATCCCCGAGGGCGCCACCCTGGTCGCCTTCCTGAAGCCGGCACAGAATCCCGAGCTGTTGCAGAAACTCGCCGAGCGGAAGATCAATGCGCTCGCGGTGGAGTCCATTCCCAGAATTTCCCGCGCGCAAAAAATGGATGCGCTCAGTTCCATGGCCAATATCGCCGGCTATCGCGCGGTGATCGAGGCGGCGCACAACTTCGGTCGTTTCTTTACCGGGCAGATCACCGCCGCCGGCAAGATTCCGCCGGCCAAGGTGCTGGTGATCGGCGCCGGCGTGGCCGGCCTTTCCGCCATCGGCACCGCCAAGGGTATGGGGGCGGTGGTGCGCGCCTTTGACACCCGCGCCGAGGTGCGCGAGCAGGTGGAGTCCATGGGAGCGGAGTTCCTCACCGTGGAGATAGAGGAGGAGGGCTCCGGCCAGGGCGGTTACGCCAAGGAGATGTCGAAGGAGTTTATCGAGGCCGAGATGGCGCTGTTCCGCGAACAGGCCAAAGAGGTGGATATCGTTATCACCACCGCGCTGATCCCCGGCAAGCCGGCGCCCAAGCTGTGGCTCGCGGATATGGTCGACAGCATGGCCGAGGGCTCGGTGGTTGTGGACCTGGCCGCGGAGATGGGCGGCAACTGCGACTACACGGTGGCCGATGAAAAAGTCGTGAAAAACGGTGTGACCATTATCGGTTACACCAATCTGCCGAGCCGTGCCGCGACCCAGTCCTCCAGTCTCTACGCGACCAACCTGGCGCACCTGCTCAGCGAACTGGCGCCGGAGAAAAACGGCGAGATCAATATCAACTTCGACGACGAAGTGATCCGCGGCGCGACAGTGGTCAAGGGTGGCGAAATTACCTGGCCGCCGCCCCCGCCCAAGATTTCGGCGCAGCCGAAGCCGGCGGAAAAGAAACCCGAACCGCAGGTGACGGTGGTCGAGGAAAAGGCGCCCGCGAAGAAGTCGCCGCTGTCGATCCTGGCCTTCTGGGCCGTTGCCGGAAGCCTGCTGCTGTGGCTTGGCAAGGTGGCGCCGGCGGATTTCGTATCCCATTTTACCGTGTTCGTACTGGCCATCTTTGTCGGCTGGCAGGTGATCTGGAATGTGACCCACGCGCTGCACACACCGCTGATGAGTGTGACCAATGCCATTTCCGGCATTGTCATCGTCGGTGCGCTGCTGCAGGTGGGCGCGACCGGCTCCGGCCTGGTGACCCTGCTCGCCTTTGTCGCGGTGCTGGTGGCCAGCATCAATATATTCGGTGGCTTCTTCGTCACCTACCGCATGCTGAAAATGTTTCGGCGCTAAGAGGGGAGAGTAATGATGAACGGTATGATTTCCATGGCTTATCTCTTCTCCGCGGTGATGTTTATCCTGAGCCTCGGCGGGCTCTCCAGCCACGAGACGGCGCGGCGCGGCAATATCTACGGCATGGTCGGTATGGCGGTGGCCATCCTCGCCACCATCGCCGGCATCGTCGCCGGTGCCTACTGGATGGTGGCCATCGCCATGGCGGTGGGCGCGGTCATCGGGCTGGCCCTGGCCAAGCGCGTGGCGATGACGCAGATGCCGCAGATGGTGGCGCTGCTGCACAGTTTCGTCGGTCTGGCGGCGGTGCTGATCGGCTGGGGCGGCTTCCTCGATCCGCGCGTGTCCCTGAGCGGTGCCGAGCACATAGTGCACAACACCGAGATCTATCTGGGTATCTTTATCGGCGCGATTACGCTGACCGGCTCGGTGGTCGCCTTCGGCAAGCTGCAGGGGCTGATCTCCGGCAAGCCGCTGATGCTGCCCGCGCGCCACTGGCTGAATCTGGCCGCGATCCTCGCCTGCGTGGTGCTGGGGGCGCTGTTTATCCCCGCGGACCTGAACGCGGGCACCGTGATCAATCTGCTGATTATGACCTCCATCGCGCTGCTGCTCGGTATTCACCTGATCGCCGCGATCGGCGGTGCCGACATGCCGGTGGTGATCTCGATGCTGAACAGCTACTCCGGCTGGGCCGCGGCGGCCACCGGGTTTATGCTCAGCAACGACCTGCTGATCGTGGTCGGCGCCCTGGTGGGCTCCTCCGGTGCCATTCTGAGCTACATCATGTGCCGCGGTATGAACCGCTCCTTTATCAGCGTGATCTTGGGGGGCTTCGGTTCCGACGGCGGCGAGGTGGCCGAGGGCGATATAGACGGCGAGGTGATCGCGACCAATTACGACGAGCTGGCGGCGGAGCTGGAAGCGGCCGAGAGCATCATCATAGTGCCGGGCTTCGGCATGGCGGTGGCCCACGCCCAGCAGGCGGTCAGCGACCTGACCGACCGGCTGCGCAAGATGGGCAAGACGGTGCGCTTCGGCATACATCCGGTGGCCGGCCGCCTGCCCGGGCATATGAACGTGCTGCTGGCGGAGGCCAATGTGCCCTACGATATCGTGCTGGAAATGGACGAGATCAACGGCGACTTCCCGCAGACGGATCTGGTCCTGGTGATCGGCGCCAACGACACGGTCAACCCCGATGCGGTGGAAAAACCCGGATCGCCGATCGCCGGTATGCCGGTGCTGGAAGTGTGGAAGGCCGGCAAGGTGGTGGTGTTCAAGCGCTCCATGGCTTCCGGTTACGCCGGCGTGGCCAATCCGCTCTTCTACAAGGAGAATGCGCGCATGCTGTTCGGGGATGCGAAGGACAGCCTGCAGGCGGTGCTGGGCAAGCTGGGCGCGGTGAGCTCCAGCCAGGGCGCCGCCAGCGGCCGCCAGCAGGCTGTTACCACTTGACGGTTCGGGAATGCCCGGCACAGCCGGGCTTGACTTCGTGACCCCTTCGCGCCGGCCCCGGGCCGGCGCTTTTCCCCCTCCCGCTTGAATTCCCTCCATCTTTCCTCGACATCCACCCGCGCCGGCTGAACGGGCGGACAGATTTTGCTATCGATTGGCCGGGGCAGTGGTGGTACTCTCCGGCGCTTCGAATACTAATTAAAAAATGGAGTTTGGAGTCATGGAGGTGTCTTTCCGCCGCCTGGTCTTGCCCGTCTTACTTTTTCTGAACGCTGTTTCCCTGGCCGCCTGCGGAGGTGGTGGAGGTGGCGGAGGTGGTGGCGACAATGGCGACGAGCCGCTCGGCTGGCAGCCGAATGTCTTTCAGCCATCGGAGAATTTCGCCAACCAGTGCAGCTCCGTGCTGCCGCAGAACAACTGGCTGCGCTCCTGGAGTCACGAGACCTATCTCTGGTACAACGAGATAGAGGATCGCGATCCGGCCGCGTACAGCGATCCAGTCGAATACTTCGCGCTGCTGAAAACCGAGCAGACCACCCCGTCCGGCAGCAAGAAGGACAACTTCCACTACTCGATGCCGACCGACGAGTGGAACCGGCAGTCCCAGTCCGGCGTGGCGGTCGGCTACGGTTTTCAGTGGGCGCTGCTCAAGGCGGAGCCGCCGCGAAGGGTCCGGGTGGCATACAGTGATCGCGACGGCGAGTGGCCCGCGGGCGTCCGGCGCGGCATGGACGTGATTACTGTGGACGGCGTGGAGCTGGATTGGAGCGACGACATAGAGACGCTCAATGCCGGCCTCTTCCCGAGCGAAGTCGGCGAGCAGCACACTTTCGTCTTGCAAGATCCGGAAACCCTGGACCACGTCGAGGTGACCCTGACCGCGAGTGCCATAACCCTGGACCCGGTGCAGAATGTGCGCGTGTTCGATCGGGCCGACAAGCGCGTGGGCTATATGTTATTCAACGACCATATAGGTACCGCGGAGAAGGCGCTTCTGGACGCGGTCAATCGGCTGCAGGCAGAGGGTGTGAACGAACTGGTGCTGGATCTGCGCTACAACGGCGGCGGTCACCTGGCGATCGCGAGCCAGCTCGCCTATATGATCGCAGGACGCGAGCGTACCCGCGGCAAGACTTTTGAGCAGCTGCAGTTCAACGATCAGCATCCCACCCACGACCCGGTCACCGGTGAACCCCTGGATCCGATTCCATTCATCGACGTCACCCTCGGCGAGTGGGAGTTGCCGGGCAACCAGCCGCTGCCGAGTCTGGACCTGGATCGCGTGTTTGTACTCGCCGGCCCGAACACCTGTTCCGCCAGCGAGGCGATCATCAACGGCCTGCGCGGCGTGGACATGGACGTGGTGCAAATCGGGAAGCAGACCTGTGGCAAGCCCTACGGTTTCTATCCCACACCCAACTGCGGCACCACCTGGTTTACGATCCAGTTCAAGGGCGTCAACGACAAGGGCTTCGGCGAATACGCCGACGGCTTCGTGCCGAACGAGGACTACGACGATGGCTACGCGCTGGTGAAGGGCTGCGACGTTACCGATGATTTCTCCCACCCGCTGGGTGACGAGAGCGAGGCGCGCCTCGCGACGGCGCTGAACTATATTGAGACCGGCAGCTGCGGCAGCGTCTCCGCCAGCAGCTTCTCCGCCGAGCCGCAGATGGCGGGCGGCCTCTCCAACGGGGAGGGCCGGGTGTCGAAGTCCGTCTGGCGGCAGAACCGCATAGTAATGCTGGGTAGGTGATGCTATGAAAGCGACCAATACGGGCCTTATTCTCAGTGCGCTGCTGCTCGGCGCCTGCAATTCGCCGATGGCGCTTGGCGGCGACAAGCCGGCGGTGATCGCCGAGGCCACGCCCGAGAGTCGGGCGGAGCTTCAGCGCCTGGTCAGCGAGGCGCTGGACGGCGCTGCGGTCACCCTGGCCGACGACGCGCTGACGAAGGAAAGCACGCTGATCATCGAGCGCAATCCGCCCCAGGATCTGAGCCGGCGCCCGCTGCAGGGCCGCATCATGGAGCCCCCGGTCAAGTTCCGGCTGCTGCTCAGCGACAGTCGCTGCTGGCTGGAGAGGGTGTCCGATGGCGGGCGCTGGGAGCTGCTGCAGGCGGAGTGCGTGCCTGCCGGCGGCTAGGGGACGTTTCTTCTGACGTTTCTTCTGTAGGAGCGGGGGGGGGGGGGGGGGGGGGGGGGGGGGGGGGGGGGGGGGGGGGGGGGGGGGGGGGGGGGGGGGGGGGGGGGGGGGGGGGGGGGGGGGGGGGGGGGGGGGGGGGGGGG
>NZ_JBSWWT010000028.1:0-39367 GCF_056160225.1 Microbulbifer sp. ABF4_143
AGGGCGTGGCCGCTGAACAGGTATTTGCCCTTTACCTTCCTCCACTGCCGCCTGGCCCGGTTCACCGCACCGCCGGGAATCACGATATGGCAGTGCGGGTGATAGTCCAGGTGCCGGCTGTGGGTATGGAGCACGCTGGTCATGCCGATCTCGCCGCTGAGCTGATCGTCGTTGAGCGCAAAGGTTTTCAGAGTCCCGGCAGCGGCGGCCATCAGCTGGTCATAGACGGTTTTCTGATGGCGCCAGGCCAGTGTACGCAGCTCCGCCGGCAGGGTAAAAGTCACCATAAAGTACTCCACCGGCAACAGCTTGCGGCGCTGTCTCTCCAACCACTGGCTGGCTTCATGGTTCTGGCATTGGGGGCAGCTGCGGTGCCCGCAGGAACGTGGACTCAGCAGGGAATGGGCACAACCCCCGCAGTGCCACAACACCTCGCCGGCGGCGGTAGTGCGGCAGTGCCGGATGGCGGTCATTGCCCGGCGTTGTTCAGGCAACAGGCGAGCACTGTACTTTTGCAGGAGAGCACCTTCATAGCGCTCGATCACAGAGGCGAGACGCATCACAGCCTCTCCAGATCGACACGCAGGCTGCTTACCAGCGAGTTAATGGTAGTGGCGGTATCCTGCTCAATGGACTCGGTGAGATGGACGTAGCGGGCGGTGGTCGTGGGGCTGGCGTGGCCTAGTAACTCCTGGATCTGGCGCAGGCTGAGGCCGCGTTCCAGCAGATGGGTGGCGAAGCTGTGGCGCAGGGAGTGCACCGAGGCTTTTTTTTAATCCCGCACTCACGCAATACAGCCTTCATCGCGATCTGGGCGCTTCCCCTGCCCATGGGGGTCTTGGCCAGGCGAACCTGCTCCATATCAGTCGACGGGCAGGGAAACAGCAGCCGTGGATGCCTATGGCGGCGCCACAGGGCCCGCAGTGCGTGATAGGTCAGATCTGGCAGCGGCACCCGGCGATCCTTGTGGCCCTTGCCGCGGCGGATATGCACCTGCTTGCGGCTGGCGTCGATATCCCCCACCTCCAAGGACAGCGTCTCACTCAGGCGCAATCCCATCGAATAGGTGGCCAGAATGAAGACCCGGTAGCGCAACTTGCGCGCGGCGCCGATGAGTTGCTCGACCTCCTGTGGCGTGAGAATATCGGGTAACGATTGAATCTTGGGCGCTTTGACGATATCCAGCCACTGCCAGTCCTGCTTGAGAATGTGTTTCCAGAAGAACTGCAGGCCATTGCGATCTACCTTCACAGTGCTCCAGGAGTGGGAGTCCACGAGATCGGCGAAGTACTGTTCCAGCTGATCAATGGATATCTGGTCGGGGCAGGCGTCAAAGTGTGAAGAGAGGCGCCGTACGGCGCGGGCATAGGAGTCGATGGTTCTGTTGCTTAACCCTTGCAGTTTGAGGGTGCGCAGATGGCGCTGGTAGAGGGTGCGCAGATGGCGCTGGTAGAGGGTGTCGAAACGGCGTTGCTCTTTGGGTGTCATGAAAAGCTCCTCTGAGTTGCAGCCCGGGATTGGACTGAGAAGAGCTTAGCTGTCGGAATTTTTACTCTGCCGCGAAGCGGCTTCGTTCAACAAGACGATGAACAGTTCCTCGCGGAGAGTTCATACAATACGTCCTAAACTCAGAGCGAGTTTATTTTTTTGTGCGGCGAGGACTGTTATCTCAGCGTTCAAGTTGAACTTACTCTCGATGAGGCTATGTACGTTTCCGAGCTATCGGAAAGGAAAAGTATTTCTTTTGATGAAGCTATAAATGAAATTATTCGGGATCACATGTCCGCGGATAGCAATGGGAAAAACACTTCCCTCAAGTGTCCTGACTGCGGTACGCCTTTGGCGATGAATACTACCGGAGGGCATAAAGTGGTTTCTTTGTGTCCGAATTCGGAGTGCAGTTACATACATGAAATCAGGAACTACGACAGCTAGTTACGTTAACAAGGCTAGGCAGTTCGCTCCGGGCCTTCGGCCCTCCGCAGGACGGCTTGCTTTGTTCACTTTATGCGCGGTCGCTACGCTCCCATTTTCGCGCATAAAGCGCCCAAAGCAAGCCGCCTCTGCTAGCGGCGTTAAATTTCTCCATGATCATATTTGCAGTAACAAGGAAAGGGTTTAAGGAGCTTGAACCCATCATAAAATCAGGAAATTATCCGGTATGGATCGGAGCAAGTGTGCTTTCAGAGAAGGAAATAGAGGTGCTTAGAGCTTCTAATACCTCTCTCACAAATTTCACTTATCAAATTGATCCCATGGATAATGAAGCCATAGAAGAAGCGCTCTGCACAATTGCTGAGCATCATCCAGGTGAGAGGGTTTGGTGTGAGTGCCAACCCAAAATTTAACCAGGCCAGGCTGTACGCTCCGGCGCTACGCGCCTCCGCGGGATGGCCTACGCTATGCGCTACGCGCATAAACAGCGCAGGCCGCCCCAGCTGGCAACGTTAACAGTGAACACGTAAAAAGGAGGAATGCGTGAATTTCAACATGTCAATAGAAGACAATTTCGCTTCATTCATTGATGAAGATACAGGACAGGCTGTATTTGTAGATTCATTTGATAATGAAGAGTTTGATGTCAGGATTGGAACAGTAAGTGATTCTAAGCCAGTCGGCTCAATAATCGCTCACTCAACAGAGGAGTTAAATAAAAAGCTCGCAGAGCTTTACCAGAAATTTCAAGGAGAGAAATAATGGGTATTGCACTTGATGAAATCTCAATGCTTGAAAGTATTCTTAATGAGCGATTTGCGAGTGAAAGACTGAGCTTCAAAATGTCGGTTCATTTTGTAAAAGATAGGATGAACCACCCAAGAAATATTCCCAATATTACAATAACCGAACTTCACAGTATTTTTAATCGGCTCACAACCATCTATATTGGGAAGCTCATTCGCCTGAAGAACAATGATACCTTCAATATCAGGTGTTCAAAAACCGATATCAATATTCCTTGTGCGGTTGAAGTTAAGCAGGATGCTTCAGGATTTGATCACAGGCAGATAATTGCTATTACAGTCATGAGAAAGAAAAATTTCAAGGCAAAAGATCCCGTGGAGTTCGTGGTCTGATCGGGGCCCCCTGTTAACCAGGCAATGCAGCCGACGGCCAAATTTGTGCACCTTTTGCGCGGTCGCTGCGCTCCCATTATTGCGCAAAATGCGCACAAATTGTGCCGCGGCTGATTGCGGCGTTCTGGTTGTAGAAAAACTCTGTAGAAGTAGTGTTTTTTGATAGAATTGGCGGATCATAAAAGGAATGTCCGCCATGCCCAATTTCAAGCGGTATAACTACAACCAGGACGCGATGGTTGTAATCAATTTTGAGGAGCAGCTGCAGCCTGGAACCTTCGAATTTACCCTCCACCATCTCATCGACAATCATATCGATCTATCCGCGTTCTACAATAAATACCAGAATGACGCCGGTGGCCGCTCAGCCTACGACCCGGCCATTCTCCTGAAAATTATCCTGTTTGCTTATTCCAAGGGCATAACGTCCAGCCGTGAAATCCAGTGGCAGTGTGAACACAACATCATCTTCAAGGCGCTGTCCTGTGACTCAGTGCCGCATTTCACCAGTATTGCCAGCTTCGTCAGTAGCTACCGCGATACGATAGAGGCTATCTTTGAGCAGGTGCTGATGGTCTGTGATCAGCAGGGGCTGTTAGGCAATGAGCTATTTGCCATCGATGGCTGCAAAATGTCCTCCAATGCTAGCAAGGCGCACTCGGGTACATTCAAGGAGCTGGAACAGAAGCGGAGCAAGATTCGCAAGAAGATCCGACACTGCCTGAAGGAGCACAAGAAGCTCGACGGACGCAAGCCAGCCGAACGAGAGCGCAAGCAGCGCCTGGCGCAGGCCACCGAGACACTGCAGAAACACTTCGACAAGATTGATCAGTTCCTAAAGACGGCATCCCTGTTAATGACAATCAATCAGGACAAGGAGGCCTTATGAGCCGAGCGGAAGGGGATAAGTTCAATCCGAAGGTCGACGCTTTTGTTGCAGGAGCAAAAGCGTGGCAGAAGGAGTATGAAGAGTTAAGGTCGATAGCTCTCGAGTGCCGGCTGTCTGAGGAGTTGAAATGGGGCAAGCCGTGCTACTCTCTCGATGGGAAAAACGTATTCCTTATGCACGGATTCAAAGAATACTGCGCACTGTTGTTTATGAAAGGCGCCTTGCTGAAAGACCCTGAAGGTATTCTGGTTTCACAAACGGAGAATGTTCAGTCGGCTCGCCAGATTCGTTTCACCGATGTGGAAGAGATCAGGAAGATCAGATCCATCGTGAAGGCCTACATTGACGAGGCCATCGAAGTGGAGAAGGCCGGCCTCAGTGTGGAATTCAAGAAGACCGAAGAATTCGGGGTGCCGGAAGAGTTCCAGGCTGTATTGGACGAAAACCCAGCCTTGAAAGCCGCTTTCGAGGCTTTGACTCCCGGGCGCCAGAGAGGCTATCTGCTCTACTTTTCCGGAGCCAAACAATCGAAAACGAGGCAGTCGAGAGTTGAAAAGTGTATAGACAAAATCCTCGATGGGGTCGGGTTGAACGACCGCTAATGCGGTGAGCGTCCACGTCACGCGGGCGGCTCGAAACTATCAGGCCGCTGAAAAATACTTTTTCAGCGGCCTGATAGTACTTTCCGCTCGGGTACGGCGTTATCGGTATGCACCTCTGGCCCTGGGTAGAGGAAGTGCCAACAAAGGATCAGGCGCTGGCGCCGAGCAGCGGGCGCTCCTGGCCCGGCAGGGGGACTTGCGGCAGGTCGGCGACGGCCTGCATCAGCCCCTCCTTGTAGAGCTTGGCCGCCTCTTCGGTTTCCCCCAGCGCGTGCAGCAGGCGCGCAAGCTCCGCGGAGGTGGCGGGGTCGGATCTGAGCAGCAGGCTCTTTTCGAAATACTGCCGCGCCTTGCCCCATAGCTGGTTGCGCAGGCACAGGCGGCCGAGGCAGGTGAGCAGGTCGGCGTTCTCGCCGTATTCCTTGAGCCAGCCTTCGGCGATGGTGAGCTGGGTGGCGGGGTCTGCGCCGGTCAGGCAGCCGTAGAGCCTGGCCATATCGGCGCGCCACTCGCGGTTGAGCAGCCAGCGCAGGTGCTTTTCCGCTTCTATGTCTTCGCCTATCTGGTGCAGCTGCGCGGCGTAGAGACTGCGCAGTTCGGTGTTGCGTTGCCAGCGGCCGCTGAGGCTCTGCCAGATCTCGCGCAGCTTGTCTTTGTCGCGGCGGCTGGTCGCGTCCACCAGCAGGTGCTGGTAGACCTCGAGTTCCAGCTGTTGGAGTTCCTCCTCGCGCATATTGGCGTGCTTCTCCAGCTCCGGCAGCAGTTCGCGCAGGCCGTTCCACTCGCCCAGCCGGTAGTAGGCCTGTTTCAGCAACTGCAGCAGGGCCGGGTGCTTGGGTTCCACCTGCTTGGCGCGCTCGAGGCTGGCGATGCACTGTTCGTAGTGCTTGTCCAGCAGTTGCATACGCGCCTGGCTGAGGGCGACGGCGAGGCGGGTGTCTTCGCCGCAGGCCTCGGCCTTGGCCAGCAGTTCGTTGGCCTCGTCGCGGTAGCCCAGTTCGAAGGCGCTGCGCGCGGCGGCGAGGTAGTTGATCAGCGGTGCCTCGGAGCGGGGGGCGCTCTTCAGCAGCTGGCGGCGGGCGCGGGCCCAGTTGCCCTCCATAAATTCCACCAGGCCGTTGGTCAGGCGCCGCCGCGCGACCCGCTGGCGGCCGAAGCGGATGCGGCTGACGCCGCCGCCGATACCGCGCAGCAGGCTGCGCAACAGCCACAGGGCGAAGAAGAGGGCGAGCACGCCCAGGGTCAGGGCGATGACGGCCATCCACAGGTTCAGCTCGATGCGCTTGTCGATGTCGCCGCCGATCATGATCAGCATATAGCCGGGGTAGCTGCGTATCGCCTCCACCAGAAAGGCGCCGAACAGCAGCAGCGCCAGCGCGGCAAACAGGAAACGCTTCACTGGACGTCGCCCCCCGGCGCCTCGGCGCCCTGTCTGTCGGTTTTGTGCAGCTGCTCGATATAGTTGTGCAGCGCGCTCTGGGAGGCGGCCAGGCTCGGCAGCTCGGCCTCAATGGGTTCCTGCCGCAGTTCCTCCAGCTCGCGCAGCAGCACGTCGCGCTGGTGGCTGGCGATAGCGTATTCCCGCAGCAGTTGGTGCGCGCTCTGCAGCGCGTCCTTGTACACGGTGCTGTCACCGCGCAGCAGCGCCAGCTGCGCCTGTTCAATGTTCAGGCGCAGGTTCTGGCGGAAGCGGGCCTCGCTCTGCGGCGACAGCAGTACCGGGTCTATGTCGCCGTCGCGGATGCGCACCGAGTCGCGCATAAAGCGGGTGAAGTTGTGCCAGCTGCGTTTCCAGGCCGGGGCCTCGGCGCTCTCGGCTTCGGGCTCTGCCTGTGCCGGGTCGCGGGTGGCGAGATCGAACTGCGGCTGGATGCTGACGCGGATCAGCTGCTCCTCCAGTGCGCCGAGGCGCAGGTAGAGTCCCTCGCGATCGATGTTCTGGACCAGTTTCAATGCGGCGATGTCGCGAGCCAGCTGCTGGCGCACGCCGTACAGGTCCGGCATGTCCACCTGGCGCAGTATGCCGTCGACCTCTTCCAGCAGGCCGAGGGCGGCGCGGCTGTCGCGCTCCAGCAGCAGGCGCTGGTTGGCCAGGCGCAGTAAATAGTCCGCCTCGGCCAGCTGCCAGTCATCGCGGCTGACGTTGCCCAGTTGGCCGAGTCTGCTGCCCTGGGCCGCGACGGCGCGCTGCAGGGCGGCGAGCTGCTGCTGCAATTGGGCAATGGTGCGGCCCTGGCCCTGGATCTGGTTGCGCAGCAGCTCGTTGGCCTGTTGCAGCGCGCGGGCGCTTTCCGCGGCCGCGGCATCCGGCAGGCCCGGCTGTGCGGCCGGTTGCGCCGGCTCCGGTGGGGCTATCTCCTCGACCTCCTCGACGACGGCTTGCGCAGCCGGCGCCGTCTGCGCCGCCGGCGGTCCGCTGTCGGTTGCGCGCCAGGCGGTCAGCCGCTCGAGCCTGTCCTGCAGCTGTGGCCAGTTGAACCAGGCCCAGCTGCCGAGGCCGCCGAGCACGGCGGCGAAAAGCAGCAGCCACAGCCAGCCTCTGCCGCGGCGGCCTTTATCGGCCTCTTTGCCGCCGCCCTTGACGGTGGATTTGCTCTGCGCGGCTTTGGCGAAGTTGCTCTTGGATTCCGGGGCCGCCTCGGAGCCTTCCCGGGCGCTGTCAGGAGCGCTCTGTTTGCGGCTGGGAGCGGCGCTTTTTGAGTTGTCGTCAGTCATGGTGTGGCGGCGCAGGGGTAGAAATTGTCGTCAAATTATAGCGATAGACGGCACGCTTTATACGACGCGTGACGCCCTTTTGAAATTTTTTACTCGCGCGCGGCGGGGAATGGATCGCCGCCTCAGCGGAGCGACGCCCGCAGTGCCTCGAGCATCGCGGCGTCGCCGGCGTTGCGCGCGGCCCGCGGGCGCTGAAAGCCGAGGGCGCGGGCCTGTTCGGCGACTCTGGCGCTGGGGCAGACGAGCGGCGGCTGGAACAGGGTCTCGCGCCCGCTGTCGCGGATGCAGCGGGCCAGGTTCGCGAGGGTTTCACCGCTGTGTACGCCGATTGCGTCCGGGCGCGCCGCGTAGCGCGCCAGCGCGGCGCAGGCGCCGGCGGGCAGGGTGCGGCGGTAGATCTCGCAGTAGTCGACCCGCGCACCGCGCGCGCGCAGTGTCTCGCCAATCAGTGTGCGGCCGCCACAGCCGCGGAAAATCAACACGCGCTGGCCGGCGACCCGCTGCAGTGCCGGCAGTGCCAGCAGCTCCTCGGAATCCATACTGTCGCTGCCGGCATCGGAGTCCACGCCGCGCTGCTGCAGCGCGCGCGCGGTGGCGGCACCTATGGCGTAGTAGCGCGGACCCTGGGGCAGTTGCGGCCAGTAGTCGTCGAGCCAGTCGAAGCCCAGTTGCACCGCGTTCCGGGATACGAAGATCGCGTGGTCGATCTGGTCGAAGTCGAGTATCTGGTTCTTGATCGCCTGCAGTTCCGCGCCGTCGGTGACCGGCTCTATGGCGAGCATCGGGATGCTGTCCACGGTGGCGCCGGCGGCGCGCAGGCGTTCGCACCAGCTACGGGCCTGCGCCTCGGGTCGGGTAACCAGTATGCGCTTGCCGCTCAGGTTGCCTGTGTCTTGCATGGGCGGGTGCGGTCAGATGGCGGCGAGTATCTTGTCGGCGCCGGCGGACAGCAGCTCTTCCGCCAGCGCCGTGCCCAGGGCCTCGCCGTCGGTGGCCGCACCGCGGCTCTCGGCGCGCAACAGGGTGCGGCCGTCGGGGCTGCCGACCAGGCCGCGCAGCCACAGTTCGCCGCCCTGCAGTTCGGCGTAGCAGCCGATCGGGATCTGGCAGCCGCCGTTCAGGCGCTTGACCAGCGCGCGCTCGGCGGCCAGGCGCGCGGCGGTGGCGGGGCAGTGCAGCGGTTGCAGCAGCGCTTCCAGCGCGTCGTCGCGGCGGCTCTCGATGCCCACGGCGCCCTGGCCGCCGGCGGGCAGCAGCAGTTCCGGGGGCAGGAAGGTGCGGATGCGCTGGGGCATTTCCAGGCGCAGCAGGCCGGCGGCGGCGAGTACGATGGCGTCGAATTCGCCGGCGTCCAGTTTGGCCAGGCGCGTGTTGACGTTGCCGCGCAGGAACTTCACTTCCAGGTCGGGGCGGTGCGCGAGTATCTGGCACTGGCGGCGCAGGCTGGAGGTGCCGACCACGGCACCCTGCGGGAGCTCGTCGAGGTTTGCGTAGTGATTGCTCACAAACGCGTCGCGCGGGTCCTCGCGCTCGCAGATCACCGGCAGGTGCAGGCCATCGGGGAACTCCATCGGCACATCCTTCATCGAGTGCACGGCGATATCCGCGCGCCCCTCGAGCATGGCCACTTCCAGTTCTTTGACGAAGAGCCCCTTGCCGCCGACCTTGGCCAGCGGGATGTTCAGCATCTGGTCGCCGCGGCTGGTCAGCGGCAGCAGTTCTATCTGCAATTCCGGGTGTTCCCGCTGCAGGCGGTCCCTGACGTAGTTGGCCTGCCATAGCGCCAGGGCGCTCTCGCGGGTGGCGATGCGGATGCGGGTGATGGACATACTGCTCGGTCGTTAATCGTGGTGAGTGATGGTGGCGAGAGAGCCTACCATCAACCACCGATGGCTGACCACCGGCGGCTAGCCGCGCGCGCGCAGCCAGTCTTCGAGGAAAATCCGCGCGGCGATGGAATCCACCGGATTTTCCGCGTAGCTGCCGCGGTGTCCGCGATCCCGCGCCTCCTCCTTGGCGGCGCGGGTGCTGAGGCGCTCGTCGGCGTATTCCACCGGCAGCCCGGTGCGGCCGTGCAGGCGCTGGCCGAACTTGCGCGCGCGGGCGCCGAATTCGCTCTCGCTGCCGTCCATATTCAGCGGCAGGCCGACGAGCAGCAGTTGCGGTTTCCACTCGTCGATCAGCCGTTGGACCCGCGCCCAGTCGGGCTTGCCGTCTTTAGCCGGCAGCGGCGGCAGTTCGCGCGCACTGCCGGTCAGGCTCTGGCCGAAGGCGACGCCGATGGAGCGGGTGCCGAAGTCGAAGGCGAGGGCGGTTACAGGTTTGTCTTTATCCAACGGGGCCCCCTAGGCGTGGCCCGCCTGGGAGCCAATCCCGGCCAGATCAATGCCGTGGCGCGCGGCGGCGGTGTGCCAGCGCTTGTGCCAGGGGGTGGCGAAGAGGATCTCGGGTTCCGCCGGCAGGGTCAGCCAGGCGTTTTCCACCAGCTCCTGCTCCAGCTGGCCCGGGCCCCAGCCGGCGTAGCCGAGCGCCAGCAGCACGTCGTCGGGGCCGCGCCCGGCGGCCAGGGATTCGAGGATGTCTTTGGAGGCGGTGAGGCTGATGTCCTCGTTGATCTCCACGGTGGAGTCGAACTTCATGCCGGCGCCGTGGAGTACGAAACCCTGCTCCGGCGACATCGGGCCGCCCAGCAGCACTGTTTCGTCGCCGCGCAGACTGGCGTCCTGCAGCGACAGCTGTTCGAACACCTCCTTCCACTGCACCTTGCTCGGTGTGTTGATGACGATGCCCATGGCGCCTTCGCTGGTGTGCTCCACCATAAAGGCGATGGTCTGCTTGAAGCGCGGGTCCTGCATGCCGGGCATGGCCAGCAGGAACTGGCCGCGCAGGCTGCCGTGGGTGAGGTCGCTGTCGATACTGGAGCTGTGCATAGGGTCTGTGTCTGCGAAATGCGGGCGTGAGAAAAAAGTTTAGCCGCGCTTGGGCATATCACCGGCGGCGGTGGAGAGTCCGGTCATTTCGAAACGCCAGGTGCGGATGATCTCCAGGCGGTCGGCCTCCTTGCGGATCTCCGCCGGGAAGGGGGCGAAGGGGGCGGCCAGGCGCACTATCTGCTGCGCCGCGTCGTCGAGAATCCGCTCGCCGGAGGACTCCAGGATCACCACTTCCTCCACCGCGCCGGTGGGCAGCAGCCGCACCATCATGCGCAGGCTGCCGGTAATCTGCCGCCGCAGCGCCTCTTCCGGGAAGTTGTCGTTGCCCACCGCTTCCACCTTCTGCCGCCACTCGTGCAGGTAGGCGGCGTCGGCGGAGGCCCTGGTGGCCACCGAGGTCAGGCGGCGCACCCGCGGGCGCTGGGCGATGGTCTGGCGGATCTTGTCCAGGCGCGCCTGCAGGCTGGCGATCTCCGGGTTGGTCAGCGGCAGGTCGTTGGGCGCGTCGCCGCGCTGCTCGTCCGAGGGCGTGTCTTCAGCGGGCAGCTCCGGCGCGCGCTGTGGGCTGTCGCCGATGGTGGTCACCAACTGGCGGCGCTGTTCCGCCGGCCGCGCAGCCCTCTGTTGGGGCAGCGGCTTCAGCTCGCGGATGGCGGTGTCGGCCATCTCCGCGCGGCGGTTGCTGGAAAGCTCCTTCGGCGTGTCGGCGGTGCCGCTGGCCTGCTGGTTGTGCTGGGCCAGGTAGTCGGCGTCTTCCGGCGCCGCCGCCTCCCGGTGTTGCGCCAGGGTCACCTCCAGGGTCGGAGGCGCCTGGCGGCCTTCCGGCGCGGCAAAGGCCACGCCGAAAATCACCAGCGCGTGAAAGGCGCAGGCGAGAAACAGGGCGAACACGAAGCGGTCGTGCTGGGCGGCCTGGGGTTGCGTGCCGTTGGCGGTCGAATTCATTGTTCGTTTTGGTTACTGCTTTTTATATTCCGCTCAGCCGCGCGCTGAGAGAGTTCCCTAGTTTACCCCTTTTGCGCCAGCCGGTCTGTGATGGCGCTCATCAGCAGGGCGCCGATATCGGTGCCGTAGGCGGCGTCTATCTCGCGCACACAGGTGGGGCTGGTGACGTTGATTTCGGTCAGGTAGTCGCCGATCACGTCCAGGCCGACGAACAGCAGGCCGCGCTCCTTCAATGCCGGCGCCACCTGCTCGACGATCCAGTGGTCGCGGTCGGTCAGTGGGCGGGCCTCGCCGCGGCCACCGGCGGCCAAGTTGCCGCGGGTCTCGCCGGCTTCGGGTATGCGCGCCAGGCAGTAGGGTACGGCCTCGCCGTCCACGACCAGGATGCGCTTGTCGCCGTCTTTGATCTCGGGGATATAGCGCTGGCCCATGATCTGTTTGCGGCCGCGCTCGGTGAGCATTTCCAGGATGGCGCCCAGGTTGGCGCCGTCCGCTTTGCAGTGGAATATGCCGGCGCCGCCCATGCCGTCGAGCGGTTTGAAAATCACATCTTTGTGACTTTTGTGAAAATCGCGCAATTTCTGCATGTCGCGGCTGACGATCAGCGGCGGGCAGCACTGCTGGAAGTGGGTGGCGAAGATCTTTTCGTTGCAGTCGCGCAGTGCCTGTGGCTTGTTTACCACCAGTGCGCCCTCGCGCTCGGCCGCTTCGAGTATATAGGTGGAGTAGATGTACTCGTTGTCGAAGGGCGGGTCCACCCGCATCAGGATGGTGTCGAGCTGGCCCAGCGGTATTTCCGTGGCCTCGTCGAGTTCGAACCAGTGCCCGGCATCGTCGAACACCCGCAGGGGGCGGCCGCGTCCCATGGCGCGGCCGCCGTCCAGGTAGAGGTCGCCCTGTTCAAAATAAAACAGTTCGAAACCGCTGCGCTGTGCGGCCTGTAGCAGCGCCAGGGTTGTGTCCTTTTTAAAATGGATGTTGGCGATGGGGTCCATCACCACGCCGAGGGAGTAACTCATACCGGTATCCGTGTTTGTTGAAAAATCGCGCCTGGGCAATGCGGCTGTTCAGGTCGGGTGCGCAGTGGCCCGCCGGCTGGATAAGGTAAGAGCAGGCCGCCCCCGGCGCAACTGTTTGACCTCGCGAGCGAAGCGCCGCGGCAGCAATAGGGTGGTATCGCGGTGCCGTGTGCCCGCCGCCTCTGGTAGGCTCTGGTAGATTCACTTGGGGTTCTGTGATAAAAGTTCCTCCCTATGTGCGACCTCATCCAATTGAGGCGTCCAGACCCCGCAAGCGGTTGAACAAAGGGTGCTTGTGCAGATATTGCCGGCGGCGCCCGAAAATAAGTGAACAGGGGATTCGATAACACTATGGAGCTCAACTGGGAAAGCCTGACGGTGATGGTGATCGACGACAGTAAAACGATTCGTCGCACCGCCGAGACACTGCTGCAAAAGGCAGGTTGCACGGTAGTCACTGCTACAGACGGTTTTGATGCGCTGGCAAAAATTGCCGACTCCCGCCCGGATATCATTTTTGTCGATATCATGATGCCGCGCCTGGACGGTTACCAGACTTGCGCACTGATCAAGAACAACAGTGAATTCCGCTCGACGCCGGTGGTGATGCTGTCGAGTAAGGACGGCCTCTTCGACAAGGCCAAGGGGCGTGTCGTTGGCTGTGATCAATATTTGACCAAGCCGTTCAGCAAGAGCGAGTTGCTGGGCGCAATCTCCGCGCACGCCAAGCCGCACCACGCGGCCTGAATGGGGGTGCCTGCCGGCGCTGTGACTTTGTTCGCGCGTCTGGCATAGAATGGTTTTCACTCCGCGGGCGACCCGTTCGCGGAGATCTGACACAATCATCACCGCACATGCCCTCCGGGCATTCGGTGGCAACAACAATTATTGAAGGGCGGAGCGGTGCCGGGTGGCTGCCGCTTTGTAAATTAAACGACAACAAACCCGCGCAGTGCCCCTCTACCGGCGCTGTCGCGGAAAGAATATGTCGCGGGGGACACATGGCTAGAGTATTAATCGTTGACGACTCTCCTACCGAAACTCACAAGCTGACCACTATCCTGGAGAAGAATGGCCACGCGGTGATCGCCGCTGCCAACGGCGAAAACGGTGTCGAGGTTGCGCGCGAGCAGCGCCCCGACGTCATTCTGATGGACATCGTGATGCCCGGCCTGAACGGCTTCCAGGCCACCCGTCAGCTGAGCAAGGACGGCAGCACCGCGGGAATCCCGATTATCATCGTGACCACCAAAGACCAGGACACGGACCGCGTCTGGGGTATGCGTCAGGGCGCGCGCGCCTATCTGACCAAGCCCGTGGACGAGGGCAAGCTGCTGGGTGCCATCGAGGAGGTGTTGGCCTAGCGGCCAGCTGTTGACAGTGCAGTCACAGAGCCCCTATCTCGCGCTGGTTGAAATCGCCAGGCGCGCCAAGACGCAGGCCGCCGGCCTGCCCGGCCGTCAGGAAGTCAAGCCCTACTGGACCGGTATCGGTTTTTCTCTGCTGGGCCACCGCTTCGTCGCCTCCATGGACGAGGTGGTGGAACTGCTCGAAGTTCCTCCCTACACCTTCGTGCCCGGGGTTCAGCCCTGGGTGCGCGGCGTGGCCAACGTGCGCGGCCGCCTGTTGCCGCTGTTCGATATGGCCGCCTTCTTCGGCGGGCATCTCAGAGGCCAGCGCCAGCGTCGCCGCGTACTGGTGGTCGAGCATGAGAAAATCTACGCGGGGCTGATCGTCGACGAGCTGCACGGTATGCAGCACCTGGCACTCGAGTACGCCAAGGGGGCGCCGGGGGATCTGCTTGAGCCCTTTGCGCCCATGGTGAACGGCCAGTTTGTGTTGCAACAGGAGCGCTGGCTGGTGTTCGACATGCAGGCGCTGATCAATGATTTCCAGTTTTTGGATGCCGCGGCGCACTAGCGGGTAGCTGGGCCGCGGCATTCTGATTTTCCTTGGGGAAAAATTCCGGGCAGTACGGCCGAAGTGTGAGTTTCTTCATGCGGTGCTGAGGACTGTTCCGGGCAAAGCGTTAATTAATGTGGTGATAAGAAGAATTGGCCTGAGGTTCAGGTCCGCCAGGAGTAAATTATGAAAACAGGCTCCCAGAGTTCCTTTTCCGCGCTGCGCAGTAACCCGGCGGCGTTGTTTATGGGTCTGCTGGTACTCGCCACGCTGGCGGGGCTGATTGTCAGTATCTACCTGGTGCAGACCCAGGGCGATCGAGATAAGGAGTATCTGCAGCAGGTTGCGGAACTGCGTGCACTTTCCTACCAGGTGGTGTCCCACGCCCCGGCGGCCACCGCCGGTGACGAGGAGGCGTTCGCCGAGCTGGAGAAGGTCGTCGGCCAGATGGCTTCCACCTGGGGCCAGCTGCAGCGCGCCGACGCCGGCACCCGCCGCGCGCTGGCCTCCGAGCTGTCCGCCTACGGCCAGATCTGGCAGCAGGTGCGCGAGCAGGCCGACACCATCATTGGCAACAAGGATTCGATCATCTTCCTGAACGATGTGGCCAGTACCCTGAACGACTCGCTGCCGGAACTGCAGGCGGAGCACAACAACATCGTGGAAATCCTGCTGGCCAACAACGCCCCGGCCAACCAGGTCGAGCAGGCGCAGCTGCAGGTATGGCGCGCGGAGCGTATCGGCCGGAACATCGACAAGATGCTGCAGGGCGGCGAAGACGCTGAGGCCGCGGCGGACCAGTTCAACACCGACGCCAGCCTGTTCGGTAAAGTGGTCGAGGGGATGAAGAGCGGTGACGTGGTGATGGGGATCTCCCGGGTAACCGACGAAGAGGCGCGCCAGTCCCTGGATGAGATTACCGAACTGTTCGAGTTTGTGAGCTCCTCGGTGCGCGAGATCTTCGAGGCCACCCCGGCGCTGTTCGCCACCCGTCAGGCGGCGGATGGCATCATCGCCTCCTCGCCGCAGCTGCTGGAATCCCTCAACAGCCTGAACGACCGCATTGTAAACCTGTCCGGCGAGCGCCAGCCGAACAACCAGACCATCATGATCATCACCGGCGTTTTCGTGATGCTGATCTTCGGCATGATGATCATGGCCTTCTCCGGTACCCGCCGCAGCCTGAAAGAGGAGTCCGAGACCAACGAGCGCAACCAGCAGGCGATTATGCAGCTGCTGGATGAGCTGGCCGACCTGGCAGATGGTGACCTGACCACCACCGCCACGGTGACCGAGGCTTTCACCGGCGCGATTGCGGACTCCATCAACTACACCATCGACCAGCTGCGCGTGCTGGTGTCGCGAATCAACAGTGCCGCCCAGGAAGTGTCGACCCTGTCCCAGGAAACCCAGCAGACCGCACTGCACCTGGCCGAGGCATCCGAGCACCAGGCGCAGGAAATCGCCGGCGCCTCCGCGGCGGTGAACGAGATGGCCGTGACCATCGACCAGGTATCTGCGAACGCCGCCGAGTCCGCCCAGGTGGCGGAGCGCTCGGTACAGATCGCGAGCAATGGCGCCAAGGTGGTACAGAACACCATCAAGGGCATGGATACCATCCGCGAGCAGATCCAGGACACCTCCAAGCGGATCAAGCGCCTGGGTGAATCCTCCCAGGAGATCGGCGATATCGTGAGCCTGATTAACGACATTGCCGACCAGACCAACATTCTGGCCCTTAACGCTGCCATCCAGGCGAGCATGGCCGGCGATGCGGGCCGCGGCTTTGCGGTGGTAGCGGACGAAGTTCAGCGCCTTGCGGAACGTTCCGCCGCCGCGACCAAGCAGATCGAGGGCCTGGTGAAGGCGATTCAGTCCGATACCAACGAAGCGGTTGTCTCGATGGAGCAGACCACCACCGAGGTGGTGCGCGGTGCGCGCCTGGCGCAGGACGCCGGTGTTGCGCTGGAAGAGATCGAAAGCGTATCCACCAACCTGGCCGCGTTGATTCAGAACATCTCCAACGCCGCCCGCCAGCAGGCCTCCTCCGCGGGCCACATCTCCAACACGATGAACGTGATTCAGGAGATTACCTCGCAGACCTCCGCCGGTACCCAGGCCACCGCCCAGTCGATCGGTAACCTGGCCAAGACCGCCAACGCCCTGCGCGAATCCGTCGCCGGCTTCAAACTGCCGAGCGAAGAGAGTACCGAGGAGACCTCCGATCTGTACGATGTTGAACTCCCGGAAGTGGGTGAAGAGGACTTCTCGCTGCTGGATGACGAGAGTGCCGAAACTGCCGAGGAGCGCGAAGACCGGGCCCTGGCCTGATCTGCGAACAAGGTTTACGTCCGGCCGCCCCATATTTTGGGCCGGGCGTAAAAAAGGCGCACGGAATTGCTTTCGGAGCACTGCGGGCTGCGGCTTGCACCCGGGGCATGGCGTCGGCGTACAGAATGAATTACTGAGGACTTGGCGTGAGTCACGACAATCCGAACTTCCTGGCCCTGGACTGGCTGACGGGTGAAATCAACGAGACACTGGCGCAGGCGCGCCAGCTGCTGGAGGCTTTCGCCTCTGATTCCAGTGCCGACCAGGCTCCGCTGAAAAGCTGCCTGGAGCTGATCCACCAGGTGCACGGCAGCCTGCATATGGCCGAGCTGACCGGGGCGGCCATGCTCGCCGAGGAAATGGAGCAGCTGGTACAGGCCCTGGCCGGCGGTGAAGTGGAAAACAGTGACGAGACGCGCGAGTTCCTGATGCGCGCCCTGCTCGAGCTGCCGCTGTATCTGGAAAAAGTCGCCTTCCAGCGCCGCGACAACGCGGTGCTGCTGTTGCCCCTGTTGAACGACCTGCGCGCGGTGCGTCGCGAGCGTCTGATCACCGAGGGGGCACTTTTCTCCCCGGACCTGTCCCCGCTCGAAAGCGCCGGTGGCAAGCGCCAGCCCATCGTCAATGACAATGCCAAGCTGCAGGAACTGGTGGGCAAGCTGCGCAAGATGTACCACGTCGCTGCCGCCTCCCTGATCCGCGACGTCAACAGTGGTGAGAGCCTCGCCTATCTGGTCAAGGTGACCGAGAAGATGTCGCTGCTGTACAGCGGCAGTCCGCGTCAAGCACTGTGGCAAATAATGCTCGGCCTCTTCGAGGCCATCGGCGAGCACCGCATCAGCGTGATGCCGGCGCTGCGCCAGCTGCTGCGCCGTATCGATGTGGAGTTCCGCCTGTTGCAGGGGCGCGGTGCCAAGGTGCTGGATGCGCGTCTGGACCGCGACCTGGTGCGCAACCTGCTGTTCTATATCTACTTGGCCGGCCCCAATGGCCCGCGCTGCCAAGCGCTGTACCGCGCTTACGCACTGGATAGGGCCGTGCCCGGCACGCCGCGCCCGGATACCGAGGACGCGCTGGCGATGGGCCCAGACGCGCTCGGCACTGCGGTGGCGGCACTGCGCGAAGAGCTGCAGACCGTGCGCGAGGCGCTTGAGCCCGGCATCGCCGGCGCCGAACGGCCGCCGCTGTCGGACACGGCCGCGGTGGCCAAGCGCGTGGCGGATACCCTCGGCGTGCTGGGTCTCGAAAACCAGCGCAGCCGCGCGCGGGGTATCTACGAATGCCTGCGCGACGCCTCGCGAGGAGGTGAGGGTTCTCGCGGCGAAGAAGATGTCGATGAATTGCTGATGCGCGCCGCCGGCGAGCTGGTGCAGCTCGACTCGGCCCTGGTCGCGGTGGTGGCGCGCAACAAGAATGCGGACAGCGATCAGCCCCTGATGGGCGATGCCACCGACACGGTGCTGCGCGAAGCCCGCCTCGGCCTCGAGGCGGTCAAGGAAGCGGTGGTGGAGTATATCGCCAGCCACTGGGATATCAGTTACCTGAACCGGGTGCCGGAGCGGCTGCAGGAGGTCTGCGGCGGCCTGGATATGGTCGGCTACAAGCGCGCGGGTGAAATTGTCAGCGCCTGTCGGCGCTATATCTCCGAGCAGCTGATCGATGCCGTCGAACAGCCGGAGTGGAAACTGCTCGACACCCTGGCCGATGCGATTACCAGCGTCGAGTACTACCTGGAGCGCCGCGCCGACGGTATCGAAGACGCGGACATGCTGCTGGCACTGGCGGAAGACAGTGTCGCCACCCTCGGCTTCGCTGTCACCGACGAGAGCGAGGTTTCCGCGGCCGAACCCCCTGCGGAAGCGCAAGACAGCGCGGCGGAAGAGGCCGCCGTGTTGGACGCTTTCACCCTTGAGGCGGCGGAAGATACCGCGGCGCCCGCACCCGCCGGGGAGGAGCCCGCCGTTCTCGGCGATGAGGACAGCTGGTTCACCGCCGCCGGCGAACCGCAGGCCGCGGACGAGGAGATTGCCGCGGACAGCCAGCCCGACGAAATAGACACCGCGCCCGCCCAGGCGCCGGTGACAGACGAGCCCGCGGTTGAGGAGGAGTCGGCACCGGCCGCGGATCTGGCCGAGGACGACAGCCTGATCGACGATGAGATCGTCGAGATTTTCCTCGAAGAGGCCGCGGAGGTTCTCGAGACCATCGGCCACTACTTCCCGCAGTGGGCCGCCAACTTCTCCAACCGCGACGCGCTGGTGGAATTCCGCCGCGGCTTCCACACCCTCAAGGGGTCCGGGCGCATGGTCGAGGCGCTGGAGATCGGCGAGCTGGCTTGGGCGGTGGAGAACATGCTCAACCGGGTGCTCGACGACACGGTCAAACCGAGCCGCGCCCACGTGGAGCTGGTGGAGCAGGTGCGCAACAAGCTGCCCTCGATGATCGACGGCTTCCGCCGCGGCAGTGGCGATCCGGATCCCGGGCGCACCGCGCAGCTGGAGGCCTGGGCCCAGCAGCTGTCCCGCGGCGAGGTGCCGGCGGAGTTGCAGCGGGAATCGGCCGCCGCGGCGCCGGTGACACAGCCCCCGGCGCCGAGCGACGAGCCCGAGAGCGCCGAGGACAGGGATCAGCTGTGGGAGATCTTCGCCCAGGAGGCGGAGACCCATCTGGCCGTGGTGGACGAGTTCCTCGCCGATATGCGCGCGGCGGCGCCCCTCTACGGTGTGCCGTCCGATCCGCTGCACCGGGCACTGCACACCCTGAAGGGCTCGGCGCATATGGCGGAGGTGACGGTGGTCGCGCAGCTGGTGGCGCCGCTGGAGCGCTTCGCCAAGGAGCTGCGCACCTACCAGGTGGCGATTGACGCAGATATCTTCGATCTGATCGCCGACGGCGCCGACTATGTGCGCGGCGTACTGGAGCAGATCCGCACCGGCGAGCCGCTGGTCGTCGAAAAATCGGAGCAGTTCCTCGCCCGCGTGGCCGAGCTGCAGGAGCGCGCCGTCGGCCACCTGATCCGCGAGCGCGAGGCCAACGAGCCCAAAGCGGTGGATCCGCAACTGCTCGCGGTGATTATGGCGGACGGCATGAGGGTGCTGCTGGACGCCGATCAGATGCTGAACCAGTGGCGCGCCCGCCCCGGCGACAAGTCGCTGCTGACGCCGGTCGCGGAGGAACTGGATGTGCTGCGGGAGGCGGCGAGCCGCGCGCAGCTGCCGACTCTGGCCGAACTGGCACAGCTGCTGCTGGACGTCTACCGCAAGGTCATCGACGGCCGCCTCGAGGAGGAGCCGGCGCTGTGGGCGGCCCTGGAGCAGGGCCACAACGAACTGCTGGATCTGGTTGACGCTGTCGCCGCGGCGCAGGATCTGCCGGAAGTCAGCGAAGCCGTCGGTGAGGCGCTGCGCTATCTGGCGCAGGACGACAGCGCCCCGGCCGCCGAAGACGACTACGACCTGTCCGAGCTGGGGATCGACAGCGCCGAGCTGGCCGCGAGTGAAGCCGCGCTCGAAACACCGGAGCCGACGCGGCGCGACGACACCGAGAGCGCGGATTTCGGCGAATTGAGCTTCGACGACCTGCTGAACATGGAGCAGGCGCCGGTCGCCGAGAACGCCGCAGTCGAGGCGGCCGGCGAGATCGAAGCGCCCGCGGCGGAAGAAATCGAAGCGCCTGTGGCGGAAGAAATCGAAGCGCCGGCGGCGGAAGCCACCGAAGACCTCGCGGCCGAGTGGGTCGAACAGCCGGCCGCGCCCGTTGCCGAGGCGCCGCAGGTGGCGGCCGACAGCGCCGCGCCCGCCGACGGAGAGCTGCAAAAACTGCTCGCGGAAATCGACCCGGATGTGGTCGATGTGTTTATGGAGGAGGCCGGCGACCTGGTCGACGAGCTCGAGGAGCTGATCCAGACCTGGGAGCAGGCGCCGGCGGAGCTGAGCCACGCGGAGGCGCTGAAGCGGGTGCTGCACACCTTCAAGGGCGGTGCGCGCATGGCCGGCCTGATGGGGCTCGGCGAAGTGGCACACCGTTTCGAAACGGTCATCGAGGGGATGCAGGGCAGCGCCGGGCCGTCTGCGGCCTTCTTTGCCGATGCCCACGGAATCTACGACCGCATCGCCGCCGGCGTCGAAACGGTGCGCGCCTGGATGGCGGGCGATCAACTGCAGGAATTCGCGCAGCTGCTGTCGACCCACTGGGCCGACGAGCTGCCGGCACAGGATGCGAGCCCGGCGGGTGAGGTTCCCGCGGATGCGGGGCCCGGCGATCTGCCGGCGGTGGATGTCGAGCCTGCCGGGGCGGCCGTCGCGGAGGGGAGTGCGCAGACACCGTCGGAAGGGGCGCAGCAGGCGCCGGTAGAGCCGGCTGCGCAGTTGCCCGAGGTGGCGGCACCGGCCGAGGATGCGGCGAGCAACGTGCTGCCGTTTATCCGCAAGAAAAAGGGAGTCAGCGAGCGCGAGTCCGGCGCCTCGCCGCGAAACCAGCCGCAGGAAATGGTGCGCGTCGCGGCGGAACTGCTGGAGGAACTGGTAAACCTCGCCGGAGAAACCGCGATTTCCCGCGGCCGCCTGGAAGAACAGGTAAGCGAGTTCGGCCTGGCGCTGGACGAGATGGACTCCACCCTGCAGCGCCTCAATGAACAGCTGCGCCGCCTGGATATGGAGACAGAGGCACAGATACTCTTCCGCCAGGAACAGCTGGCGGAACAGGACGGCGACTTCGACCCGCTGGAGATGGACCGCTACTCGTCCATCCAGCAGTTGTCCCGCTCCCTGCTGGAATCCACCTCGGACCTGATGGAGCTGCGCGCTACCCTCGGCAACAAGGCGCGGGATACCGAGACGCTGCTGCTGCAGCAGTCGCGGGTCAACACCGAGCTGCAGGAGGGCCTGATGCGCAGCCGCATGGTGCCCTTCTCGCGCCTGGTGCCGCGCCTGCGCCGCATCGTGCGCCAGGTGAGCGCCGAACTGGGCAAGCAGGTGGACCTGGTGTTCTCCAACGTCGAGGGGGAATTGGACAGATCCATGCTCGAACGCATGGTGGCGCCGCTGGAACATATGTTGCGCAACGCGGTGGACCACGGTATCGAGATGCCCGCCGAACGGGTCGCCGCCGGCAAGCCGGAGCGCGGGCGCATCTCCGTGGCCCTGGCGCGCGAGGGCAGCGAGGTGGTGCTCACCATCAGCGACGACGGCGCCGGTATCAACCTGATAAAAGTGCGCGAGAAGGCGGTGGAAAGCGGCCTGATGCGCCCGGACGCCGAGCTTTCCAACAACGAGATTCTGCAGTTCATCCTGCAGGCGGGTTTCAGTACCGCGGATAAGGTCACGCAGATCTCCGGCCGCGGAGTGGGCATGGACGTGGTTTCCGCGGAGATCAAACAGATCGGCGGCTCGGTACATATCAACTCGAAGGCCGGTATCGGCACCGAGTTCGTGGTGCGCCTGCCGTTCACCGTGTCTGTGAACCGCGCGCTGATGGTGAAGATCGGCGAAGACATCTTTGCGCTGCCGCTGAACACCATCGAGGGCATAGTGCGCCTGAGCCCCTTCGAGCTGGAGCACTACTACCGCTCCGAGGACGCCCGCTTCGAGTATGCCGGCGAACCCTACCAGGTGAGCTATTTCGGCACCCTGTTGCAGTCCGGCGCCCGGCCCAAGCTGAGTGTCGAGGATATGCAGCTGCCGGTGCTGCTGGTGCGCTCCGAGGGCCACGCGATGGCGCTGCAGGTGGACGCGATCATGGGCAGCCGCGAAATCGTTGTGAAGAGCCTCGGGCCGCAGTTCGCCGGCGTGCAGGGGGTTTCCGGAGCCACCGTGACCGGTGACGGCACCGTGGTGGTGATTCTCGACGCCCACGCGCTGCTGCGCCGCCAGGCCGCGCAGTTGGCGCGCCCGGAGATGCCGGCGTTGCAGGAGCGCCGGCCGGAACCGGCGCCGCAGGAGCGCCAACAGCGGGTCATGGTCGTGGACGACTCGGTGACCGTGCGCAAGGTGACCACGCGCTTCCTGGAGCGGGAGGGTTACCTGGTCACGACGGCCAAAGACGGCCAGGATGCGGTCATCCAGCTGCAGGATACGATTCCCGATGTGATCCTGCTGGATATCGAGATGCCGCGTATGGACGGCTTCGAGGTGGCGCGCCACATCCGCTCCAGCAGTCGTCTGCGGGATATTCCGATCGTGATGATCACCTCGCGCACCGGCAAGAAACACCGCGATCACGCCCTGTCCCTGGGCGTGAACCACTACCTGGGCAAGCCCTATCAGGAAGAGGTGCTGCTGGCGACCATCCGCGAATACACCGGCGACGCCGTCGTCAGTGGCTAGGGGTTTTCAATAGGGCAGCCGCACCGATAGACAGAGAAGAGATTGGCGATGAGCGAAGTTGAAGCACTGCCGGTGGATGTTCCCCAGGAAGTCAGCAGCCTGCTGCTGCCGCTGGCGGACGGCCAGTTGCTGGTGCCGGTGGACACCCTGTCCGAGGTGATCGCGATGCAGACACCGGTGGCCGCTTACGACGCGCCGCCCTGGTATCTGGGGGAACTCAACTGGCGCGAACAGCGCCTGCCGCTGCTGTCTTTTGAGGTGATGCGCGGCCAGCCGCTGGCCGCCGCCAGCGACAGCGGCCGTATTGCAGTTTTGAGCAGCGGCAATCCGAGCGGAGATCTGCCGTTCTTCGCCCTGGTCCTGCAGGGCACCCCGCGCCTGGTGCGCGTCACCGCGGACGAACTGGCGAGACGCGAGCAGGATTGCCACCAGGGCGAGCTGATGCACGTGGCGCTGTCCGGCGAAGAGGCGGTGATACCGGATCTGCCGGCATTGGAGCGCGCCTGTCTCGAATACCGCAGCAGTCACTGAGTCAGCCCCTGCGGTCGCCGCGGCGGGGTAAAAAAACGGGGCCGTCTGGCCCCGTTTTTCGTTGTGTAGATTCGCCGATCAGAACAGCTCTTCCGGCAGCGGGGCGGGAGGCTGTTCATCGCCGGGGGTATCGCCGCTGTCGTCGGAATAGGCGGGCCGGTAGGCGCCGTAGGTTCCGCGGCCGGGTACTCTGTCTGCGCGGAATATCTCGAACATGCCGCCGCGGGCCGTGCGCAGGCCGGTGCGCGGATCTATGCGCACTGTCACTATATCGTCCGGCTGCGGCAGGTGGCGCTCCGGTAGCCCTTCGAGTGCGGTGCTCATAAAGTCGATCCAGATCGGCAGGGCGGCAGAGCCGCCGTATTCGTTCTTGCCCAGTTCGCCGTTGGAGTCGAACCCGACCCAGGCACTGGTGGCCAGATGGGGGCTGTAGCCGGAGAACCAGGCGTCGCGGGGACCATTGGTGGTGCCTGTCTTGCCGGCGATGTCGCCGCGTTTCATGACCAGGGCTTTGCGCCCGGTGCCCTTTTTGATCACATCCTTCAAGATGGAGTCCATGATATAGGCGGTCTGCGGCGATATGGCTCTGGGTGCGCGCGGGCGCGCTTGATCGCCGGTTTGATCGAGCGGCCCCACCGACAGGGTGCGCAGCTCTATCGGCTCCTCGCCGGGCTCCAGCGCGTCGGCCTCCATCTGCAGCTCGGCCAGATCGAGCGGCTCGTCGGAGACGGGCTCGGCGCCCGGCTCGGGGCAGTTGTGGCACACGGTCAGTGGCAGGGCCTGGTAGACGACTTCGCCGTTCACATCCAGCACCCTGTCCACCAGGTAGGGCTCGACCCGGTAGCCGCCGTTGGCAAAGGCCGCGTAGCCGCGCGCCATCTCCAGCGGTGTCAGCGCCGAGCTGCCGAGGGCGATGGTCAGGTTGCGGGCCAGCTTGCTGCGCTCGAAGCCGAAGCGCTCGACGAAGTCCAGGGCGTAGTCGATACCCAGGGCCTGTAGCAGGCGGATGGAGACCATATTGCGCGAGCGGTACAGCGCGGTGCGCAGGCGCGTCGGGCCGAGGAAGGTCCCGCCGTCGTTCTCCGGGCGCCACACATCCTGCAGGTTGGTCTCCTCGAAGATGATGGGCGCGTCGTTGATCACGCTGGCCGCAGTGTAGCCCTTCTCGATCGCCGAGGCGTAGATGAACGGCTTGAAGTTGGAGCCCGGCTGGCGCGCGGCCTGGGTGACCCGGTTGAAGTGGCTCTGGCGGAAGTCGTAGCCGCCCACCAGGGCGCGGATGGCGCCGTCCTCCGGGGCCAGGGATACCAGCGCGCCCTGGGCCGCGGGCACCTGTGCCAGGTGCCACTCCTCGCGCACCTGCGGCTCCGCCTCGGTGGGCGCCGCCTGCTCGCCGGGGTCGGCGAAGGGATCCGCGGCAGGCTCGACGCCGCTTGCGGCCAGCTCTTCCGCTGCCGGTGCAGTCACCTCCACGCGGCGCAGGCGCACCACGTCGCCGGGCGCGAACATCTCCTCGGCGGACTTGATACGCGGTCCGCGCGCGTTTTCGGAAATATAGGGGCGGATGGAGTCGAGTCCGTTCTGCCACGGAATCTCCACCACGCGCCGGTCGCGCAGCTGCACCTGCAGCCGCTGCGGCTCCACCGCGGTGACCACCGCCGGCTCCAGGCCGCCGAGTACCGGTATCTCGTTGAGCAGGTCCACCAGCTGGTCACTGTCCTGCAGCAGCTCGGGCTCCAGGCGCTGTTCCGGGCCGCGGTAGCCGTGGCGGGCGTCGTAGGTCTCGAGGCCGTGTTGCAGGGCCCGGCGCGCGGCCTCCTGCAGGCGGCTGTCGACGGTGGTGATAATCTGGTAGCCGTCGGTATAGGCGCTGTCTCCGAACAGCTCCACCGCCTCCTTGCGCGCCATTTCGGCGATATAGGGCGCGTCCAGATCCAGGTCGCGGCCGTGGTAGCTGGCGGTGACCGGTGCGGTGATGGAGTTTTTGTAGTCGTCCTGGTCGATATAGCCCAACTCCAGCATGCGCTTCAGGATCCAGTTGCGGCGCACCAGGGCCCGGGTCGGGTTGGCAATCGGATTGAAGGTGGACGGCGCCTTCGGCAGGCCCGCCATCATGGCCCACTGGGCCAGGTTCAGCTCGCTGATATCGCGGCCGTAGTAGACCTGGGCCGCGGCCTGGAAGCCGTAGGCGCGGTTGCCGAGAAAGATTTTGTTGATGTACAGCTCGAGGATCTCGTCCTTGCTGAGTTCGCGCTCGATCTGCAGCGACAGCAGAATCTCGTTGAACTTGCGGATGAAGCGCTGTTCGCGGCTGAGGAAGAAGTTGCGCGCGACCTGCATGGTC
Organism: Microbulbifer sp. ABF4_143; assembly: GCF_056160225.1. Taxonomy (NCBI): domain Bacteria; kingdom Pseudomonadati; phylum Pseudomonadota; class Gammaproteobacteria; order Cellvibrionales; family Microbulbiferaceae; genus Microbulbifer; species Microbulbifer sp. ABF4_143. Next base: position 25,609 of record NZ_JBSWWT010000028.1, read on the forward strand.
AGGGTACTGCCGCCGGACTGAATGGAGCCGGTTTGCAGTAATTGTGATGCGGCTCTCATTAAGCCTTTAATGGAAACGCCGTTATGGGAGTAAAATCCCGCATCCTCGGCGGCGAGTACCGCCTTGATGAACAGTTCCGGTGTCTGCTCGATGGTAATCGGATTGCGCCGCTTCTCGCCGAACTCCCCGATCAGCTTCATGTCCCGCGAGTAGACGCGCAGTGGCGTCTGCAGGCGGATATCGCGCAGGCTCTCCACCGACGGCAGGCCGGGTTTCAGGTAGAGGTAGATGCTGGCAAAGGCCATGGCTGCGGCGGCTGCCCCGGCGAGGCCCAGCCAGAGCAGGGAGAGCAGGCGATTGCGGGCTTTTTCGGTCATGGAAATGCTTCTGTATACGTCTTTATAAGATCGGGTGAATAATTATACGAATTCTGTGCGCTGTTACCTATGCAAATGCCGGTTGCAGCTGTAATTTAAAGTGCTATAACATCAAACCTTCATAACCCACGGAAAAGATAAGAAAAATGGGGATGCTCCCTTTTCTGAACAAAGGCCCAAAGGCCATGCTGGGACTCGATATTAGCTCCACTGCGGTCAAGTTGCTGGAGCTAAGTCGCAATGGCGATAAATACCGGGTCGAATGTTACGCGGTGGAGCCCCTGCCCCCGAATGCGGTTGTGGACAAGAATATCAACGACATAGGCGCTACCGCGGAGGCCATCCGCAAGGTGGTGCGCCGCTCCAAGACGCGCCTGCGCGAGGCGGCGGTGGCCGTATCCGGCTCGGCGGTCATCACCAAGACTCTGGAGCTGCCCGCCGACCTGTCCGAGGACGCCCTGGAAGCGCAGATAGCGCTGGAGGCGGATCAGTACATCCCGTATCCGCTGGACGAAGTGAACCTGGATTTCGAGGTGCAGGGGCCGTCCGACAAGGGCGAGGGCCAGGTCGAGGTGCTGCTGGCGGCCTGCCGCAGCGAGAATGTCGAGCAGCGGGTCTCGGCCCTAGAGGAGGCCGAGCTGCAGGCCGGCGTCGTGGACGTCGAGGCCTATGCGATTGAGCGCGCCTACACGCTGCTCGAACGCCAGTTTCCGCCCCAGGAGCAGCTGGTGGTGGCGGTCGTCGATATCGGCGCGACCATGACTGCGCTGTCGGTGCTGGTGGACGGCAAGACCGTCTATACCCGCGAGCAGCTGTTCGGCGGCCGCCAGCTGACCGATGAGATTCAGCGCCGCTACGGCCTGTCCGCCGAGGAGGCCGGCCTGGCCAAGCGTCAGGGCGGCAGCGGCCTGCCGGACGATTACTACCCGGAGGTGCTGGAACCCTTCCGCGACGCGGTGGTGCAGCAGGTCACCCGCTCGCTGCAGTTCTTCTACTCGTCCACCTCTTACAGCGATGTCGACTACATACTGCTCGGCGGCGGCGTCGCGGCAATGGATGGCCTGGCCGACCTGGTCAGCCAGAAACTGAACAAGCCCACGGTGGTGGCCAATCCCTTCCTCGATATGGCAGTCGCGTCGCGGGTCAACCGCCAGGCGCTGGCCAGCGAGGCGCCGTCGCTGATGATTGCCGCCGGTCTGGCGATGCGCGAGAAGGAGTACTGAGATGGCCAAGATCAACCTGCTCCCCTGGCGCCAGGAATACCGCGCACAGAAACAGAAGGAGTTTCAGCAGATCGCGGTGCTGGTGGTGATGGCCGCCGGCTTTTCCGCTTTTCTGTGGATGAAGGCCGTCGACGGCCAGATCGCCAGCCAGAAAGAGCGCAATCAGATACTGCAGACGGAGATCACCGCGCTCAATAAACAGGTGCGGGAAATCAAAGATCTGAAAAAGCGCCGCCAGGAGCTGATCGACCGTATGCGCGTGATTCAGGAGTTGCAGGGCAACCGGCCGCTGGCGGTGCGCTATTTCGACGAAATGGTGCGCGCAACGCCGGAGGGCCTGTGGCTGACGAGCCTGAAGCGCAACGGCAGAACCGTGGAGATTTCCGGTGTGGCGGAGTCCAACAACCGCGTCTCATCTTTTATGCGCAACCTGGACCAGTCCGACTGGTACGACTCGCCCAACCTCACCGGCGTGACGGCCAGGCCCGAGTTCGGGGAGCAGGCCAGCGCCTTCGTGATGACGGTCAATGCCAGCGGGCGAAAAAAAGAAAATGAAGAACACGCAGACGCGGGTAATTAAAGGGTCCTGACCATGGCACTGGAGGATACGCTCAAGAAGCTGAACGAGCTCGATATCAACGATATCGATTTCTCGCGGGTGGGTGTCTGGCCGCTGGCCGGGCGCGTCGCGCTGCTGATCGCAATCGCCGCGGTTCTTATCGGCGGCGCCTACTACTTTATGATCAGCGACCGCTACCGGGAGCTGGAATTCGCTGCCAACCAGGAAAAGGAGCTGTTTACACAGTTCGAGCGCAAGTCCTTCGAGGCCGCCAACCTGGACGCCTACCGCGAGCAGCTGGCGGAGATGGAGGAGACGTTCGGCGCGCTTTTGAAGCAGCTGCCCAAGGACACCGAAGTCCCCGGTCTGCTGGAGGATATCGACGAGTACGGGCGCGGCAGCGGCCTGACCATCCAGAAGGTGGCGCTGGAGAACGAGCAGGTTGGCGAGTTCTATGTGGAGTTGCCGATTCGCATCGAGGTGAAGGGCGGCTACCACGAGTTCGGTGCTTTCGTCAGCGGTATCGCCGGTATGCCGCGTATCGTCACGCTGCACGATTTTGATATCAAGACCGGCAAAGAGGGCGGCGCGCTGCTCAGTATGGTGATCAACGCCAAGACCTATCGCTACAAGGACCAGGGGGAAGAGGGATGATCAGATATTTAGCTCTGCTCACCGCCCTGTTGGCCGCGGCCGGTTGCAGTATCGACGGCAGTCACAGCGATCTGCGCCAGAAGATGGCGGCGGTCAAGCACAAGCCCAAGGGGCAGATAGAGCCGATCCCCACATTCACGCCTTACAGCCCCTATGTCTACAGCGCGGCGGCAAGCCGCAGCCCGTTTACGCGCCCGGTGCTGGAGGCGGATCAGCGCCTGGTGGGGCGCAGGCTGGACGTGGCGCCCGACCTGAACCGCCAGCGCGAGCTGCTGGAGAGTTTCAACTTCGATGCGCTGTCCATGGTCGGCACCCTGTCCCGCGGAGGCCAGCTGTGGGCGCTGATCGACGACGGTGAGGGCGGTATTCACCGCATCACCGTCGGCAATTACCTGGGCAAAAATCACGGGCGGGTGGTCAACGCCTCCACCGCTCAGATCGATGTTTTGGAAATCGTACCGGATGGCACTGGTGGCTGGATTGAGCGGCCGCGGGCGCTGACTTTGGAAGAGAAGGACAACCGATAATGATCAACAAGCAACTCGCCAAAGTAATGGCTCCCTTTCGGGTTCTGTTGCTGGGTCTGACGCTGATTTTTTCAGGTGCGCCCGCGTTGGTGTTGGCGCAGGCCAATCAGCTCAACGACATCCAGTTTTCGGAGCTGCCCGGCAGCCGAGTCCAGCTGCGCCTGACCTTCAGCGACGTGCCGCCGGAGCCGACCGGCTATACCATCGAACAGCCGGCGCGCATCGTGATGGATTTCGCCGGTGTGGAGAGTGTTCTGCCGCAGAAGAAATACTCCCTGGGAATTGGCGGTGCGCGCAGCGCCGTAGTCGTCTCCAGCGAGGACCGCACCCGTCTGATTGTGAACCTGGATCAGCTGCCCGTGTACACCAGCGAGCGCCAGGGCAACCAGGTGGTGCTGGAGATAGGCGCCGATTCTGCCACCACCGCAACCGTGGCCGCCGCGCCGGTAAAAGGCGGGCACGACGAAGGCCTGAATCTCGGCGGCCAGAAGCAGTTTCGCGCCTCCGGCAATGTGGCGGTCAGCAATGTGGATTTCCGTCGCGGTGAGGCGGGTGAGGGCAAGGTGATCGTCAGCCTGACCGACCCGGCGGTGAATATCGATGTCGAGCGCACCAAGGGCAAGATCTTCCTGACTTTCCTCGGCGCCGACCTGCCGGAATCCCTGCGCCAGCGCCTGGATGTCACCGATTTCGCAACCCCGGTCAAGGCCATCACCGTCGATTACGACGGTCGCAACACCGTCATCGCGGTGGATCCCGTAGGTACCGACTACGACTACCTGGCCTACCAGGCCGACAACGAGTATGTGCTGAGCGTGAAGCCGCTGACGGTGGCGGAGGTGCGCGAGAAGCAGAAGGAATTCCAGTTCAGCGGTGAGAAGCTGTCGCTGAACTTCCAGGATATCGAGGTGCGCTCGGTGCTGCAGCTGATCGCGGACTTCACCGACCTCAACTTGGTTGCCAGTGACACGGTGCAGGGCCGTATCACCCTGCGTCTCGACGGCGTGCCCTGGGATCAGGCGCTGGAGCTGATTCTGAAGGCCAAGGGCCTGGACAAGCGCCAGGAGGGCAATGTGATCATGGTGGCGCCGGCGGCGGAGATCGCCGAGCGCGAGCGCCAGGAGCTGGAGACCCGCAAACAACTGGAAGAGCTGGCGCCGCTGCGCACCGAGTATATCCACGTGCGCTACGCGGACGCGCGCGAGCTGTTTACCCTCTTCTCCGGCCGCCAGGGCGGCGGTGGCGCCGGCCAGGGCAACTTTGCCGGCGGCCGCGAGGACGCCAATCAGCGCAGCATACTGTCCGCGCGCGGCAGCGCCATCGTCGACGAGCGCACCAATACCATTATCCTGACCGATACCGAGGAGAAGATCGCCCAGTTCCGCGAGCTGATCGACGCGATCGATATTCCGATCCGCCAGGTCATGATCGAGGCGCGTATCGTCAACGCCAATACCGACTTTGCGCGGGAGTTCGGCGTGCAGTGGAACTATACCGAGAGTCACCAGATCGACGACGACAAGATAGGTATCGGCTCCGGCGGCCAGAACAGCTCTAGTGTGATCGGCAACGGCACGGTTCCCAGTGTCTCTTCCCCGATCAGCGCGCACGATCCGCTGCTGGTCGATCTGGGATTGGCCGAACGTGCCGGCAGCGTCGCCTATGCGATTCTGAAGGATAACCTGTACCTGGGCCTGGAGCTGTCCGCGCTCGAGGACGTGGGCAAGGCGGAAATCGTGTCCCAGCCCAAGGTCGTGACCGGCGACAAGCAGGAGGCCACCATCCAGTCCGGTGTCGAGATCCCGTATCTGGAGGCCACCTCGTCCGGGGCCGCGTCGGTGACCTTCCGCGAGGCGGTGCTGGAGCTGAACGTGATTCCGCAGATCACGCCGGACAACAACATTATCATGGCGCTGAATATCGAGCAGAACAGCGTCGGTGAGCTGTTTACCGATCTGGCGACGGGTGGTTCTGTGCCGTCCATCAACGTCAACGCTCTGCAGACCAAGGTGCTGGTGCGCAACGGCGAGACCATAGTGCTGGGCGGCATTTTCGAGAGCAATGTGCTCGAGGGCGAGACCAAGGTTCCGCTGTTGGGCGATCTTCCCTATATCGGCAACCTGTTCAAGAAAACCATCCGCAACGACGACAAGCGCGAGCTGCTGATGTTTATCACCCCGCGCATCATGGAAGACGATATCTTTTATTCTAAGTGATCAACCGCTCCATCTTCCTTGTCGGCCCCATGGGGGCCGGCAAGTCCACCATCGGCAAGTTGCTGGCGGCTGAGCTGCAGCTGCCTTTTGCCGATTCCGACAAGGTGCTGGAAGAGCGCACCGGCGCCGATATTCCGTGGATCTTCGACGTTGAGGGCGAGGCGGGCTTCCGCCGCCGCGAGAGCGAAGTGCTGCGCGATCTCTGCCGGGGGCCTACCCAGGTGGTTGCGACCGGCGGCGGCATAGTGCTGCTGGCGGAAAACCGCCAGCAGCTGAAAAAGCACGGCCTGGTGGTCTACCTGCAGGCGAGTGTCGAACAGCTGCTGGAGCGCACCTCGAAAAACACCAACCGCCCGCTGTTGCAGGTGGCCGATCCGCGCGCGCGCATCGTCGAGCTGCTGGAAGAGCGCGACCCCCTGTACCGCGAAGTGGCGGATATCGTCTGCGATACGGACCACTGCACGCCCAAGCAGGCCGCGCTGTTGGTGGCCGAGCGCCTCGCCCGGGACACCGCCGCCCGCTAATCCCCCCTCTTCTCTGTGCTAAAGTGCGCTTCTGCCCGCGAGAGCGGAAGTGAACACAGGCCAGTAAGGAGGGCGCGATGCACTGCCTGAATGTGGAACTGGGAGAGCGCAGCTACCCCATCGTCATAGGTTCGCAACTGTTGGGCGACCCGCAACATCTACTCCCCTATATCCGCGGCAGGCAGGTCTGCGTGGTGACCAACGAGACGGTCGCGCCCCTGTATCTGGAGCGGCTGCTCGGCGGGCTGTCGGATTTCGACAGAGTCGATGTGGTCGAGCTGCCGGACGGGGAGGCCTTCAAGACACTCGACACGGTCAACCGTATCTTCGATCGGCTGCTGGAGCGGCGCCACAACCGCAGTACCACGCTGATCGCCCTCGGCGGCGGCGTCATCGGCGATATGACCGGCTTCGCGGCCGCCTGCTACCAGCGCGGTGTCGACTTCGTGCAGATCCCGACGACGCTGCTGGCCCAAGTGGACTCATCGGTGGGCGGCAAGACGGGCGTCAACCACCCGCTGGGCAAGAATATGATCGGCGCCTTCTACCAGCCCCGGTTGGTGCTCGCCGACATGGATACCCTGCAGACGCTGCCGGAGCGCGAACTGGCCGCCGGACTCGCCGAGGTCATCAAGTACGGCCTGATCTGCGACGCGCCCTTCTTCGACTGGCTCGAGGTCAATATGCCGCGCCTGCTGGCGCGGGACCCCAAGGCGCTGGCCTACGCGGTGGATCGCTGCTGCCGCGACAAGGCCGCGGTGGTGGCCGAGGACGAGCGGGAGTCGGGCCGCCGCGCCATACTGAACTTTGGCCACACCTTCGGCCACGCGATAGAGGCGGTGCAGGGCTATGGCAACTGGCTGCACGGCGAGGCGGTGGCGGCGGGTATGGTGATGGCGGCGGAGCTGTCGCACCTGCGCGGCAGTATCGACGCGGAGCTGGTGCGGCGTATCCGCGCGCTGTTAGCCGAGGTGCGATTGCCCCGGGCGGCCCCGGACGGCATGGCGGTGGCGGAATTCCTCGACGCCATGGCGGTGGACAAGAAGGTGCTGGACGGCCGCCTGCGCCTGGTGCTGCTGCGATCCCTCGGCGACGCGCAGATAGTCGACGACACGCCGAAAGAACTGCTGGTCGACGCGCTCAAGAAGTGCGGCGCGGTGTGACGGGCAGCCCGCAAACCGACCGCAACTGAGGATTGTTTGACAGTGCCGATCGCAAAAAGGAGATAAATCGGTTTTTCGTCATTCAGGCAGAATATAAATCTGCCAATTCTTGCATTTCCAGGGGTTCGCCAGTAATATTGCGCGCCCCCTCGGAAAAACCGAAGGGAAAAAGCCAACAATAAAAAAGCCCCGCCAGCGGGCTTTTTTTGTCTGGGGTACCGCAAAGCGCCCGGCGCGCCTTGCGGCCCAGCCCGCGCGGCCGCTGGCCGGCGGCGGAGTTTCCCCCAACGATAACGATGAGGAATTCTATGGGTAGCGGTCTGTATCGGTTGGATGAGTTCAAGGACAACTGCGGTTTTGGCCTGATCGCGCATTTAAAGGGCGAGACCAGCCACAAGCTGGTGCAGACCGCCATCGAATCCCTGACCTGTATGACGCACCGCGGCGGTATCGCCGCCGACGGCAAGACCGGCGACGGCTGCGGCCTGCTGCTGCAGAAGCCCGATGCCTTTCTGCGCGCCGAGGCCCGCGATGTCTGCGGCGCCGAACTGACCGATGCCTACGCGGTGGGCGCCATTATGCTGCCGCTGGACGACACCGAGGCGCAGGCGGCGCGCGAAATTCTCGCGCGCGAACTCGAGGCCCAGGGACTCAAAGTGGCCGGCTGGCGCCCGGTGCCCACCAACCCCGAGTGCCTGGGCCCGATTGCGCGGGAGTCCCTGCCGCGCTTCGAGCACCTGCTGATCAACGACGCCGACGAGCCCCTCGGCGAGGCGCAGTTCACCGCGCGCCTCTACGTCGCCCGCCGCCGGGCCGAGCAGCAGCTGGGCGAGGGCGTCTATATCGCCAGCCTGTCCACCGGCGTGCTGTCCTACAAGGGCCTGATGATCCCGGCGGACCTGCCGAAGTTCTTCCCGGAACTGGCCGACCCGCGCCTCGAGACCGCCATCTGCGTCTTCCACCAGCGTTTCTCCACCAACACCATGCCGCGCTGGCCGCTGGCGCAGCCGTTCCGCCTGCTGGCCCACAACGGCGAGATCAACACCATCACCGGCAACCGCAACTGGTCGGTGGCGCGCACGCCGAAGTTCTCCACCGAGCTTATCCCGGAGCTGGCGGAGCTGGCGCCGCTGGTGAACCGCGAGGGCTCAGACTCCTCCAGCCTCGACAATATGCTGGAGATGCTGCTCGCCGGCGGCATGGAGCTGCACCGCGCGGTGCGCATGCTGGTGCCGCCGGCCTGGCAGAACGTCGAGGGTATGGATTCCGATCTGCGCGCCTTCTACGAATATATCTCCATGCATATGGAGCCCTGGGACGGCCCCGCCGGCCTGGTGATGACCGACGGCCGCTACGCCGTCTGCACGCTGGACCGCAACGGCCTGCGTCCGTCGCGCTGGGTTATCACCAAGGACGACGTGATCACCGTCGCGTCGGAAATCGGCGTCTACGACTATGCGCCCGAGGACGTGGTGGCCAAGGGCCGCCTGGGCCCGGGGCAGATGCTGTCGGTGGATACCCGCGAGGGCAAGCTGCTGCACACCGCGGATATCGACAATATTCTCAAGCGCTCCCAGCCCTACAAGCGCTGGCTGAAGGAGAAGGCCAGGCGCATCCGCTCGACGCTGGTCACGGCGCCGGTGGACAACAACTTCTCCCTGGAGCAGTTCAAGGTCTACCAGAAGCTGTTCAACTCGTCGCTGGAGGAGCGCAACAATGTCGTGCGCCCGATGGCCGAGGCCGGCCAGGAGGCGGTGGGCTCCATGGGCGATGACACGCCGATGGCGGTGCTGTCGCGCCACAACCGCTCCCTGTACGACTACTTCCGCCAGCAGTTCGCCCAGGTCACCAACCCGCCGATAGACCCGCTGCGGGAGACGGTGGTCATGTCCCTGGAGACCTGCCTCGGCCGCGAGAAGTCGGTTTTCGAGGAGACGCCGGAGCACGCGGACCGTGTCATCCTGTCGTCGCCGGTGCTGTCGCACATGAAGTACACGGCGCTGCTGGAGCTGGACAGGCCCGGCTTCGAGGCCAAGATCTTCGACCTGAACTACGATCCGGCGCAGCTGGATCTCAAAAGCGCGATCGAGAAACTCTGCGCCGACGTCGAGGCCGCGGTGCGCAATGGCACCGTGATCGTCGTGCTGTCCGACCGCGAGATACGCGCGGACCGGCTGCCGATAGACGCGCTGCTGGCCACAGGCGCGGTGCACCACCATCTGGTACACGCCGGCCTGCGCTGCGACTCCAACGTGGTGGTGGACACCGCCAGTGCCCGCGACGCGCACCAGCTGGCCTGTCTGGTCGGCGTCGGCGCCACCGCGGTGCACCCCTATTTCTCCTACAGCATCATCAACCACCTGATCGACACCGGCGAGCTGCTGCTGGACGCGGCCGAGGCGCAGAAGAACTATCGCAACGGCATCATCAAAGGGCTGCTGAAAATCCTCTCCAAGATGGGTATCTCCACCGTGGCCTCCTACCGCGGCGCGCTGCTGTTCGAACTGGTGGGCCTGGACCGGGAGGTGGTGGACCTCTGCTTCCCCGGCGCGCCGACGCGCATCCAGGGCGCCGGCTTTGCCGAGCTGCAGGCGGATATGGCCGCGCGCGCCAGGCTGGCGTGGAAGCCGCGCAAGCCGGTATCCCCGGGCGGCCTGCACAAGTTCGTCTGGGGCCAGGAGTACCACGCCTTCAACCCGGACGTGGTCAAGACGCTGCAACAGGCGGTGAAGAGCGGCGACTATGCCGCCTGGCGCGACTACGCCGAGCTGGTGAACAAGCGCACGGTGGCGACGCTGCGTGACCTGCTGGATTTCAAGGAGGGCCTGGAGCCGATTCCGCTCGACGAGGTGGAGCCGGCGGAGCATATCCTGCGCCGCTTCGACTCCGCCGCCATGTCCTTAGGCGCCCTGTCGCCGGAGGCCCACGAGTCCCTGGCCCAGGCGATGAACCGCCTCGGCGGCCGCTCCAACAGCGGCGAGGGCGGCGAGGACCCGGCGCGCTTCGGCACCGACAAGGTGTCCAAGATCAAACAGGTGGCCTCCGGCCGCTTCGGCGTGACGCCCCACTATCTGGTCAACGCAGAGGTACTGCAGATCAAGATCGCCCAGGGCGCCAAGCCCGGCGAGGGCGGCCAGCTGCCCGGCGGCAAGGTCAACGACCTGATCGCGCGGCTGCGCTACTCGGTACCCGGCGTGACGTTGATTTCTCCGCCGCCGCACCACGATATCTATTCGATCGAGGACCTGGCGCAGCTGATCTACGACCTGAAGCAGGTCAACCCGGATGCGCTGGTATCGGTGAAGCTGGTATCGCGCCCCGGTGTCGGCACCATCGCCGCCGGCGTGGCCAAGGCCTACGCGGACCTGATCACGATTTCCGGCTACGACGGCGGCACCGCCGCCAGCCCGATCACGTCGATCCGCTACGCCGGTTCCCCCTGGGAGCTGGGCCTGGCCGAAACCCACCAGACGCTGCGCGCCAACGACCTGCGCGACAAGGTGCGGGTGCAGACCGACGGTGGCCTGAAGAGCGGCCTGGACGTGGTCAAGGCGGCCATCCTCGGTGCCGAGAGCTTCGGCTTCGGCACGGCGCCGATGGTGGCGCTGGGGTGCAAATACCTGCGCATCTGCCACCTGAACAACTGCGCCACCGGCGTCGCGACCCAGAACAAAGACCTGCGCGACGAGCACTATATCGGCACCGTCGAGATGGCGATGAACTTCTTCAAGTTCGTCGCCGAGGAGACCCGCGAGTGGATGGCGTGCCTGGGTATCCGCACCATCGAGGAGTTGGTGGGGCGCGTCGACCTGCTGCGCGCCCTCGACGGCGAGACCGACAAACAGAAGAAGTTGGACCTGTCGCCGCTGCTGCACACCGATGAGCTTCTGGACAGCAAGCCGCAGACCTGCCGCCTGCCGAAGAACGAGCCCTGGGACAAGGGCGAGCTGGCGGAGCGCATGGTGGCGGAGATACTGCCGGCCATCGAGACGCTGTCCGGCGGCGAATACAGCTACAGGGTCACCAACTGCGACAGATCCATAGGGGCGCGCCTGTCCGGCGAGATCGCCAGACGCCACGGCAACCAGGGCATGGCGGATGCGCCGGTGAAGCTGCACCTGAAGGGGGTCGCCGGCCAGTCCTTCGGCGTCTGGAACGCCGGCGGCCTGGAGATGTACCTGGAGGGCGACGCCAACGACTATGTGGGCAAGGGCATGGCCGGCGGCAAGCTGGTGATACGCCCGCCGGCGGGCAGCGCCTTCGCCTCCAATGAGACCAGCATTATCGGCAACACCTGCCTGTACGGTGCCACCGGCGGCAAGCTGTTCGCCGCCGGCCGCGCCGGCGAGCGCTTCGCGGTGCGCAACTCCGGCGCCTTCGCGGTCGTCGAGGGCGCCGGCGACCACTGCTGCGAATATATGACCGGCGGCATGGTCGCGGTGCTCGGCGACACCGGCTACAACTTCGGCGCCGGCATGACCGGCGGCTTCGCCTATGTACTGGACCTGGAGCGCAACTTCTTCGACAAGTGCAACCACGAGCTGATCGAGCTGCGCCGCATCAGCAGCGAGACCCTGGAGCCGCACCAGAGCCACCTGCGCGAGGTGATCGAGGAGTATGTCGCCGAGACCGGCAGCGACTGGGGCGCCGAGTTGCTGGACAACTTCGATGACTACCTGAGCCGCTTCTGGCTGGTGAAGCCCAAGGCGGCGAGTCTGGCCGGCCTGCTGTCCGATGTGCGCAAGCGTGGCGAATAAGAAAGGGTGGATGGAATGAAAGAGAGACTGAGCAACGATTTCCAGTTTATCGACGTGGCCCGCAGCGACCCGCCGAAGAAGGACATCATCACCCGCACCAACGAGTTCGTGGAGATCTACCAGCCGTTCAGCGAGCGCCAGGTCGCGAGCCAGGCGCACCGCTGCCTGGACTGCGGCAACCCCTACTGCGAGACCGGCTGCCCGGTGCACAACTATATCCCCAACTGGCTGAAGTTGGTGACCGACGGCAACATCATGGAGGCGGCGGAGCTCTGCCACCAGACCAATACCCTGCCTGAGGTGTGTGGTCGCGTCTGCCCGCAGGACCGCCTGTGCGAGGGCGCCTGCACCCTGAACGACGGCTTCGGCGCGGTGACCATCGGAAGCGCGGAGAAGTACATCACCGACACCGCCTTCGCCCTCGGCTGGCGCCCGGACCTGTCCCATGTGCAGAAGACCGACAAGCGCGTCGCGGTGATCGGCGCCGGTCCCGCCGGTCTCGGCTGCGCCGACGTGCTGGTGCGCAACGGTGTGCAGCCGGTGGTGTTCGACAAGTATCCGGAAATCGGCGGCCTGATCACCTTCGGCATCCCGGAGTTCAAGCTGGAAAAGTCGGTCATGCAGCGCCGCCGCCAAGTGTTCAGCGAGATGGGTATCGAGTTCTGCCTTAACACCGAGGTCGGCAAAGACATCAGCTTCGAGGAGTTGCTGCGCGACTACGACGCGGTGTTTATGGGCATGGGCACCTACAACTACATGAAGGGCGGCTTCCCCGGAGAGGACCTGCCCGGCGTGCACGATGCGCTGCCGTTTTTGGTGGCGAACGTGAACCGCAATATGGGCTGGGAGAAGAATCCGGAGGCGTTTATCTCCGTCGAGGGCAAGCGCGTGGTGGTGCTCGGCGGCGGCGATACCGCCATGGACTGCAACCGCAGCTCCATCCGCCTGGGCGCGAAGAGCGTGACCTGCGCCTACCGCCGCGATGAGGAGAATATGCCCGGCTCCCGCCGCGAGGTGGCCAACGCGAAGGAGGAGGGGGTGCGCTTCCTGTTCAACCGCCAGCCGGTGGAGATCGTCGGCGGCGGTAAAGACGGCGGCGTGACCGGCGTCAAGGTGGTGACCACGCAACTGGGCGAGCCGGACGAAAACGGCCGCCGCCGCCCGCAGGTGGTGCCCGGCTCCGAGGAGGTGATTCCGGCGGATATAGTGCTGGTGGCCTTCGGCTTCCGCCCCAGCCCGCCGGAGTGGCTGGCGGACCACGATATCGAGGTCGCCGACTGGGGCGGCGTGGTCGCGCCGGAGCAGCAGCGCTTCAAGTTCCAGACCAGCAACGAAAAGGTCTTCGCCGGCGGCGATATGGTGCGCGGCTCGGACCTGGTCGTCACCGCGATCTGGGAGGGCCGTCAGGCCGCTGAGGGTATTCTCGACTACCTCGACGTATAGGCTGGGAGTTCCGGCTCGGCTCGTGGCCCGCTTCTGTACGGCACGCTGTAAGAAGGCAGGCGCAGCGGTGGCCGTCCGGCAAAAAACCTGATCGGTAAATATTTGCCAGACGGCCACCGCTGCGCCTTTTGTGGATGCGATAAACTCTCGGCTTCTTCACCGCCGGAGCTGATGTTTCCCTGCGCCTCCCTCCGTTGAGGCCCATGAAAGCACAATGCGAAGGCACTGCTGCCGGGTGGGCTCTGCGGGAATGGGGGGGGGGGGGGGGAAAAGCAAAAAAACAAACAAAAAGAGGACGAGAAGGGACACCCAAAAA
>NZ_JBSWWT010000029.1:0-28646 GCF_056160225.1 Microbulbifer sp. ABF4_143
TCTGGCGGTGTTGGTTCGGGGATTGTTGTGTTTTGGCGAACCAAACTTTACCCAGCCAACAACCGCCAGCCTACTTTTTCACGCCAATCTGCGAAGAACCTTTTTTATTGCCTGTTGCCGTTCGAGGATTACTCCTCGGATTCGGCCCGGTAGGCGTCGGCATCGAGCATATTGTCCAGCTCGCTGACATCGCTCGGCTTGACGCGGAAGAACCAGCCGTCGTCGTAGGGGGAGGCGTTGACGGTTTCCGGGGCGTCTTCCAGCGCCTCGTTGACTGCGATCACCTCGCCGGAAACCGGCGAGTAGATGTCGCTGGCCGCCTTCACGGATTCCACCACACCGGCCTCGTCGCCCGCCGCCAGGGTGGTGCCCACTTCCGGGGTCTCGACGTAAACCACATCGCCCAGCGCGTCCTGGGCGTGGTCGCTGATGCCGACGGTGACGGTGCCGTCCTCTTCCAGCCGCGCCCACTCATGGCTGGACAGGTATTTCAGTTCGCTGCGAATCTCGCTCATTCTGTGATCCCTCGATTAAGCATTTTTTAAATTAGTTCTCGATGTCCGGGCTGGGCCGGGGGCAGGAAACAACCCTCAAATCACCGATTTGCCGTTGCGCACGAAGCAGGGCTTCACCACCTTCACCGGCACCTCTTTCTTGCGCATCTCCACATGGGCGGTCTCACCGATGGAAACCGGTACCCGCGCCAGCGCAATAGAGTAGCCCAGTGTGGGCGAAAAGGTTCCGCTGGTGATAATACCGCGCTCCTCGGCGCCGTCCACCACCACCGGCAGTCCGGCACGCAGCACGCCGCGCTCCTCCAGCACCAGTCCGACCAGTTTTTCCTTCACGCCGGCGGCCTTCTCCTGTTCCAGCGGCACGCGGCCGATAAAGTCGCGGTCCTCCGGCTGCCAGGCGATGGTCCAGGCCATGTTGGCCACCAGCGGCGACGTGTCTTCGTCCATCTCGTGGCCGTAGAGATTCATGCCGGCCTCGAGGCGCAGAGTGTCGCGGGCGCCCAGGCCGCAGGGGGCCACGCCGGCATCCGCCAGAGCGCGCCAGAAGCCGCTGGCATCCTCGCACGGCAACATGATTTCCAGGCCGTCTTCGCCGGTGTAGCCGGTGCGGGCCACAAACCATTCGCCGCGCGCCACGCTCTGGAACACCTTCAGACCGTCGATGGCGGCGGTCCACTCGATGCCGAGCACCTCCTTGGTCTTGGCCAGCGCCTGCGGCCCCTGGATCGCGATCATGGCCAGCTGCGGGCGCTCGCTCAGGGTCACATCGAAGGATTCCGCGTGCCGGCTCATCCACGCCAGGTCTTTCTCGCGCGTAGCGCAGTTGACCACCACCCGGTAACCGGGATCGCGCAGGTAGACGATCAGGTCGTCGACCACACCGCCCTTCTCGTTCAGCATGCCGGTGTAGAGGGCCTTGCCCGGAGTGCCGTCCAGCTTGGCCACGTCGTTGGCCAGCAGATAGCGCAAGTAGTCGCGCGCGCCGTCGCCATCCACGTCCACCACGGTCATATGGGAGACATCGAACATGCCCGCGTCGGTGCGCACCTTGTTGTGCTCCTCGAGTTGTGAGCCGTAGTGCAGCGGCATATCCCATCCGCCGAAATCCACCATTTTGCCGCCCATCGCGACATGCGTGTCATACAGTGGCGTTCTGTTTCCCATCTCTTGTTCTCGATTCACCAGGTAAGAAAGCCGCGTATTCTAGCGGTTGCGCCGCCGGCGTTACCAGACGGCAATATTCTGCAAGCCTAGCAGGCGCCGGGACGATACACTGCCGCGCGCCCCTGTCGCCGCCAAAGATTCGGAATCTGCGCAACAGGCCGGGGCCGGCGCCACCCGCGGGCCAAAGGGGCTTTGCCGCCGGCGCTTTTGGCGGTATAAGAACGCACCCGGGCCGCCCCCACCGCAATTCCGATTCCCTGGCAGCCACCCGCCCGGGTGCCGCACCCCACTGTCTGCGGCGGCGCCAACCTTTTCGCACGAGGCATAGCATCAGATTGAACACCGCAGTTTCCGCCCTCACGCGGGAGCGCCACTCGGGCCCCCGCGACGGCGACCCGATGGACCTGATCGCCGCAGCGCTGCGCAAGGACGGCTATATTGTGCTGCCGGCGCCGCTGCCACCGGCCCTGCTCGGGCGCCTGTTGCGCCACTTCAAATCCATCGACCGCGAGCGCTTCAGGCGCGCCGGCATAGGCCGCGATGAAGAGCGGCAGCTGAACCGCTTCGTGCGCGGCGACGAGATCTTCTGGCTGGACGGCGCCAACCCGGCCGTCGCCGCCTACCTGGGCTGGATGGAGACGCTGCGCCTGGGGCTGAACCGGCGCCTGTATCTGGGGCTGTTCGACTACGAGTGTCACTACGCCTACTACGCCCGCGGCACCTTCTACAAAAAGCATCTGGACGCGTTCAAGGGCGGCACCAACCGGGTGCTCAGCACCGTGCTCTACCTGACGCCCAACTGGCAGCCGCGCGACGGCGGTGAACTGGCACTCTACCGGCCGGAAACCGCGGGCGCCGCCTGCGCGGAGCCGTTTCTGAAGGTGGCGCCGCGCTTCGGACAGATGGTGATTTTTCTCAGCGAGGAATTTCCCCACGAGGTGCTGCCGGTGCACCGGCCGCGCTACAGTGTCACCGGCTGGTTCCGGGTCAACAACAGTCTCGGCGACTGTGTCGACCCGGCGCTGTGAGGCGGGCGCGCAGCCGCCGCTGTCAGGCTGCTGAAAAAACCATCCTTGGTTTTTTTCAGCCCGGGTTTGCGGCGCATATCCGCAAACCCTCCACGACAAATCAAGCACTTAGGTGCTTGATCTGCGATCCGGCCATCCATGGCCGGACCAGCAGGCTGCCGAGAATACTTTTTCAGCAGCCTGCTAGTCAGAGCGCTTTTCAGCCTCGGAGTCCGCGTCCTCCTCCCGGGCACCATTTTCCGGTTGCGCGCCTTCGTCCACCTTCAGCCCGTAGCGTTTCGAGCGCAGTCGCCACAACCGTTTGGCCAGTTCCTGGCGGTCCGGTGTCTTGTCCGCCTCGTCGACAATTTCCTCGCCGAGCAGCGTCTCCAGCAGGTCTTCGAGCGTGACCAGCCCCTCCAGGCGGCCGTACTCGTCCAGCACCGCGCTGATCTGCACGCGCCGCGACAGCATCTTCTGGAAGGCCTGGTAGATGGTGGCGGTCTCCGGCAGCATCAGCAGGTCGCGGCGGAATTCCGACAGCCTCCTCTCCCCCTCCCCCTTGGCGAAGGCGAGCAACAGCTCCTGCTTCAACACAAAACCCACCACGCAGTCCGGGTCCCCCTGCTCGTACACCGGGATGCGGGAAAAGCGGCTTTTTTCCACATCCTCGTAAGACGCGCCCAGGGTCGCATCCTGCGACAGGGAGAAGACCACGGTGCGCGGCGTCATCACCTCACGCACCGAGTGATCGCGCAGGGTGAAAAACAGGTTGCGCAGGATATTCGACTCGCGCCGCTCCAACTGTCCCTCGGCCTCACCCAGCTCCGCCATGATCGCGAATTCGTCGCGGCTGAAGCCGGTCAGTGTCGGCCCGCGCGACATGCCGCGGGTCAGCCACTCGGACATTTTTACAAACGGGTACAGCAACCACACGAGAAAGCGCAGTGCATAGGCCATCACCGGCGCCAGCTGCCGCCAGTACAGGGCGCCGAGTGTCTTCGGAATGATTTCGGAAAAGACCAGGATCAACAGTGTCAGTATTGCCGAGGCGATGCCCAGGTACTGGCTGCCGAACACCGCCGCGGCCTGGGCGCCGGCGCCGGCGGCACCGGCGGTGTGGGCGATGGTATTGAGGGTCAGGATCGCGGCCAGCGGCGCGTTGATATCCGCCTTCAGCTTGCGCAACAGTCGCCCGGCCCTGTGCCCTTCGCGCTCGAGCAGGCTGACATAGGGCGTGGTCACGCTGAGAATCACCGACTCGGCAATGGAGCACAGGAAGGAAAAACCGAGCGCAATCAGGACATAGACGATCAGTAAAATCATGGGGCTCTTACGGGGCTCTCGTTGTGGCTGTCTCGGGGGCGAAGCGTCGCGCACCGCCGGCGAGGCAGTAAACCACCGCCAACAGCAGGCCGCAGACGAATCCGCCGATATGCGCGGCATTGGCGACGCCGACACCGAAAATCAAGGTGATTAGCCCGGTCGCACACAACAGCAGCCAGCCGACCGCCAGCGCGACTATGCCGGCGGGCACATCGCGCCAGCCGGGCTGCCAGCGCTGCAACACGAATACGGCGCCGACCAGCGCGTAGACGACGCCGGACATGCCGCCGAAGGCGATCTGTGGCGACCAGTAATACTGGCTCAGGTTGGAAGCCGCCGCGCTGACCAATACCAGCGCGGCAAAGGCCAGGGACCCGGCGCGCGCCTCAAGGGAGCGCCCGAGTATCCAGACCCCCAGCGCATTGAACAGCGCGTGGGGCAGAGAGAAATGCACCAGCGCCGGCGTCCACAAACGCCAGTACTCTCCGTGTACCCAGTGCCAGGCCAGCGTCGATTGATCCAGCCGGAAGTCGCCGCCGCGATCCGGATAGATCAGCAGTGCGTCGACGAGATCGTTCGCCAGCAAGAACCAGCCGAGAAAGCACAGGCCGATCAAAACCAGGCTGAGCGGCGTTCTTCGCCAGGGCCAGCCGGGCAGCGGATACATCGGCGCGGGGGCCCGATCCGCTTCCCCGGGTTGCGCGACGCCTGCACCAGTCTCCGTGCTCTCCGGCCGCCCCGCCTCTTCCGTCTGTGTATCCGCGGGCGCCGCTTCCAGATGCACATCGGCAAGGCTGACCTCCCCGGCATCCCAGCGCCGCAGCAGCGGCAACAGTATTTCGCCCAGGTGCGGGTCCAGCGACGACAGTATCTGACGGTTGTTTTCTTCGCTGATGCGCAGCGGCAGCCGGTAGCGCCGGATAAACTGCGCCAGCTCGCTGAGATCTCTATCGATGGGGAACTGATAGACGGCGGTCCAGTCGCTCAAGAGTGAGAGGCCTTGTTAGTAAATCACCGCGCTATTTAAGCACGACTGCAGCCGGCGGGCACAGGCCCCGCCGCCGCTGCGGCGCCAGTGCGCTACACCGCCATGGCGCGCAGGATGATACGTTTTTTCAGCAGCGGGCTCGCATCCACCACACTGAGCCCGGTGTTGCGCAGCCAGCGCCAGTGCAGGTCGCCGGCGCCGAACAGGGATTTGAACGTACTCATGGCCTTCAGGGTCGCGGCGTTGTCGCCGCGGCGGCGGCGCTGGTAGCGCGCCAGCACCGAGGGATCCGCAGGCTCCAGGCCGCGCTTCAGCGCGCGGCCTATCTCGTCGCAGAGCACGCGCACATCCTGCAGGCCCAGGTTCACCCCCTGCCCCGCCAGCGGGTGAATGCTGTGGGCCGCGTCGCCGATCAGCACCGCCCCGGGCCCGCAATAGGATTCGGCGTGGCGCGCGCGCAGCGGGAAGGAGAAGCGCTCGCTGACGGACTCCACCCTGCCGAGGCGGCTCTCGAAGGCCTTTTCCAGGTTCAGGCAGAAGGCCTGGTCGTCCAGCATCACCAGCTCCCGCGCCAGCTCCTCGTCCGCCGACCAGACCACCGCGCAGTGGTTCTCGTCACCGAGGCCGGCCAGCGGCAGAAAGGCCAGCGGGCCGGTTTTCAGGAAGCGCTGCCAGGCGGTGTGCCGGTGGGGCTGCTCTGTGCGCGCCACGCACACCAGCGCCACCTGGCGGTAGTCTGTGTCCTGGGAGCGGATGCGCAGCAGGTCGCGAACCTTGGAGCGGGCGCCGTCGGCGCCGATCAGCAGGCGCGTGCGCAGCACCTCGCCACTCTCCTCCAGCCCCTCGATCGCGTCGACGCGGTCGCTGCGCGGCTGCAGGCACCAGAGGCCGCAGTCGCGCCACCAGCTCTCGAGGCGGAAGCCGTTCACCAGCTCCACGTTCGGCAGCGCCTCGAGGCGCGCGCGCAACGCCGCCACCACGACATTGTTCTCGACGATATGACCGAGGTTCGGCAACTGCACGTCGCGGCTGTTGAAGCACACGGAGCCGGTGCCCTCTGCGTCCCAGACGCGCATCTCGGTATAGGGGCAGGCGCGCCGCTCGCCGATTTCGGCCCAGGCGCCGATCTCTTCGAGCAGCTCCCGCGAGGCCTGCGTCAGCGCGACCACCCGCGGGTCGTAGTGATCGGCGGGCACCTGCGGCACCTCGGTGGCCGCCTCCAGCAGCGCCACCTGCAGCTGCGGGTGGCGCACCGCCAGCAGTGCGGCCTGGGCCATGCCCACCATGCCGGCGCCGACGATGGCGATATCCAAACGATGTCTGTTCATAGTGCGTCCCGCAGTAGTGACCCGGCAGACAATTAAAGCCCAAAACCGGCCGCCTGGCCGATAAAACTCGCGCGCAGTGGCGGCGCCAGCGTCAGGCCGAGCAACCCCGCCTGGCGCAGTCCCCGCGCCAGCAGGCCGGGGGCGGCGAAGAGCGGCGGTATGCGGTCGCTGAAGCCGATGGTCAACTGCTGATCCATACGGCGGTCGCGGCCATAGTCCTGTAACAAGTCTAGCTGTGTAGATGAATCTCGCGCCAGATCCGCCCGCCTCAGGGCCTGCGCCAGGCCGTAGCAGTCGCGCAGGGTCAGGTTGAACCCCTGCCCCGCCACCGGGTGCAGGAAGTGGGCGCAATTGCCCACCAGCACCAGGTTGCGGCGCCACTGCTCCCGCGCCAGAGACAGGCTGAGCGGATAGCTGTGCGGCCTGCCGGCCCGCTCTATGCGGCCGGCGCGCCAGCCGAAGGTCTTCTGCAGGCGCCGGACAAATTCGCCCTCCGGCAACTCGCACAGGGCCGCCGCGTCCTCCTCGGCACAGGTCCACACCAGTGCCATGCGGTGCTGGCCGTCCCGCTTCGGCAGCGGCAACAGCGCCATCGGGCCGGCGTCGGTGAAGCGCTCGTAGGCGGTGCCGGCGCAGTCCCGCTGCAGCCCTACTGTAGTGACCAGGGCCCGCTGCCGGTACTCCACCTTGTCTATGCCGATACCCAGTTGCCGGCACAGGGGTGAGTCGACGCCGTCCGCGATGACCAGCAGCGCGGCGCGCAGGCCGGCCTCCGCACCGCCGTCCGCGCCGCGCCAGCGCAATTCGGCGCCGCCCCGGTCCATGCGCACGCCGGCGGCCCGGGCCGGCGCCAGCAGGCGCACCCGGGTCTGCGCCAGGGCGCCGTACAGTATCGGCCCCAGCGCGGCGTTCTCCACCACCGCGCCGAGCATTCCCTCGAAACTGGCGCGCTGCTGTTGCTCCGCCCGCATCGACATACCGACCGCGCGGCCGCGATCGCTGACCTGGATGCGCCGAATCGGCGCGCAGTAGTCGCGCAGCGCCGGCCACAGGCCCAACTCGGCGAACAGCCGCAGGCTGCCGGCGGCGATGGCGGTGGCGCGGGTGTCGAAGCTCGGCAGCCGCACGCTGGCGCCCGCGTCCGGCAGCGCCCGCTGCTCCAGCAGTGCCACCGACAGCTGCGGGCAGTAGTGCGCCAGCATCAGCGCCAGGCTGGCGCCGGCCATGCCGCCGCCGACGATGGCCACATCCACTCTCTGTTCGCTCAGCGCATTCACCACAGCTCCTCCTGCACCAGGTCCTGCCCCTGGCGCATCGTGTATTCGATATCGGCGACCGCCTTCGGCGCCGCCGCCGACAGCACCCGCGGCCCCTCTTTGGTCAGTGCCACATCGTCCTCGATACGGATGCCGATACCGCGGAATTTCTCCGGCACCTGCGCGTCGTCCGCGGCGATATAGATGCCCGGCTCCACCGTCATCACCATGCCCGGCTCCAGCTGGCGCCACTGCCCGTGCACACGGTAGTCGCCGACGTCGTGCACGTCCATGCCCAGCCAGTGACCCGCGCGGTGCATATAGAAGCGGCGATAGGCGCCGGACTCTATCAGGCCGTCGACCTCGCCGCGCAGCAGTCCCAGATCCACAAGGCCGCGGGTGATCACCGCGACACTGGCGGCGTGGGGCTGGTCCCAGTGGTTGCCCGCGCGGATCTGCTCTATCGCGGCCAGCTGCGCGGCCAACACCACTTCGTACAGCGCCCTCTGCACGCCGCTGAAACGGCCGTTGACCGGGTAGGTGCGGGTCACGTCGGCGGCGTAGCCGCGGTATTCGCAACCGGCATCCACCAGCACCAGGTCGCCGCTCCTGAGCGGCGCACTGTTGCTGCAGTAGTGCATCACCAGCGCATTCCTGCCGCCGCCGACGATGGACGGATAGGCGGGTTCGCGCGCGCCGGCGCAGGCGAAGGTGTGCAGCAGTTCCGCCTCCAGCTGGTACTCGAACTGCCCCGGGCGGCAGCGGGCCATGGCGCGGCGGTGCGCCTCGGCGGTGATCTCGGCGGCGTGCGCCAGCAACCGCAGTTCCTGGGCGCTCTTGTACAGGCGCAGGTCGTGTAGCAGGTGGTCCAGGTCGACTATCTCCGGCACGCCGCCGCTACCCGGCGCCGCCGCTATGGCCTGCAGGTAGTTCTGCAGGCGCCGGTCCAGCTGAGGGAAACGGCCCATCGTATAGTAGATATGGGTGCGGCCCTCGAGCAGGCCCGGCAGTATGTCGTCCAGGTCGCTAATCGGGAAGGCGTCGCAGAGACCGCACTGCTCGGCGGCGCGCTCCGGCCCGAGACGCGGCCCGTCCCAGCGCTCTTTTTCCGCATCGCGCTCGCGGCAGAACAGCAGCGCCTCCCCCTGGGCGCGACCGGGCACCAGTACCAGTAGCGCCTCCGGCTCGTTGAATCCGCTCAGGTAGAGAAAATCGCTGTCCTGGCGGAAGGGAAAATAGGTATCCCGCGAGCGCGGCTGTTCGCGCGCGGCGGGGACTATGGCCAGGCTGTCCGGCGCCAGGCCGGCGATCAGGCGTGCGCGGCGGCGGGCGTATTCGGCCCTGGAAATCCCCGCGGGTGCAGTTCTGGAAGAGCTCATCAGTGCACAGTGGGCCCGCCGCCGGATTTGCGCCCGCCGCCTGCGGCTGCCGGCTTTCCGGCCGACGACTCGGTAAAGATATTCAGCACCGCCACGCGCACATATTCCTGCAATTCCAGCAGCTGGCTTTCCGCCTCCTCGGAGGCCTCCGCGTGCTCGGCGTCCACCTGTGCGATGGCGCCGATATCCCGCAAGGCCTCGCTGCTGGTCGGCTGCAGCTCTCCCCGGTGCCCACCGATGCCAAATCCCTGCAGGAATCCCTGGCACCAGTGGCCCAGAGTCAGCGCTCTCGCGCCTATGTCTTCGTCATCGCTGAGCAGCAACTGGAAATCGAAATTGCTGTCGCGCAGCTGCCGGTCGCTGTCTTCGGCCAGCCGCAGAAAGTCCCGCTTCAGGTCCGCGGGCACCGCGTCCAGTTGCAGAAATTCTCCCAGCTCTTTTTGCCAGCGTTTTTTGTCCGGGCTGGCGCCTGCGGCCAGCAGGCCGCAGACAAATCCGTGCAGCTCACTGGGATCGGCCTGCCCCCCGGCGGCGAGAATGGCATTGGCCAGGGATTCGAATTCGTTGCCTGCTCGCGTCATAGTTACTGCCCGGTAATCTTTCTATTTTGATCAGAGTTTATTCAGTTCGCCGCAACTGTGTCCGGCGAGCCGTTCGCGCGCACGAATTTGTGATTGCCCGCGCAGGCGGGGCGATTGACCCACCCATACACCGGCAATATAGTAGCGGAATCCCTCGCAGTCTGTCGTGTTGCGAACCCAGTCGAGGACACCAAACGCAGGATTTATGGATAAGCTGCAAGCGCTAGAAAGCACTGTGGACACCCTGATCGCCCGCTGCCAGCAGCTGGCCGATGACAACCGCAAGCTGCGCCAGCAGGAAGCAGAGTGGCAGCGCGAACGCCAGCGCCTGGTAAAAAACAATGAGGCCGCCCGCTCGCGGGTTGAAGCCATGATCAACCGCCTCAAGGGGCTAGCACAAGATTCCTGATGGCTGACTCAGTGCCGACCGCCGAAACCGTTACCGTCTCCATACTCGACAAGGAGTACCGCGTCGCCTGCAAGGAAGAGGAGCGGGCCGAGTTGCAGGCCTCCGCGCGCCTGCTGCACGAGCGCATGTCGCGTATCCGCGCCAGCGGCTCGGTGATCGGGCTGGAGCGTATCGCGGTGATGGCGGCGCTGAATATCGCCCACGAGTTGATTCAGGCCAAGGCGGAACTCACGCGTATACCGCTGGAGCAGGAGATGCTCGACCGGCTGCAGGACAAGGTCCAGTCGGCGCTGGGCAAGATAGACGCAGACGAAAGCTGAATTTTTTATCCCGCCGCCGCGATTCGCCCCGGCAGAACTTGACAGATCCAACGCAAGCAGATTTTGCGCGAAATCCTCACTTAGGGAACCTCTGAATAACTCCATAGCCTCTCTGCGGCCCCTTTGCAAGAGCTGCAACGCCGCAGGTGCATGCTTCAGGGCCCGCCCTGCGGGGCTTTCAGAGCGATTCACACTCTGCGTTGCGACTTTTTGAAAGGTCTAGACATTCCCGCAAAGTCGCGCCTTGATTGTGAGCCGCTCTGAAAGCCAGAGAGGCCATGGAGTTATTCAGAGGTTCCTTAGCCTTTTCCGCCGCCTCGAGTTATAATTTCCTTGCCCTGGGGTGTTGGCCAGTTGACTATGTCCTCGAGCCGATAATCTGACCCGGGTGGTTTCCAGCGGATGCTGGTGTGCAAGTCCGCCGCGCAGCGGAAAGCCTTATGTATCCCGGAGGCCGCCACCTTGAACTTTACGGTTCAAGGCTACGTCTTCAGCCGCACACTCGGGGTTCCTTCCAACCAATCCTCCCGAAGAATGACCGAAAGCCAAGCCCGATCCGAAAAGGCTCAGCTGCGCCGCCGCATGCGCGCGGCCCGACGCCGGCTGAGTATCTACCAGCAGCGCCAGCACGGTCGCGCCGCCACCATCAACCTGAGCCGCAGCCCCTACCTGCAGAGAGCCAGGCATATCGGCATCTACTGGCCGATGGACGGGGAGCTGGATATCCGCTGGCTGCAGCGGCGCTTTGCCGACAAGCACTTCTACCTGCCGGTACTGCCGGCGGAACCGCACCCGCATATGCGCTTTCGCCGCTGGCACGGGGGGCCTCTGGGCTACCGCAACCGCTTCCGCATACCCGAGCCGCTGCGCGGCCCCAGCCAGCCGCCGCAGGGGCTGGATCTGGTACTGGTGCCGCTGGTGGCCTTCGACCCGAGCGGCGCCCGCCTGGGCATGGGGGCCGGTTTCTACGACCGCACCTTCGCCTTCAAGCGGCTGATGCCCGGCGCCGGCCCGACCCTGATAGGCGCGGCCCACCAGTTGCAGTGCGTGCCGCAGCTGCCCACCGACAGCTGGGATATTCCGCTGGATGCGGTGGTGACCGAGCAACGGATCTACCTCTGCCGCTGAGACGGCTCCGTGGGCGGCGGCCGTTATCCGCGCAACAAAAAAGGCCGAACGCGCAGGCGTTCGGCCTTTTTTGCTTGTTTGCGGACTAGCGTGTCACCACGCCCTGCTGTAGCGCAGCCGGCGGTTCCGGATCCGAGGCGAAGACCTCGGTCAGACCTGTGCTGCTCAGCAGTACGCCCGCGACAAAGACAACCACGGCGATTGTCAGTGCATCGGGTTTCATTGGGACCATCCTGTTAGATCGGCTGTTTTTGTTATACGCCTTGTAATCAGCGTTTCACCCCGCGTTAGATTCAACTCAACGCAAAAGTTCCACAGCGGGGAAGATACTCGAGAAGCGGTGAAATAGTAACCGGAAGCTGAATGTTTTTTGCGAATTTTGTCGCATTTTTACCCGAAAAAGTTAGACAGGCGCGCCCTCCTGGTCTACCCGGCGGCGGCTGCCTCCTGTCTAAGCGGGCCCAGCTGTCCGGCCTGCGCGGCCGGGGCCGTCAGCTGGCGAGGAAGAAGCGGTAGGCGGGGTTGCCGGTCTCGTCCCAGAAGGGGAACTGCAGCTGGTCGAGCAGCTCCCGCAGCTGCCTCCGCTCTTCCGGGGCCACCTGCAGCCCGGCCAGCACGCGGCCGTAGGCGGCGCCGTGGTTGCGGTAGTGGAACAGGGTGATGTTCCAGCGCCCGGCCAGCTGCTCGAGGAACTTGCGCAGCGCCCCGGGGCGCTCCGGAAACTCGAAGCGGTAGACCACCTCGTCGGCCAGGCCCGGCGCGCGGCCGCCCACCAGGTGGCGGATATGCAGCTTGGCCATCTCGTTGTCGGTCAGGTCGGTGACCCGGTAGCCGCCGGCCTGCAGCTGTTCCACCAGCTGGCGCCGGTCGGCGTCCGCGGCCACCTGCAGGCCGACGAAGATATGCGCCTCACCGCTGTTGGCGTAGCGCCCATCGCCACCGGCGAAACGATAGTTGAACTCGGTGATGGCGCGGTCGCCCAGGTCGCGGCAGAACTGCAGGTAGCTGCCGGCGCGCTCGGGGATGGTCACCGCCAGCACCGCCTCGCGCTTCTCGCCGATCTCGGTACGCTCGCTGATATAGCGCAGGCGGTCGAAATTGGTGTTGGCGCCGCTGCACACGGTGGCCAGGGCCGCGTTGCGGCTGCCGCTCTGCTCTACGTATTTCTTCAGCCCCGCCAGGCCCACGGCGCCGGCGGGCTCGGCGATGGAACGGGTGTCTTCAAAGATATCCTTGATCGCCGCGCAGATCTCGTCGGTGGTCACGGTGATAACGCCGTCCACCGTCTCGCGCAGCACGCGGAAGGTCTCCTCGCCGATCTGCGCCACGGCGACGCCGTCGGCGAAGAGGCCCACCTGCGGCAGGCGCACCCGCTCGCCGGCATCCAGTGCCGCCTTCAGGCAGGCGGCGTCCTCCGGCTCCACCGCGTAGACCTGCACCTCCGGACGCACATACTTGATATAGGCGGCCATGCCCGCGGCGAGACCGCCGCCGCCCACCGGAATAAAGACTGCATCCAGGTTGCCGGAGTGCTGGCGCAGCAGCTCCATCGCCACAGTGCCCTGGCCGGCGATCACGTCCGGGTCGTCGTAGGGGTGCACGAAGGTCAGGCCGCGCTCGGCCACCAGTTCCTTCGCGCGCGCCGCCGCCTCGTCGAAGGTGTCGCCGTGCAGCACCACCTCGGCGCCGCGCATACGCACTGCGCCCACCTTGATCTGCGGGGTCGTCTTCGGCATCACGATGGTCGCGCGCACCCCCAGCTGCGCCGCCCCCAGCGCCAGCCCCTGGGCGTGGTTGCCGGCGGAGGCGGCGATGACGCCGCGGGCGCGCTGCTCGGCCGGCAGCCGCAGCAGCTTGTTGTAGGCGCCGCGCACCTTGAAGGAAAACACCGGCTGCAGGTCCTCGCGCTTGAGCAGAATGCGGTTGTTCAGGCGGTGCGACAGCTGGCGCATCGGCTCCAGCGGCGTCTCGGTGGCGACATCGTAAATGCGCGCGTCTAAAATGCGCTTGATATAGGACTTGGGCATGGCGTCATTCGGTGGCCGTAGCGGATAGTAATTCTGTGCGCGACAGCTTTCAGTATGCACTCTGGCAAAGCTTGGGGGCGCGCTACACCGGCAGGCCAGTCTAATCCTCCGCCAACATATTTGCCACAGGAAAGCCGGTTTCGCGCCATATTTTCCTTCAAGGGAGGCAAATAAATACAAATGATTGCACAGGAAACCTTCTCCGGTATGACCCAGGACGAACTGAAAAAGGCCACGGCCCGCGCCGCGGTGGACTATATCGCCCCGAAACTGGAAGCCGATTCCATCGTCGGCGTCGGCACCGGCTCCACCGCCAACTTCTTTATCGACTACCTGGCGGAGATCAAGGGGCAGTTCGACGGCACCGTGGCCAGCTCCGAGGCCTCCGCCGAGCGGCTCAAGTCCCACGGCATCCCCGTCTACGACCTGAACAGCGTCGACGGCATCCAGTTCTATGTGGATGGCGCCGACGAGGCCAACCCGGCGCTGCAGCTGATCAAGGGCGGCGGCGCGGCACTCACAAGGGAGAAGATAGTCGCCGCCGCCTCCGACGAATTCGTCTGCATCGCCGACGAGAGCAAGTGGGTGCCGGTGCTCGGCGACTTCCCGCTGCCGGTGGAGGTGATTCCTATGGCGCGCTCGCTGGTGGCGCGGGAGCTGGTCAAGCTGGGCGGCGACCCGGTCTACCGCCAGGGGGTGACCACCGACAACGGCAATGTGATCCTCGATGTGCACAATCTGAAGATCACCGAGCCCAAAGCTCTGGAAGAGGCGATCAACAATATCGCCGGCGTGGTGACCAACGGCATCTTCGCCCTGCGCCCGGCGGACCTGCTGCTGCTCGGCACCACGTCCGGGGTCAAAACCTTCAGCGCCCGATAAGCACCCCATAGCCCCGGACCAGACGAACAACTCGGATCAGACGAAGCAACAGTATCGCCATGTGGAAAAACAACAACCGACGGATCCTGGGCCCGCTGATCGCCGCCATCGCGCTGAGCGCGGGCTGCGCCACCAGCCCGCCGAGCAACCCCGACGATATCTGCTCCATCTTCCGCGAGAAGAAGGACTGGTACCGCGAGGCCAAGGAGGCGGAGGAGAAATGGGGCTCTCCGGTGGCCACGATGATGGCGATATTGCACCAGGAATCCCGCTTCGTGCACGACGCGCGCCCGCCGCGCACCAAGATTCTCGGATTTATTCCCGGCCCGCGCCCGTCCGACGCCTACGGCTACCCGCAGGCGCTGGGCAGCACCTGGCGCAGCTACCAGCGCTCGACCTTCAACTACGGCGCCGACCGCGACGACTTCGGCGATGCCATCGACTTCGTCGGCTGGTACAACAACACCAGCGCGCGCCAGTGCCGTATCAAGCCCCACGATACCTATCACCTCTATCTGGCCTACCACGAGGGACAGGGTGGCTTTAACCGGCGCACTTTTAGAAACAAAACCTGGCTGAAAAATGTCTCCCGCAAAGTCTCCGCGCGCGCGCAGAGCTACCAGCGCCAGTTGAACGGCTGCGAGTCTTCCCTGAAGCGGCGCAGGAAGTTCCTCGGCCTTTTCTGAGCGCCCGCCCGGCGCCGACAAAAATTCGTATGGCTGGCGGCAAATAGCGCAACGCGCCGCGCAAACCGTCTACCCTGTGCTGACAACACCGCATTTTTTTGCCCGGGCCGGATTCCCGGGCGGGAGACTGACGTTGTAGCCCTAAAGACGCTGGCTGCCCTCTCGCCGAAGCAAAAGCGTCCCCGACCTATTCGAGGTGCACAATGAAAACACCCGCCATTTGTTTTGCCGCACTCGCGCTACTCATAGGCCTGCCTCTTGCCCAGGCGCAGACGGATACCGCCCAGGCCACCGCGCAGAAAGTGGCGTACAGCGAACCGCAACTGCAGCAGTTTGCCGACGCCTACCGCGCCATAGTCCTGCTCAGCCGCGAGTACGCACCCAAGGTGCAGGCAGCCACCGATATCGAGGAGGCAGAAGCGATCAACCGGGAGGCGCAGAGCAAAATGATCGCGGCCATTGAGAAGACCGGCCTCTCCAAAGACCAGTATCAGCAGATAGCGACCAGCCTGAAGTCGGATCCGGCGCTGGTGGAAAGGGTCAACAAGCTGCTGCAGCAGTCACAGCAGTAAGCACACAGCTGCAGCGCCCCGGGCGAGGGGCCGCCGCAGCCGCGCGGAAATTCTCAGTCCAGGGACACCTGTAACACCCGGCAGATCTCCGGCAGGTGTCTCTGCACCCACTCCCGATCGAATGATCCCCAGTCGCGCAGCCGGTAGTAACCGTCGTTGTTGCGCACGCCCTGCTGCACAAACTCGACCTGCGTGCCGTGCCCCGGCAGCCCCTTGGAGATAATGTCCTGCACCGTGCGCCGCGGCCAGCCGGTGGCCTGCTCCAGCGCGGGGTTGTTCGGCTTCGGCAGCTGCTCGATCAGGTGCGCGATCAGCATACGCCGGCATATGGTGGGGTTGAGCTGCGCCTCTAGTGTCGATGTCATCTGTCACCTTGTTCTCGCTGAGTGCCCCCTTGTACCACAGGCCGGCGCGCGCCCGCAAAATGACCAAACCTGACTTTCTCGTCCGCATTGCGCATAATCCCAGATCCCTATCGGCGGATAGGCGCTGCAAGCACATTAGAGTCGAGGGCTGAGACAGTGGAACACGAGAATCTGGAAAGCGGAAACACCAACTTCCGTGAAACCGACCAGGGCATTCTCGCCGCGGCGGTGCGGGCCCTGCTGGCCGGCGCCAGGGCCGCCGGGCTGGACTGCAACCAGCTGCTGCGCGACAGCGGCATAGATCCGCGGCAGCTTGAGGCGCCGGAGAGCCGCATAGGCCGAGAGCAGGTGGCCGACCTGCTGCGCCGCAAGTGGGATCTGTTGAACGACGAGTCCGGCGGCTTTCTCGCCCGCCCCTGGCTGCCCGGGACCTTCGCGATGATGGGCCACGCCTGTATCAGCTGCCCGAACTTGCGCCGCGCGCTGCTGCGCTCCGGGCGCTTCGTATCCATGGTCAGCGACGACCTGCATATCAAGCTGGTCGAGGACGGCGAGGAGGCGCGACTGCTGATTCACCACGGCAACCACAGGCAGCTGCCGAACCAGATCTTCGTCGAGTCCCTGGCCGTGATCTGGCTGCGCTTTTTCAGCTGGCTGATCGATCGCACGATACTGCTGGAAAGGGTGCACCTGGCCTTCCCGCCGCCGGATTACAACGAAGACTACAGCGATATGTTCCCCTGCCGGCACTACTTCCACCAGCGCGAGACCTGCCTGGTGTTCAACACCCGCTACCTGCAGATGCCGCTGGTGCGCGACGAGCGGCAACTGGCGGAATTCCTGACCCGCGCCCCCGAGTGCCTGCTGGCCCAGTACAAGTCCGACAACAGCTTCACCGGCCGTATCCGCCGTATGCTCGCCGGCCAGAACGGCATAGAGAACCTGTCGCTCGACGACGTCGCCGCGCGTCTCTACACCTCGCCGCAGACACTGCGCCGGCGCCTGAAGGAAGAGGGCAACAGCTGGCAGGATATCAAGGACTCGGTGCGCCGGGATATAGCCGTGTACCAGCTGAAAAAACAGGAGACCGCGGTGGCGGAAATCGCCGAGCGCCTCGGCTTCTCGGAACCCAGCGCCTTCAACCGCGCCTTCAAGAAATGGACTGGACTGGCGCCGGGAGCCTATCGGGAAAAATACCGCGGTTGAGCCAGGAGCGGATGAACGCGAGTGTTGCAAAAAAATCCCCGCAGCTGCGGGGATTTTTTGTTTGCGAATAACCTGGCTATTCGAAAGTCACCACGCGCACGCTGATGCGGCGGTTTTTCTGTTTGCCCTCCTCGGTGCTGTCGTCGGCGACCGGCTTGGCGGAGCCCATGCCGGTCGCGGTGACGCGGTTGGGATCGATACCCTTTTCAACCAGCATCTGGCGCACCGTATCCGCGCGCTCCTGGGAGAGCTCCTGATTTTTTATCTCATCGCCGTCGCCGGACGTGTGCCCCTCGATGGCAATGGTCAGACCCGGGTTTTCCTGCATGATCTTCGCCAGCGCCTCCACATCCGGCACCGAGGTACTGGTGACTTCGGCGCTGTCCTCGGCGAACGCGACCGCCAGCGGGAACTCCCGGTTCGGATCCCGCGCCGCGCTGCCGAGGTATTCGCGCAGGCTGTCGGCGAAATCCGCCGTCTGCGTCCCGGCCTCTGTGCCCGCCGGGGCCTCGTCGCCGGGCGGTTTCGCGGCCGCGTTCGGGGTCTCCTCGATCAGGACCGACTCCTCATCCAGGATCACCTCCCCCGGCCGATCTTCCATTTTTTCCTTCTTCGCGCACATATTCAGCGCGTAGAGCGCGGCCAGCGCGATCAGCAGCGGCCAGAACCACTTTCCGAAACCACTGCGCTTCTTCTCTTCCGCATGCAGGGCCTGCGGACGCGGCTCCTGTGGCTGCGCGTGTCCGTGGGTGACCAGCGCCGCGCCGAGCTTGTCGAAACTCGGCACCTCCAGCGCCTTCAGCAGGCCGTCGGGAATCTTGTCCTGGATAAAGGGTTTCTGCGCGAGCAGCAGTGACGCCAGGCTGGAAACATCCAGTCCCCTGCCCTTCACCAGCCTGCCCAGCAGCGATACCACAATCGGCGCCGCCACCTTCAGCAGGCTGCCGCCTTTGTCGCCGGCGCCGAGCGCCACGGACACCAGCTCGCCAATGCGGTCGGCCCTGCCGCCGAAAATCCCCTCCAGCATATTGCCGCCGCTTTTCTGCAGGCCGCTCATCTTTTCCGGATCTTTGAACACATCGGCGATGGCGTCGAAATCCAGGTCGCCGCTGCCGGTGACCATATTGAACAGGTTTCCCATACCGGTCTTGCTGCTGCCCTTGTGCAGCATGCCCGCGAGCACGGAAGAAAGCCCGGTATTGACCGCGGACTCCCCCTTCTCTGCCGGAAGGCCCAGCGCATCGCTCAGCGCGCCTATACCCGCAGACCCCAGTTGGCGCGTCGCCAGCTCCAGAAGATTGTCCGCCATAGTGAAACCTCGTTGCTCGCTACATCTATGGGACCTCTGAAAAACATAGCGAGCGGGCGCCGCCAGGCGCACGCGCAGTAGTTTTTCAGTGGTTCCCAAAACGTCTCCACTGAGTGTATGGCAGCCAATTCAGCGGATTAGTTTGATTCCGAATAACCACCGCCAGGGAGCCTAAGCTGTCTTTATGGTCACAGGCTGTCGCCGGAGTCACCGCCCCTGGCGACTTTCATCATTGCAGCAGCGGCGGGTGCAACTAAGGTATAGAAACTGTTTCATAACGCCGCCAGCCAGCCGCTCGCCGCGCTATGCAGCAGCCTCCACCACGACCAATAAGAAGAGGCTCAACCGTGCCCACAGAAGCCTATATCTACGACGCCATCCGCACGCCGCGGGGCAAAGGCAAACCCGGCGGCGCCCTGTACGAAGTCAAACCCGTCACGCTGCTCGCCGACCTGCTGCGCGAACTGCAGCGCCGCACCCAACTGGATACACAGCGAGTCGACGACGTGGTCATGGGCTGCGTCACCCCCATCGGCGACCAGGGCGCCGATATCGCCAAGACCGCGGCCCTGGTGGCCGGCTGGGACTGGGATATCGGCGGCGTGACGCTGAATCGTTTCTGCGCCTCCGGCGCCGAGGCGGTCAACCTGGCCGCGGCCAAGGTGCGCTCCGGCTGGGAACAGCTGGTCGTGGCCGGCGGCGTCGAGTCCATGTCGCGGGTGCCTATGGGCAGCGACGGCGGCGCCTGGGCCGCGGATCCGCGCACCGCGATGGATACCGGCTTCGCGCCGCAGGGCATTGGCGCCGACCTGATCGCGACACTGAGCGGCTTCAGCCGCGAGGCGGTGGACGCCTTCGCGCTGGAATCCCAGCGCCGGGCCACCGCCGCCTGGACCCGCGGTGCCTTTACAAAATCCATAGTGCCGGTGCGCGACCGGAATGGCCTGCTGATTCTGGAGCGCGACCAGCTGGTGCGCCCGGACACCTCGATGGAGGGCCTGGCGCAGCTGAAGCCCTCCTTCGCCGGTCTCGGCGAACTCGGCTTCGACAGCGTCACCCGCGCCCGCTACCCGCAGGTGGAGCGCATCGACCATGTGCACACCGCCGGCAACTCCTCCGGTATCGTCGACGGCGCCGCCGCGCTGCTGATCGGCAGCGAACAGGCCGGGCGCGACCTGGGTCTCACGCCGCGCGCGCGCATCGTCTCCGCCGCCGTGGTCGGCACAGATCCCACCATCATGCTGACGGGCCCGGCGCCGGCCGCGCGCAAGGCACTGAAGGCGGCCGGGCTGACGGCCGGGGATATCGATCTGTTTGAAGTCAACGAGGCCTTCGCCGCGGTGGTGATGCGCTTCCAGCGCGAACTGGATGTAGACCCGCAGAAGATCAACGTCAACGGCGGCGCCATCGCCATGGGCCACCCCCTGGGCGCCACCGGCGCCATGCTGATCGGCACCGTGCTGGACGAACTGGAAGAGCGCGCTCAGCGCTACGGTCTGGTCACCCTCTGTGTCGGCGGCGGCATGGGTGTGGCCACCATTATCGAAAGGGCGTAGGGGGCAAGAGCGTGAAACAAAACATGAAATCCATTCGCCTGGAAAAAGACAGCGACAACATCGTCCACCTGATCCTGGACAACCCCAACGCGTCCGCCAATGTGATGGACCGCGACTTCGCCGAGTCGCTGCACGAGGCGGCGCAGCGGCTGCGCAGGGACGACTATGCCGGCATAGTCGTGCGCTCGGCCAAGAGCACCTTTTTTGCCGGCGGCGACCTGAACTGGCTGTACAGAGCCAAGCGCGAGGACGCGGAGGAATTCTTCAGTTACTGCGAATCCCTGAAGGCGGATCTGCGCTGGCTCGAGACCCAGGGCAAACCGGTGGTGGCGGCAATCAACGGCGCCGCCCTCGGCGGCGGCTGGGAGCTTGCGCTCAGCTGCCACCACCGCGTAGCGCTGGACGCGCAATCGGTGAAGATCGGCCTGCCGGAAGTTACCCTGGGCCTGCTGCCCGGCGGCGGTGGCTGTGTGCGCATGCCGCGCCTGCTCGGCATCCAGAATGCGCTGCCCTATCTGCTCGAGGGCAAGCAGGTGAACGCGCGGCAGGCGCTGGACGCGGGCCTGATCCACCAGACCGCAAAAGACCCGGACGAACTGCTCGAGCAGGCGCGCGCGTTTATTCTCGCCAATGCCGATACCGAAATCCGGCAGCCGTGGGACGACCCCGGCTACCGCATGCCCGGCGGCGATGCGAAGAGCCCCAAGAATGCCCAGCTGCTGATCGTCGCGCCGGCGATGCTGCGGCAGAAAACCAAGGGCTGCCTGCCGGCACCCGAGGCGATACTGTCCGCAGTGATCGAGGGCGCCCAGGTGGACTTCGACACCGCCACCCGTATCGAGTCGCGCTACTTTGTCGAACTGACCTGCGGTCAGGTGGCGAAGAATATGATCGGTACCTTCTGGTTCGGCCTGAATGCGATCAAGGCCGGCGCCTCGCTGCCGGAGCCGGTGCGCAAGGCGGCGCGGGATATCGAAAGCGCGCCGATCAAAAAGATCGGCATTCTCGGCGCCGGCATGATGGGCGCCGGCATCGCCTACGCCTGCGCGGGCAAAGGCATAGAGGTGGTGCTGAAGGACGTGTCGCTGGAAGCCGCCGAGAAGGGCAGAGGCTACGCGGAAAAATCCCTGCAAAAACGCCTGGAGCGCGGGCGTATCGACGAAGAAAGCATGCGGGCGCTGCTCGCACGCATCCGCCCCACGGACAGCGCCGCCGACCTGCAGGGCTGCGAACTCGTTATCGAAGCAGTCTTCGAGGACCGGGAACTGAAGGCCAGGGTCACCGCCGAGGCCGAGGCGCAAATCGGCGCCGACGCCGTCTTCGCCTCCAACACATCGACGCTGCCGATCACCGGCCTGGCCGAAGCCGCGGCGCGACCGCAGAACTTTATCGGCCTGCACTTCTTCTCGCCGGCGGAAAAAATGCCGCTGGTGGAGATCATCTGCGGCGAGAAAACCGACGAGCACACCCTCGCGCGCGCCTTCGCCTTCGTGCTGCAGATCGGCAAGACGCCGATCGTCGTCAACGACAGCCGCGGTTTTTTCACCTCGCGGGTATTCGGCTGCTTCACCAACGAGGGCATTGCGATGCTCGGCGAGGGCGTCAACCCGGCCACGATCGAGAATGCCGCCCCGCTGGCCGGCTTCCCGGTCGGGCCGCTGGCGGTCAGCGACGAGGTGTCGCTGACGCTGATGGAGCGGATACGCCAACAGACCATCGCCGACCTGCAGCGCGAAGGCAAACAGGCACCGTCGCACCCGGCGCACAAGGTCATCGACCAGATGCTGGAACTGGGCCGCGCCGGCAAGGCCGCCGGCGGCGGTTTCTACAGCTACCCGGAAGGCGCCAGGAAGCACCTGTGGCCCGGGCTGGCGAAGGCCTTCCCCGCCGGCGAACAGCCGCCCCTCGAGGATATAAAGGAGCGGCTGCTGTTTGTGATGGCGATCGAGACACTGCGCTGCTACGAGGAACAGGTGCTGCGCAGCGTGCGCGACGCCAATGTCGGCTCCATCTTCGGTATCGGTTTTCCGCCCTGGACCGGCGGCGCCCTGCAGTACATCAACCAGTACGGCCCGGCGCAGTTCGAGCGGCGCGCGCGGCAGCTGGCGGAAGCCTACGGCGAACGCTTTCATCCGCCGGCAACGCTGGTTCAGATGGCGGAATCCAATAGAACCCTGACCGACGATTAGCCGCTCTACACTATTAACCTGGCAATAAAATATATGAATCCTCATATATTTTATTGTCGCCCGCGAAATACTGGCGCAGATACGCGAATCTGCTGGTATTTCGCGGGCTCGCGCCGGTCGATGGCCGGCGGCAGCACGTCCCTGTGCCGCATTAACCCGTTAACCTATTCGGTTGCCGGGTCAATAAAAGAATAACCCTGGAGAAAACCATGATCCCGAGAACGGTATTCAACGAAGAGCACGAACAGTTCCGCGACACTGTGCGCAAATTCCTCGAGAAGGAGGCGGTCCCCTATCACGCGCAGTGGGAAAAAGACGGGCAGGTGGATCGCGCCCTGTGGAACAAGGCCGGCGAGATGGGCTTCCTATGCCCGCAGGTGCCGGAGGAGTACGGCGGCCTGGGCCTGGACTTCGGCTACAACGCCGTGATCGACGAAGAGATCTCCCGCGCGGGCCTCACCGGTATCGGCTGGGGACTGCACTCGGATATCGCCGTGCCCTATATCGTCCACTACGGCACAGAGGAGCAGAAACGGAAATACCTGCCCAAGTGCATCAGCGGCGAGATAGTCACCGCGATCGCGATGACCGAACCCGGCGCCGGCTCCGACCTGCAGGGCGTGCGCACCAGCGCGATCAAGAAAGGCGACCACTATCTGCTGAACGGCTCCAAGACCTTTATCACCAACGGCCAGCACGCCGACCTGGTCATTGTCGTGGCCAAGACCAACCCCGACGAGGGCGCCGCCGGCGTCAGCCTGCTGCTGGTGGAGGCGGACAGCCCCGGATTCAAGCGGGGCACGAATCTGGAAAAGATCGGCATGAAGGCCCAGGACACCTCGGAGCTCTTCTTCGATGACGTCAGGGTGCCGGCGGAAAACCTGCTCGGCGCCGAGGGTCAGGGCTTTATCTACCTGATGCAGGAGCTGCCCCAGGAGCGCCTCGGCGTCGCCATAGGCGCCATCGCCAACGCCGAGGCGGCGCTCGGCTGGACAGTGGACTATGTGCGCGAGCGCAAGGCCTTCGGCAAACCCATTGCCGCCTTCCAGAACACCCAGTTCAAACTGGCGGAACTGGCCAGCGAACTGACCGCGATGCGCGTCTTTATCGACCGCTGCCTGGAACTGCACTACGAGAAAAAACTCGACGTCGCCACCGCCGCCAAGGCCAAGCTGCTGAGCACCGACTTCCAGTGCAAGCTGCTGGACGAATGCGTGCAGCTGCACGGCGGCTTCGGCTATATGTGGGAATACCCGATCGCCCGCGCCTGGGCCGACGCGCGGGTGCAGCGCATCTATGCCGGCACCAACGAGATCATGAAGCTGATCATCTCCCGGGATCTGCTGAAAGACTGAGCCCGAGATCAACTAGAGGCTGTTTCATAACGTAGCGAGCGGGTGACTGGTGGTGGCCGCCGGAGCGGAGGCACCGCAGTGTACAAGTAGTACATGAGGATGCCGAGCACCGCCGGACGCCGCCAGGCGCCCGTGTAGTAGTTATGAAACAGCTTCTAGGGAACCTCTGAATAATTCCGCGATGCCTCTGGCTTGCAGGCGATAAAATGGTAGATCGAAGTCGCCAAATTTCCGCCTGCAAGCAGGCTCCTACAAGGCCGCATCGTCATTCCGGCGCAGGCCGGAACGGCGACGGTAAATACACAACAAGAAAAACCGCCCAATGAATCATATCCAAGGCCCGTTGAAGGACCTGAAAATTCTCGACTTCACCACCCTGCTCCCCGGCCCCTACGCCACCATGCTGCTGGCCGACATGGGCGCCGAAGTGCTGCGCATAGAGTCCCCCACGCGCCCGGATATGCTGCGCGGCCTGCCGCCGATGGTGGGCGAGGACAGAGCCGTCTCCGCCGCCCACGCGACCATCAACCGCAACAAGAAATCCCTGGCGCTGAATCTGAAAGACCCGAAGGCCGGAGAAATAGTGCGGCGCCTGCTGGTCGAATACGACATAGTCGTGGAGCAGTTCCGCCCCGGCGTCATGGACAGGCTCGACCTCGGCTACGAATCCCTGCGCGCGGCCCGCCCCGATCTTATCTACTGCTCCATCACCGGCTACGGCCAGACGGGTCCGCTGAAGGACCGCGCCGGCCACGATATCAACTACCTGGCCCTGTCCGGCCTCGCCAGCTACTCCGGTCGCGCCGCTTCCGGTCCCGCCCTCAGCGGCACCCAGGTGGCCGATATCGCCGGCGGCGCACACCACGCGGTGATGGGTATTCTCGCCGCCGCCTACCGGCGCCAGCAGACCGGCGAGGGCAGCCATATCGATATCAGTATGACCGACTGCGCCTTCGCCCTGAACGCGATCGGCGGCGCCAACGCGCTGGCCGGCGCCGGCGACCCGGAGCCGGAAGGGGAACTGCTGAACGGCGGCAGCTACTACGACTACTACCGCACCGCAGACGGCCGCTACCTGGCCGTCGGCAGCCTGGAACCGCAGTTCGCCCGGCAGTTCTTCACCGCAATCGGCCACCCCGAGTGGCTGGAGAGAGTATTGCAGGCGGATCAGCAGAGCGCGCTGAAGCGGGATATCGCCACCGCCATCGCCGCGCGCGATCTGGACGACTGGGCGCGGCTGTTTGCCGGCTGCGATGCCTGCGTGGAGCCGGTACTGAATTTCGGCGAGGCCGCCGACAGCCAGCTGCTGCGGGAACGGCAGATGCTGTGCGAGGCGAGATTGCCGGACGGCGACGCCCTCGAGCAGATCAATTCGCCGCTGATGTTCAGCGGCTACAAACCGGGGCGACACACCGCCGGTGCGCCGCTGGGTGCGCAATCGCGGGAGGTATTGCAGTCCCTGGGCTATGCGGCCGAGGAAATAGAGCAGCTGTACACCCAGGGCGTGGTCGCCTAGGGAGCCTCTGAATAATTCCGCGATACCTCTGGCTTGCAGAGGCATTGCGGAATTATTCAGAGGTTCCCTAGCCCCCGTGCCGGCGCCCCGGCGACCGGCACAAGTGCAGGCGGCGTCAATAGCGCGTTCAGTCCGCTGACGACAGCTCAGCCAAGCGCGTCAGCTTTTCGCCATCCAGCAACGTCAGTTCACCCAGGCCCAGTTCCTGCAGCCGGCCGAACTGGGTCGCGCGGTCTCCGACCACCACCCAGATCATCGAATCCGGCTGCATATAGGTGCGGGCAATCTTCTGCACCTGCTCCACCGTCATGGCCTCGCTGATGGCCTCGCGGCTGCGCACATAGTCAGCGGGCCAGCCGTAGCGGCTTATGTTTTCCAGCAGGCCGAGCTTGGCACGAGCGGTTTCGAAGGCACGGGCGTTACTGCGGATCAGATAGGAGCGCGAGGTCTGCAGGTCTTTTTCCGTATAGGTGGAGGCGTAATCTCTGAGTATGCCGTGAATCAGCCGCACCGACTCCGCGGTGACATTGGCGCGCACGCCGGTGCCGATCACAAATTCGCCCTCGGTTTTGCCGGCGGAAATACCGGAGCGGATACCATAGGTATAGCCCTTGCCCTCGCGCAGCTGCTGGGTGAGGCGCGAGGCAAAACCGCCGCCGCCGAGAATGTAGTTGCTGAATACCGCCGGATAATAGTCGTCGGACAGCGCCGACATCGCCGGACGGCCGATGCGCAGTACCGACTGCTTGGCCCCGGGCACATCGACGAAGTAGATCCCCGGCGCGGCCGCCGCGGATTCGGGCGCGGGGATATCTACCGCGCGCGCCGGCCAGCGTTTCTCCAGCGAACGCACCGCCCTGAGAAATTCCTCGCGGCGGATATCGCCCACCACATGGACGCGGGCGACCGACGGCGACAGATAGTCGCGGTGGAAGGCCTTGAGATCGTCCATCGTAATGGCGGCCACGGAACCCTCTGTGCCGAGCAGGCTGTAGCCGCGAATGCTGTGTTCGCCATGCAGCAGGCGCGCGAAGGTGTTGCTGGCGATGGCATTGGGTTCGGCCGCCGCGCGTTTCAGCTGGCTGGCGACACTCTTCTTCGCCAGCACCAGTTCGCCCGCATCCCAGCGCGGTTCCAGCAGCATTTCCTCCAGCAGCGCGAATACCGGCTCGAAGTTGCGCGCCAGGGTGGTGACGTCGAAGCGGAAGCTCTCTTTGCCGGCGGACACTTGGATATCGGCACCCAGGGTCTGGATCGCGGTTTCCAGCTCTTCCGGCGTGCGCTTGGCGGTACCGCGCTGCATCAGCATCGCGGTCAGGTTGGCGACGCCGGTCTTGTCGAGGGATTCGTGCAGCTGGCCGCCATCGATCACCAGGCTGAAGTTCACCGTCGGCACTTCGCTGCTCTCGATACCGGACACCTGCAGGCCGTTGGCCAGCGCCGCCTGCCACACCTGCGGCACCGCGGTCTGCGCCGGCTCGCCGTAGGGCGGCTCTTTGGTGCGATCGAAACTGGACGGGGTGCGCTCGTACTCGGCTTTCGCGGACGCATCGAACGGCGCCTCGGCGCCGCTGACGATCTGCTCCTCCACCACCTGCGCCCTGTCGGAATCCGCCAGCGCCAGCTCGACGCCGCCCTTGGGTACGAAGCTCGCCGCTACGAACGGCTTGCCCTGCAGGTACTTGCG
This sequence comes from Microbulbifer sp. ABF4_143, assembly GCF_056160225.1. Taxonomy (NCBI): domain Bacteria; kingdom Pseudomonadati; phylum Pseudomonadota; class Gammaproteobacteria; order Cellvibrionales; family Microbulbiferaceae; genus Microbulbifer; species Microbulbifer sp. ABF4_143. The sequence goes on from NZ_JBSWWT010000029.1 coordinate 26,752, forward strand.
GTACACCCGCTCGACATCCTCGGCGGTCACCGCCAGCAGGCGCTGGATATCCTCGCTCACATAGCCGGCGTCGCCCCGGTACACCTGGTACTGGGCCAGCTGGAAGCCCTTGCCGAGCACGCTGGACAGGCCGTTGTAGAAGGCGATCTCCTGGCCGGCCTTGATGCGTTTCAGGTCTTCTTCCGCGATGCCCTCCCGCTCGAACAGCGCGAAGGCCTGCTGGATGCCCTCGTACACTTGGTCAAGATCGCGGCCCTCGAACGCGCGCACCTGCAGCTGCACCTGCCCGGCCAGTTCGGAATCGTAGCTGCCCATGGATACGCCCGCGGTGAGCTGCTGGTCTTCCACCAGCACCCGGTACAGCGGCGCGCGCTTGCCGTCGGACAGGTATTCCAGCAGCACCGCCAGCGGATAGCTGTCCGGGTGAAAACGCTCCACCGCCGGCCAGGCCAGGGTCAGCGCCGGCTCGCGGGCGAAGTTGTCCTCGTGGTAGCGGCGCACGGATTCCTTCAGCACCGCCGGCTGCTTGGGCGCGCGCACTATGGCCTCGCCCGCCGGCACCTCGTCGAAGTACTTGTGCACCCAGGCTCTGGCCTGCTCGGGATCGAAATCCCCGGCCACCACCAGGGTCACGTTGTTGGGCACATACCAGCGGCGGAAGAACTCCTTTACGTCCGCCAGGGTCGCGTTCTGCAGATCCTCCAGCGAGCCGATCACCTGCCAGCTGTAGGGGTGCCCCTGGGGGTAAAGATTGCGGTCGATCACATACTGGGTGTGGCCGTAGGGGCGGTTGTCGACGCTCTGGCGCTTCTCGTTCTTCACCACCTGCTTTTCCTTCGCCAGCACCGGCTCGGTCACCGTATTGATAAACCAGCCCAGCTTGTCCGCCTCGGCCCAGAGCATCTTCTCCAGCGCATCCTTGGGCACCGTCTGGTAGTAGTTGGTGACATCGCGGGAGGTGGAACCATTGGCTCCGGAACCGCCGATACGCGCACTCATCGCATCCAGCCCGCCCTTACCCAGGTTCTCGGACTCCAGGAACAGCAGGTGCTCGAACAGGTGCGCAAAGCCAGTGCGCCCCGCCTTCTCCCGCGCCGACCCCACATGGGCCGTCAGCGACACCGCCACTACCGGGTCGGAGCGGTCGATATGGAAGAGGACCTTGAGGCCGTTATCCAGCTGGAATTGCTGGTAGTCGATGGCGAATTGAGACGATTGTTCCGACTTTGGTTTTGATTCGGGCTGGGAGCGGTCGCAGCCGATCAGGCCGAGGGCCGGGATGGCCGCTGCGGCCAGTAGGGCCACGGAGGCCGTGAGGTTCCTGAGCATGGGGGGGGTCCTGTACGTTGTTCTGGGTGGGAAGATAGCAGGTGTGGTGACCAAGGAGGAATAGAGACGAAGCAGAGTAAACTACAACAATAAGCTCACTCCAATATTTTCCAAACTGCAAACTGTGTGTAAATACTCACATACATTGTTACACCCCATTACAGGAGCTCCCAGCATTCCTTTTATTCGTGATATAACTTGTGCCAAATAAAATGAGATCGAAGTCACAGACTGTGACTAACAAGAGATGTGATAGCACGTACGTTACGCGGCGGAGTTATTGTCAAATCTGGTGTATGCATCAGGCGGCTACCCCGTCTGATTGATCGGTTATTGCCTCTCCATCCCGGAACTGGACGTTGTTGACCACCAGTTCCAGCTGTTTAAATCCTTTGATTTTCTTCCAGCGTTTCTCAGCGGATTGCAGCAGCTTGAAGACCATGGCGAGTGTGGTATCTCGCGATCCACAGCTGCGGCTCTTCTTCGTCCTCAACCGCACCGTGGCGAAGGTCGACTCGATCGGGTTGGTGGTGCGCAAGTGCACCCAGTGCTCTGCCGGGTAGTCA
>NZ_JBSWWT010000030.1:0-28106 GCF_056160225.1 Microbulbifer sp. ABF4_143
CAGGGGCAATGGCGGATGTTCTGTTTAGTGCATAACATCGAGAAATTGATGCGATATGGGGCGATTCACTAATTCACGGGGTTATCCACACTCGCCAACGTGAAATGGCTGCGGTCTACGCGAAATGGGTGATTATGTAAAACAATCATGGTTAAATAGCGCTCACTCAACCGAAGAAAAATGAGAGCCATAAAACGATTATTTCGAAATTCGTTTTTCTACAGGCTCGTTATGCGCTGCAAAAATTTCAGATCCAACTACGCAAGAAGCTCAAAAGGAGTAATAATGAAGAAGCTGCACATTGCAATTTCTACCAATAAAATAGAAGAAGCTGTATCGGATTACACAGCCCGGCTTGGCGTTGAACCATGCTCATATATTTTGGGCGAATACGCACTTTGGCGCACTGAGTTTCTTAATGTTTCGATTCGCCAAGACGCTAATTGCACTCCTGGTGAGTTAAGGCATCTAGGTTGGGAAGATCCAGCTGCGCAAGAATTTAGCCAAGACACCGACGTTAATGGTATCGTCTGGGAGCGTTTTAGCGCGCAGCAACAAGCAGACGAAATTAACGAATTATGGCCGGAAGCAAACTATCAACCGAACTAATCTATACTTGTATTTTATGATAAACAAAAGCATGATTGGCTGAAAAATATATTCAGCGATTGTATTTTGGGTTTTAGAAACACATGCAAAGTCTGTGCGCATAAAAAGAGGCTGCCCCACATTTTATCCGTTCCACAAAATGCATCGCTACGCGATTTTAACGCATTTTGCTCCACTCCTGAAATGTCGCTGATTCTGGCGTTAGTGTTTGAGACCAGCCATGGATAGAGATCAAGCAAAGAGCACAACGGTTACAGCGTTTATGGAGTTGCTTCCATGGAGCAAAGATGATGGAAGAAGAACTCCAATTGATTGCAGCGCCGGTTACTATAGACCAGATCATCAGTTTTCATGGATGCAGGAAGATTGGATGTTTATAGGGCAAGTAACTTTTCCAAAATGCCTACAGAAGTTAGAGCCAGGAGACTCTGCGGAGGTGATAATAACCTTCATCTCCTATCCAGAGCTTGATGAAAAATTGAAGCCAGGACTTACGTGGAGAATAAAGGAAGGTAATAGAACTGTGGCAAGGGCAACGCTCCTTAAAATCATCGAGATGTAAGTGGGGTGGTGCCAGCCAGCCACACTAACCCGGATTTTGCACCACGTCAGATACAAGAACGGCGGAAAGTCTTATCATCGCTGGTGTTCAAGGCAGTCCGATAAGAAATTCCGCCGTGACAGAATGCTACCAGCCTGAACTCAGCTTTTCATCCCTTTCTCGCCGTAAAATCACCGCAGATTTCACTGGCGGTGACTTGACCTCCAACTCTGGCCTATTGCTCTTGAGCGAGTGTGATCGGCACCTGAAACTGTCTCAGTTGGTGGCCAGGGCTGTCCATGACCCGCGCGATCCAAAGCGTATCGAGCACAGCACGGAACAGCTGGTACGGCAGAGGCTATTGGCGCCGGCTTCGCGGATCTGAATGATCACGACCAACTGCGCTTCGATAGCGCGCTCCAGACCGGCTGTCAGCACCGGGGAGCGCTCGCCAGTACTGCCACCCTGTGTCGCTTTGAACAGCAGCAGAACCGTTCTGTTGTCGTAGGCCTGCACAAGGTGCTCTTCGACCAGTTCGTGGCTCGCCACAACAAGAAGCCACCCAAGCGCCTGATCCTGGACTTCGATGCTACTGATATCTCGGTACACGGCGAGCAGGAGCAGCGCTTCTTCCACGGCTACTACGACAGCTGCGGCGGCTTCAAGCTCAGCCTGTTCCGGAGCTTCCAGTATGCTGCCGGCTCCTGGAAGCACAAGCGGCGCGTGATCGGCAAAGCCGAATATACCCGTGGCGGACCGAATCCTCGCTTCATCACCATGAACCTGGAAGACGAGGATGCGGAAACGCTCTACCGGGAAGTCTATTGTGCCCGTGGCGACATGGAGAACCGGATCAAGGATCAGCAAATGGATCTCTTTGCCGATCGCACCTCCTGCCACCGCTGGTGGCCAAATCAGTGGCGCCTGCTGCTCTCGGCACTGGCGTGGGTGCTGTTCGAGCACTTGAGGAGCCACCTGCAGAATACCAGGCTGGCCAAGGCCTCAGTCTCGACAGTGCGCAACCGCCTGATAAAGGTTGCCGCCGTGGTCATCAAGAACACACGTCGCCTGCGCTTCTGCTTGTCATCTTCGCTGCCGGACAGAGAAATCTTCTGCCGACTGGCGGCCCGACTGGTCCCAACATAGAGTTTCGGTGTGCTGATCCCGGCACATGAAAATAATGGGGTAAGGGGAAATTGCGTCCGGATAAAAATCACCAGATTGTAGATTGATCAATCTGAATATTTTAAGACCACCTTCAGCGGCATTCAGATACCGCGTGGCCATACAGCATAAAATGCTGGGGCATCAGGCGAGTAGTGCAAAATCCGGCCCTAGCGGTGGTCCGGTCGGTCGGAAATAATCAGTCCGCTGTCCGGATCCACCTCCAGTGCCCGCGTTTGGCCGCCGTATCTGGCCTTGATCTTCCAGCGCCCGCCGACGAATTTCACATCGGTAATCGGCCTGAAGCCGAGACCGTGCAGTTTGCTGCGGATGGTCGAATAGTCCAGCGCGATTTCCGAGGGCTCATCGCCGTAGAGGTCGGGGCTGTCGTAGATGGGGGCCGGGGTGTTGGGGTCGATGCCCGGCGGTATCGGAAAGGTCAATGCGTTTACCAGCAGTACGGTGGCGAAGAAACTCATGGACAACTCCTCACTACCCGGAATATCTATTGGTAATGTGAGGAGAGACGGGTTCCCAATTTATTGATAGGCGCACCGCTGCCCCGCGCCATCCCTGACGCCCACCCGCTTTGCGGGCGCTCAAACCGGCAACCCCGCCGATTTGGCCCTATCCGGTGAAGCGCTGGGGGCTACTTGCAGGCGAACGGTTGCCGGGTGCCGGTCCATTCGCCTGCAAGCAGGCTCCTACAGATTGCGTTTGGCTTTGGAGGGTGAGGCGCGTCAGCGGGTCATGCGCAGCATGAGCTCCATGATCTTGTTGGCGGTTTTGCCGTAGGGCGGCATCAGTAGTTTGAGCGGATCCAGCGGCCCCTGCTGGAAAACCGGGCGCAACTTGGAGAAGGTCAGGAAGCCCTCGTAGCCGTGGTAGTGGCCCATGCCGCTCTCGCCGACACCGCCGAAGGGAATATCGTGTTGGCCCACGTGGAGCACGCAGTTATTGACCGAGACGCCGCCGGAAATCACGCGCTCGATATAGAAGTCCTGCAGCGATCTGTCGTTGGTAAACGGGTAGATGGCCAGCGGGCGGTCGCGGCCGGTCACGTATTTCGCGACTTCCTCCCTGTCGGTATAGGTTTTTACCGGTAGCAGTGGGCCGAATATCTCCCGCTGCATGACCTGCATATCCTCGCTGACATTTAGCAGCAGGTGCGGCGGAAACTTGCGCAGCCTGTCGTCGCGGCTGCCCTGTCCGCCGGACAGGTCTATCGCGGTGGCGCCCTTGGCGACGGCGTCGTCGAGGGTCGCCCAGAGGCGCTGGTAGGAGGTGTCGTCGATCACCGAGGTGTAATCGGCGCTCTGCAGATCCGGGTAGCGCTTTTGCACCAGCTGCCTGGCCTTTTCGGCGAAAGTGTCCACTTTATCTTCCGGCAGGAAGACATAGTCCACGGTGGTGCAGATCTGGCCCGCGTTCATCAGCTTCCAGAAGATGATGCGTTCGGCTGCGGTGTCTATCGGGAAGTCCGGCGCGACTATGGCCGGCGACTTGCCGCCGAGTTCCAGAGTGACCGGCGTCAGGTTGTCGGCGGCGGAGCGCATCACCGCGCGGCCGGTGGCGGTGGAGCCGGTGAAGAGCAGGTGGTCGAACTTCATGGAGGAAAATATCGGGCCTATGCCGCCGCTGTCGGCGACGAACGCGAGCTTGTCCTCGGGGAAGTAGTCGCCGCTGATACGCTGCAGTAATTCCGCCAGGTGGCTGGAGTTGGCCGACATCTTCACCATGGCGCGGTTGCCGGCGGCGAAGATACCGGTCAGCGGGGCGAAGACCAGGTTGATCGGGAAGTTCCACGGTACTATCACGCCCACCACGCCGAGAGGCTGTGGTATCACGCGGTTGGAGGAGGTGGGGAAGGCGGTGAAGTCGATATGGCGGCGCCGGGGCTTCATCCACTTCTTGAGTTTTTTCAGCGTGTCCTTGATGCCGTCGAGTACCGGGTAGAACTCGCAGAACAGTGTCTCGTTGCGGGAGCGGTTGCCGTAGTCGTCGCTGATCGCCTGCACCATCGCTTCCTGATGCTCGCGCAGCATACGCGCCAGGGTCTTCAGGTCTGCCACCCGCTGGCGGTAGTCGGGGACCGGGTCGGCCAGGTAGGCCGCGCGCTGTTTGTCGAGCAGGTTCTGCAGCAGGGCCTGGTCGACGTCGCTGTGGGTCAGTGTCTGAGTGGTCATCGCATCACCGATTGGATTTGTCGCTATCGGGTGAGCTTACCCCAAGTCCGCCGGGGGCATTTGACCGATGGTGTCGGCTATTTGACAGATGGCGCAGATGGTTCGAGCAGCTGTCGCCGCCAGGCGGCGGGGCTGGCGCCCATGATGCGTTTGAAGCTGCGGGTCAGCGCGCTCAGCTGGCTGTAGCCCACCAGGTCGGCGATTTCCGTCAGGCTCAGGTCGCCGTCGAGCATATAGGTGCACACCTGTTCCACCCGCGCCCGGTCGAGCAGCTGCTGGAAGCTGGTGCCGCGCCGGCTCAGTTTCGCCTGCAGTGTGCGCGGGGCCATGTTGATTTCCGCCGCCACTGCCTCCAGGGTCACCGGGCCCAGGGGCAGCCGGTTGGTGATGATCCACAGCAGCCGCTCGCGGAACTCGTCGAGCTGTTTTTTCCTCAGGAAGTGCTCGATCAGCCCGCGCATCTCCGGGTTGGCGCCCACCACCGGCCGCTCCAGGTAACTGCTTTCGAATACCAGGCCGTTGTAGTCGCTGCCGAACACCGTGGGCGCGTGCAGCAGCCGGTTGTAGGGCTCCAGGGAGACAGGTTCCGGCCCGCACAGATAGACGGCGCGCAGAGGAATGTTTTCGTTGAGCAGGAAATTGAGAATGTTGTAGGCGCCGGCGAGGGTGTTGTCATTGTGCTGGCGCGACAGGGCGGCCTCCCCCTCGAGGCGGTAAGTGGAGCGCAGATAGGCCAGGCCACCGCGCTCCTCCAGCCACACATCCAGCCCCTGCACCGCTTGGCCGATGGAGGTGGCGATGGTGTCGAGGGCGCTGCGCAGTGTCGGGCTCTGCTGTATCAGCAGGCCCAGGGCGCCGAGCATGGAGATGTTCTGCTGTTGCGCCAGCTCCAGGCCGAAATGGGGGCAGTCGCTGAGCTCCGCGCCCAATTCCAGCAGCTCGATCTTGGTTTGGAGCGGGATCATCAGGTCCGGCCTGTCCAGGAAACTGGCAGGCAGCGACAGGCGCGCGAACAGCGCCTGGGGGTCGACACCGTAGTGGCGCAACAGCCGCGTGTACCCCGACAGCGCGCTGGCGCGAACCATGGGCAGCATCTATTCAACTCCGAGTGATTCCAGCGGCCATTGTACGCCACCGGAGTCGACTGTGCGTGCGGTCGATTTGCCGGGTGGACGGGGACCATCCACCCGGCAGGTGCGGGAGAGGGGAGCGTTCAGTCGTCGTCCGCTTCGTCGGAGAGGATCTCGCCGGAGTTGGGATCCACTTGCAGTTCCCGTTTCTCCGACTCCTTGTAGGCCTCCACTTTCCAGCGCCCGTTGTCCAGGGCCACATCGATGATCGGGGTGTAGCCCTGTTGCTCCAGTTTGGTCAGAACCATCGACAGCGCCATGGCGCCGGGCGGCGGCTTCTCATCGGCCAGGACCGGCTGCACAGACAAGGCCGCAACGGCGGCCAGCAACAGTGTCTTGAGCGATTGCATGCTTTCTCCTCGCGTTACTGGTCCGGAGTGGCGAGGCGCTGTTGCACCATGTTGCACCACTCGGTACTGCCGCCGTCCGGGCCGTGCGCGCCGTCGCCGCCGGTGAGTTTGTCCACGGCCAGGAACCACTCAGCGCTACCCACCTCGGGGAGGCCGGCGGGGTAGAGTTCGGCCAGGTCGCCGTCGTGGCGGGTGCGTATCTGTTCGTGCACCCAGGCAAACCACTCGGGCGTGCAGATGGGCGCTTCGGCGCTGGTGCCGTTCGGCGGCGGGCTGGTCTGGACGTCGGTGCTTTCTTCCGGGGGCGGTGGGGCAATGGGCTCCTCCATCGCCTCGGTGGCGGTTTCGCCGGGCGCCGGGGGCTCGGCGTCGGATGGGTCGTGGGTGTCGCTCTGGCGGCCGCAGCCGGCCAGGGCGAGTATCAGTATCAGCAGGGGCAGGTAGTAGTTGTGCATGGGTTCTCCTCGGATGGCGTTTGTGCCCTAAGCATAGGTGGATTTAGACGACTCTGCCGCGGCGGAGATCGGTGCAGTTGCGGTTGACTTTGCCGTCCCCACAAATGAGAATGCTTCTCAAAGTAACTGAACGGTTATGGATCTCCGATGTTCATGCGCACACTTCTTCGCAGCACAATAGCAGTTGCCGGCCTGTTAACGGCGCTGGCCGCCGCCGCCGAGCAGGTCAATATCTACTCCTACCGCCAGCCATTTCTGATCCAGCCGGTGCTGGACAAGTTCACCGAGGAGACCGGCATCGAGACCAAAGTGGTCTACGCCAAGAGCGGTCTGAACGAGCGGCTGCAGCGGGAAGGCCGCAACAGCCCGGCGGACCTGGTGCTGACTTCCGACACCCGCAGCCTGATGGATCTGCTGGCCAAGGGGCTGACGCAGCCGGTGCAGAGCGAGGTGCTGGAAAAGAATATCCCCGCGCAGTTCCGCGACGAAAAAGGCAACTGGTTCGGCCTCACCACCCGCGCGCGGCTGATCTACGCGTCCAAGGACCGGGTTGAGCCCGGAGAGATCACCAGCTACGAGGAACTGGCGGATCCGAAGTGGAAGGGCCGCATCTGTACCCGCAGCGGCAAGCACCCCTACAATCTTTCCCTGTTCGCATCCATGGTCGCCCACCGCGGCGAGGCGGAAACCAAAAAGTGGCTCGAGGGCCTGAAGGCCAACCTGGCGCGCAAGCCGCAGGGCAACGATCGCGCCCAGGTGAAGGCGATCAAGGAGGGCGTCTGCGATCTGTCCCTCGGCAACAGCTACTACTTCGGCAAGATGATCACCAACACCGAGGAGCCTGAGCAGATTGAGTGGGCCAAGTCAGTCAATCTGGTGTTCCCCAACCAGCAGGATCGCGGCACTCATATGTTTGTCTCCGGCGCGGTGGTCACCAAGCACGCCCCCAACCGCGACAACGCGGTCAAACTGCTGGAGTTCCTGAGCGGCGCCGAGGCCCAGTACCTCTACGCGGAGAAAAACTTCGAGTTCCCGGTGCGCCCGGGCACCAAGCGCTCCGAGCTGATTGAGGAGTATATGGGTGAGTTCAAGGAGGACGATCTGAGCCTGACGGAAATCGGCGCCCATGTGCCCGCCGCCTCGCGGCTGGTGGACGAGGTGGGCTTCGATTTCTAAAATCGCGCAATCCGAACAATTGCTGCGGCGCGGCCCACGCCGGGAGGCGGGGGCCGCGTTTTTCGATTTTATGCTCCCTGCCTCTGTAACTTCCCGGCTCAACGGGTCCGGTCAGCGCTGGATACTGCTGGTGGCGGCAATCGCGCTGCTGGTGGCGCTGCCGGTGCTGTCGATTTTCTGGCTGGCGCTCTTTCCCGAGGAGAATATCTGGCCGCACCTGCTGGATACGGTGCTCTTCCGCTATATTTCCGCGACTTTGATTCTCGCGCTCGGCGTCGCGGTGTTGACGCTGGTGGCGGGTGTCGGCGGCGCCTGGCTGGTGACCATGTGCCGCTTCCCCGGGCGGCGCTTTTTCGAGTGGGCGCTGCTGCTGCCGTTTGCGGTGCCCGCCTATGTGATCGCCTATGTGTACACGGACCTGCTGGAATACGCGGGGCCCGTGCAGATGTTCCTGCGCGACTGCTTTGGCTGGCAGACCGCGCGGGACTACTGGTTTCCGGAAATCCGCAGCATGGGCGGTGCCATAGCGATGCTGTCCCTGGTGCTCTACCCATACGTGTATATGCTCGCGCGGGCGGCCTTTATCGAGCAGTGCGGCAGCATCCGCGCCGCCAGCCGCGCCCTGGGCTGCACGCCCTGGCAGAGTTTCCTCAGAGTTTCACTGCCGATGGCGCGCCCGGCCATCGCGGTGGGGTTGTCGCTGGTGCTGATGGAAACCCTGAACGATTTCGGCACCGTGGATTTCTTTGCGGTGCGCACCCTCAGCGTCGGCATCTACGATACCTGGCTCTCGCGCGGTAATCTGGGCGGCGCGGCGCAGATTGCCAGCAGCACCCTGGTGTTCGTGGTGCTGCTGATCGCGCTGGAGCGCCGCGGGCGCGCGCAGCAGCGGCACTTCGTGCAATCGCCAGCCCGGAGCCGGGATTACTACAGGCTGTGCGGTTGGCGCGCGCTCGCGGCCTTCGCGTTTTGTGCGCTGCTGTTGCTGGCAGGCTTCGGTGTGCCGCTGCTGGTGTTGGGCGGCTATGCGTTGGGCAACTTCGCCAGCTACTGGACGGACGACTTCTTCGCGATTGCGCGCAACAGTCTGCTGCTGTCCGCCGCCGCGGCGCTGTTGACCGCGCTGCTGGGGCTGTTGCTGGCCTACGGCAAGCGCCTGAACCCGTCGCGACCGCTCAGATCGCTGGTGGGCCTGGCCAAGCTGGGCTACGCGATGCCGGGTGCGGTAATGGCCATCGGCGTGCTGATTCCGCTGGCGGCCTTCGACAATGCGCTGGACGCGCTGTTGCGGGAGCACTTCGATATTTCCACCGGTCTGCTGCTCTCCGGCAGCGTGTTCGCAATCGTATTCGCCTATACGGTGCGCTTCCTGGCCGTTTCCGCCGGCGCGATCGAGTCCAGTCTGGACAAGGTCACGCCGTCGATGGACCGCGCGGCCCGCTCCCTGGGGCGCAACAGCTGGCAGACCCTGTGGGCGGTGCACTTGCCGCTGGTGCGCGCGGGTCTTTTGAGCGGCGCGCTGGTGGTGTTTGTGGACTGTATGAAGGAGCTGCCGGCCACGCTGTTGCTGCGGCCCTTCGGCTTCGACACCCTGGCCACCTATGTCTACCAGTTTGCCTCCGACGAGATGCTGGAGCGCTCGGCGCTGGGGGCGCTGTTGATCGTGCTGGTGGGGCTGCTGCCGGTGGTTCTGCTGAGCCGCTCCATGGGGCGGCGCAGGGGCGAGGAGCGGGTTGAACTGCTGGAGTCGGAGGCGCCGGCGTTGTAGCGGGTTCATTCGAGCGCCGATCGCGGCCGTTGGCCGCGACCGCTAGACAGCAGCCTCTTCGGCGAAGACCACCGGTGATCCAATACGCAACGGCACTTCCACACCCGGCGCAAACTGGAATTGCGCGTCCAGTGTCGCCTCTATCAGGCGACCGCCCGGCAGGCGGAATTTGTACAGCACACTGCTGCCGAGAAAACTTCGCTCCACCACCTGGGCCGCAACCGCATCGGCGTCTTCTGTTGGCGCCAGATCTTCACTGCGCACGAACACCTGCAGCGCTTTGCCCGGCGCTTCGATGGCGGAGGCCAGGTGCACCCGCCCCAGTTCTGTCTCGACCAGATCGGGCTCGAGCAGTTTGCCCGGCAGCAGATTGCCCTCGCCGGCGATGCGCGCTACCGCCGCGCTGGCCGGCGCGCGGTACACATTTTCCGGTGTATCCCACTGCTGCAGCCGGCCGCCGCTTAAAATGCCCAGTTTGTCCCCGGCCACGAAGGCCTCGGTGCGGTCGTGGGTGACGATCAGTGCGGCGGTGCCCTCCTCGCGCAGAATGTGCCGCACCTCGGCGGCCAGGCTGCGGCGCAGCTCTGTGTCCAGGTTGGAAAAGGGCTCGTCCATCAGCAACAGGCGCGGGCGCGGCGCCAGGGCGCGGGCCAGGGCCACGCGCTGCTGCTGGCCGCCGGAGAGCTGGTGCGGGTAGCGGCCGGCGAGGTTTTCCAGGCGCACCAGTCGCAGCAGCTCGCGCACGCGGCTGTCCCGCGCTGCGCGCGGCAGGGACTTGAGGCCGAAGGCGATATTCTGCTCCAGGCTCAGGTGCGGGAAGAGGGCGTAGTCCTGGAACACCACGCCGATTTTGCGCTCTTCCGGCGGCGTGATGGCCGCGGGTGTCGAGATGGGATTCCCGCCCAGGACAATCGCGCCCCGGAAGACGGGCTGGAAGCCGGCGATGGCGTGCAGCAACGTGGTCTTGCCGCAGCCGCTGGGGCCGAGCAGACAGGCGATCTCGCCCTCGTTCAGAGCGAGGGAGACGGATTCGAGAATGACCTTGTCGCCGTAGCGGCATTCGAGGTCGGTGACGGTGAGCAGCGGTTGCACGGTTTAACCTTATTTGGAAACTGCTGTTTTGTAGGAGCGGCCCATGGCCGCGATTGGACTCCGGAGTATTTCCGGATATCGATCGCGGCCATGGGCCGCTCCTACGGGGGCTATTGGAGATTGCCGAGGACTTCGACCATGGCGCTGGTCAGCTGGCCCAGGTCCTGTTCGGAAATCACATAGGGCGGCATGGCGTAGACCAGTTTGCCGAACGGGCGCAGCCAGACGCCGCGCGCGATCAGCGCCTCCTGTACCCGCGTCATATTCACCGGTTCGCGCATCTCGACCACGCCGATGGCGCCGAGGGCGCGCACATCGGCGACGGCGTCTGAATCTCGCAGCGGAGCCAGCTCGCTTTTCAATTGGCGTTCGATGGCGGCGACGCGCTGCGGCCAGGGGCCGGCGAGCAGCAGCTCGATACTCGCGTTGGACACCGCGCAGGCGAGGGGATTGCCCATAAAGGTCGGGCCGTGCATAAAGACACCGGCCTCGCCGCGGCAGATACCCTCGGCCACCCGGTCGGTGCACAGGGTTGCGGCCAGGGTCATGGTGCCGCCGGTCAGCGCCTTGCCGAGAGTCAGGATATCCGGACTGATGCCGGCGTGTTCGCAGGCGAATAATTTGCCGCTGCGGCCGAAGCCGGTGGCGATTTCGTCGGCGATCAGCAGCAGCTCGTGCTCGTCGCAGAGCGCGCGCACCCGCTTCAGGTATTCCGGCGAGTAGAAGCGCATACCGCCCGCGCCTTGGACTATCGGCTCGAGGATCACCGCCGCCAGCTGAGTGCGGTTTTCCTCGATCAGCTGGCGCAGTTCGGCGATATCGCCGTCGCTGCAGGGTTCGTCGAACTTCGGCCGCGGCGCCGGGGCGAAGAAGTGTTGGGTCAGCTGGCCGGCGAACAGGTGATGCATGCCGGTGACCGGGTCGCAGGCGGCCATGGCGCCGAAGGTGTCGCCGTGGTAGCCGTTGCGCAGGGCCAGCAGCTTGTTCTTTTCCGGGCGCCCCTGGGACTGCCAGTACTGCAGCGCCATCTTGATCGCCACTTCCACCGATACCGAGCCCGAGTCGGCGAGGAAGACCCGCGTGAGCGGCTCCGGGGTGATTTCCACCAGTTTCTTGCACAGGTCGATCGCGGGCTGGTGGGTGAGGCCGCCGAACATCACGTGCGACATCTTCTCCATCTGCGCCCGCATGGCGCTGTTCAGTTCCGGCACATTGTAGCCGTGCAGCGCGCACCACCACGAAGACATGCCGTCGATCAAGCCGCGGCCGTCCTCCAGATAGAGGCGCACCCCGTCCGCGCGATTAATCGGGTAGACCGGCGGCGGGTCAATCAGGGAGGAGTAGGGGTGCCAGATATGGGCGCGGTCGAAGTCCAGATCCATAAATCTTTTCTTGGGTCGGGTGAATTTTCTGCCCCTGTAGGAGCGGCCCATGGCCGCGATCGATCTCTCCAAGTTCTCTGGAATCCGATCGGGGTCATGGGCCGCTCCTACATTGGGGGTAATTCTTGTATTAAGCCAATTCCCGCAGCACTTTCAGCGGCGGCTGGCTGACCGAGCTGCGGCAGGCCAGGGTGCCGGCGCTGCCCACCAGCAGCGCGCCGGCCAGCGGGCCCAGCAGCCACAGCAGCGGGTGGAAGGTGAACGGCAGTTCGAACACCCGCTGCGCCAGCACCGCCAGCGTCGCCTCGGCGCCGATTGCGGCCAGCAGGCCGGCGGCGAAACCGAGCAGGCCGAATTCCAGCACCAGGCTCTGCAACAGCAGCCGGCGGCGGCCGCCCAGTGTGCGGATAATCGCCGCCTCCTGCAAACGCTCGGCGATACTGGCGCGCACGCCGGCCACCAGTACCAGTACACCGGCCACCAGCATCAGCGCCATCACCGACTCGATGGCCAGGGAGACCTGGGCGATGGTGTCGCGGATACGCTGGATGATCTTGTCCAGCTCTATCACGCTGACACTGGGGAAGTGGCGCACCAGCTCGTTGACCAGCAGCTTCTGCTGCGGCGGCAGGTAGAAGCTGGTGATATAAGTGGCCGGGAAGTCCTCCAGGGTGCCGGGGGCAAACAGCATGTAGAAGTTGGGCCGCATGCTGTTCCAGTCCAGGGAGCGGAAGCTGGTTACCGGGGCCTCGACTTCCAGGCCGCCGATGGAAAAGCGCAGCCGGTCGCCGAGGGACAGGTTCAGACGCGCCGCCAGCTCCACCTCAACGCTCACCCCCTCGTCGGTCTCGTCCCACCAGCTGCCCTCGAGGATGCGGTTGTCCGGGGCCAGGTTTTCGGTCCAGCTCAGGTTCAGCTCCCGGTGCAGGGCGCCGACCCGCCCGCTGCTCAGTGTCTTCTCGTACTCCCTGGCCGGCATATCGTTGATCGCCACCAGGCGCCCGCGCACCATCGGGTATATCTCGGTGCTGGCGATATGCTTGTTCGCCAGCATGTCGCTCAGGTCGCTCACCTCGTGGGGGGCGATATTCATCAGGAAGTGGTTGGGCGCATTGTCCGGCAGCTGCATGCGCCACTCGTCGATCAGCGCGGTGCGCGCGAAGACCAGCGCCAGCATCGCCAGCAGGCCGGTGCCGAAGGCGGCGATCAGCAGGGTGTTGAAGGCCGCGCGCCGCTGCAGACTGCCGAGTGCTATGCGCCAGGCGCCGCCGATGGCGGCCAGGCTGCCGCGTACCAGCAGCCGGTTGACCAGGGCCGCGCCGCCCACCAGCAGCGCCAGCCCGGCAAACAGGGCCGCGGTGATCGCGAGGCTGCCGGACAGCCACCAGATCAGCAGCAGCATGCTGGCCGGGCCCAGCACCAGGCCCAGCCACTCGCGCCTGTCCGGGTTGCTCCAGTCGCGGCGCAGCGTCTGCATCGGGTCGGTGCGCGCCAGGCGCACCAGCGGCGCCACGGCAAAGCCCAGCGCACAGGCGAAACCGGTGGCCAGGCCGGTGAGCAGTGGCGACCAGTGGCTCGGCGGCGGTTCCACCGGGAAGAAATCGGCCATCAGATTCACCGCCTGGGACTGGATCAGGCTGCCGAGCATCAGGCCGGCCGCGGTGGCGATCAGGGTCAGCGCGGCCAACTGGCCCAGGTAGATCGACAGCACCTTGCCGCGCCCGGCGCCGAGGCTCTTCATCACCGCCACATAGGCGGTGTGGCGCAGGCCGTAGCGGCGCGCGGCCAGGCCCACGGCGACGCTGGCGAGCAGCACCGCCAGGCTGCCGGCCAGGAACAGGAAGCGCTCGGCGCGATCCAGGGCGCGGGCCACCTGCGGCTGCCCCTCGCGCAGGTCGATCACCCGCTGGTGTTCGGTGAGCTGTGGTTTCAGCCACGCGAAATACTGCTCCAGCGCCCGGTCGTCGCCGGCAAACAGGTAGCGGTAGCGGATGCGGCTGCCGGGCTGCACGACATTGGCCGCGGGCAGATCGGAGAGGTGCATCAGCACGCGCGCGCCCATATCGAAAAAGCTGGTGCCGCGGTCCGGTTCCCGCTCCAGCAGTGCGGTGACGCGCAGGCGGGTGTCGCCGAGCTGCAGTGATTCGCCCAGGCGCAATTGCAACAGCGGCAGCAGGCGGGCTTCGACCCAGACTTCGCCGGGCGCCGGGCCGTGCCGCACTCGCTGGCTGGGGGCGTTTTCAGCCTCGCGTATCTCCAGCTCGCCGAGCAGCGGATAGCCCGCGCCGACCGCCTTGACCGCGGCAAACTGGAACTGGTCGCCGGCGGCCACCATGGAGGCGAACTGCACCGCCTGCGCCTGCTCAAGGCCGCGGTTGTGGGCCTCCTGGAGCCAGGCCGGGTCCACAGGCCGGCTGCTGCGCAGCACCCGCTCGGCGGCGAGGAAGGTCAGCGACTGCTGTTCCATCGCGCGCGCCAGGCGGTCGGTGAAGTGGGCGATGGCGGTCACGCAGGTCACCGCCAGCACCAGGGCGGTGGCGATCAGGGCCAGCTCGCCGCCGCGCCAGTCGCGGAATAGCAGTTTGAGCGGCAGCATCAGGCGGACACCTCGGCGAGCGTACTGTCGGAATCGCCGGCCTCTATCTCCCCGGCGGCCATGCGCAAGTGGGCACCGCAGCGCGCCGCCAGGCGCTGTTCGTGGGTGACCAGTACCAGGGTGGTGTTGGACTCGGCATTGAGTTTGAACAGTAGATCTATAACCTTTTCGCCGTTGCCGGCGTCGAGGCTGCCGGTGGGCTCGTCGGCGAACAGGATGCCGTCGTCAGCGGAGAAGCTGGCGAATGCGCGCGCTATGGCGACCCGCTGCTGCTCGCCGCCGGAGAGCTGGCGCGGGTAGTGGTGCAGGCGGTGGGCGAGGCCGACGCGGTCGAGGAAGTCCCCGGCGCGCCTGGCGGCGCCGCGCTCGCCGCGCAGTTCGCTCGGCAGCATGACGTTTTCCAACGCGGTCAGGCCGGGCAGCAGCTGGAAGATCTGGAACACGAAGCCGACGCAGCGGGCGCGCAGAGCCGCGCGCTGCTCCTCGTCCATCGCGGTGATCTCCTCGCCGGCGAGCCAGATGCGGCCCTCGCTGGGTTTATCGAGGCCTGCGAGCAGGCCCAGCAGGGTGGACTTGCCGGAGCCGGAGGCGCCGGTGATGGCGAGGCTCTCGCCGCGGGCGAGCTGCAGGGAAATATTATTCAATAGGGTCAGCGGGCCCTCGCTGGTGGCGACCCGGTGGTGGAGGTTTTCGGCCCTGAGCATGGCGGACATTCTGGATTCCTTCTGCGACTGCGCTGTGTGTAACTGCTCACCCTGTGATACTAAGCCGATGTTCGGGTGGACCTGCTACCGGGGCCTTCGCATCAAGCTCCGGTATTCTTTCCCCGGGACACCGAGGGTGGATGCTTACCTTTGTGTTTTTTCACGGGGATTCGGAAGTGGAGAGTATGACATGACGACAGATTTTTTCCGGCAGCTGTTCGCGCGTTTCGGCTTGTGTCTGCTGCTGGTCGTCCCGTTGGGGCTGGCCCCGCCGGGACAGGCGCGGGCGGCCGAGAAGCTGCTGGTGCTGGGGGACAGTATCAGCGCCGCCTACGGAATCGACGAGGGCCAGGGTTGGGTGCAGTTGCTGCGCGAGCGCCTGCAGGAGGGGGGCGCGCCGATCGAGGTGGTCAATGCCAGTATCAGCGGAGAGACCTCGTCCGGCGGCCTGGCGCGCTTGCCGCGTTTATTGGAGGAGCACCGGCCGCGCTGGCTGATCGTGGAACTGGGGGGCAACGACGGCCTGCGCGGCTATCCGCCCCAGGCGCTGGCCCGCAATCTGCGTAAGATGGTGCAAACGGCGAAGGGGGCGGGTGCCGGGGTGCTGCTGCTGGGCATGCGCATGCCGCCGAACTACGGCCGCGCCTATACCGAGGCCTTTGCGGCCGTCTACCCGAAGGTGGCGCAGGCGGAGCAGGTGCCGCTGGTGCCCTTCTTCCTGGAGCCGGTGGCGCTGCTGGACGGCGCCATGCAGGCGGACGGCATACACCCGACCGCAAAGGCCCAGCCGGCGCTGCTCGACCACGTCTGGCCCTGTGTGCAGCTTCTGCTGGGGCAGGAGGTGGATGATCAGTCGTGTACTCCGTGATCGAAATGCGTACAATCGCGCCCTGATTGCCGGGGCTGTAGTGCGTTCAGTGGCGGCTCCGCTACCGGCATCAGGGCCTTCGCATTACAGTCCGAAGCGCCGTAATTGGATCGGGAACCCGTAGTAAGAGAATCACCATGTCCGACCTGGAAAGCCGCCGCGAGCGGCTGGAATTCAACAAGCTGCAGAAGCGCCTGCGCCGCAATGTGGGCCGCGCCATCGCCGACTTCAACATGATCGAAGCCGGCGACAAGATCATGGTGTGCCTGTCCGGCGGCAAGGATTCCTACGCGATGCTGGATATTCTGCTCAACCTGCAGAAGACGGCGCCGGTGGATTTTGAGCTGGTGGCGGTGAACATGGACCAGAAGCAGCCGGGCTTCCCGGAGCATGTGCTGCCTGAGTATCTGCAGTCCCTCGGCGTTCCCTACCATATCGTCGAGAAGGACACCTATTCGGTGGTCAAGGAGGTGGTGCCGGAGGGCAAGACCACCTGCGGCCTCTGCTCGCGCCTGCGCCGCGGTACCCTGTACGGTTTTGCCGAGGAGATAGGCGCGACCAAGGTGGCGCTGGGGCATCACAAGGACGATATCGTCGAGACGCTGTTTTTGAACATGTTCTACGGCGGGCGCCTGAAGGCAATGCCGCCCAAGCTGCGCGCGGACGACGGGCGCAATATCGTGATTCGCCCGCTGGCCTATTGCCGCGAGGAGGACATAGCGCGCTTTGCGGAGTACAAGGCGTTTCCGATCATTCCGTGCAACCTGTGCGGCAGCCAGGAGAACCTGCAGCGACAGGCGATCAAGCAGATGTTGCGGGAGTGGGACAGGAAGTTCCCCGGGCGCAGCGAGAATATCTTTGCCGCCCTGACCCGGGTGTCGCCGTCACAGTTGGCGGATCGGGATCTGTACGATTTCGAGCGCCTGGAGCTGGACCGCTCCAAGCCGTCGGCTAGCGCACGGGATGCGCATGCAATCCAGCGCCAGGTGCAGTCTTGGGTGCCCGACGGGGCGGCGGACGAGCCGCCGCAGTATATCGAGGCGCTGAATCTGTAGGGTCGGCACCGCTGACCAGCTGCGCATAGCTGCACTGGAAGTCCCGCGCCGAGGCCGTGGGGCCGTGATGGAAGTGCTGGTGCCAGAGCCGCGCCATGGCGGCCACGTCGTTCTCTTCGACCTTGTCCGCGCCCGCGGCGCGGTAGATCAGCCAGGCGATGGCGGTGGCGTAGCGCAGGTTGGTGGTCAGTTCGCTGTGGGGGTGGTCGAGGAAGTCCCGCTGGCTGGCCAGGCCGCGCACCTTGGAGGCCAGGGCCGGGTGGTCGATCAGGTACTGGTCCCAGATCTCCCGGTGTGTGTGCGGTTGTATCTGGTAGAGGCCCAGTCCGTGGCGCCGCCCCTGCTTGAGATGGAAGCCGAGTTGCGATTCCTGTGCGGCGGTGCCCAGCAGCAGGTTTTCCATGCCCGCGGACCAGGCCCTCAGGTGCTTGAGGGTCGGACGAATGACCAGCAGCCGCAGCTCGTCCAGACAGATACCCATAGTGTTGTCAGTTTTTTCCGTGTGTTTCCCAATATGTAGTTGGCGGATTGAGGCGGCGCCAGCGAATTAGTAGATTTACGCGCAATAAAGATAAAATTTGGTTGTGGCGCCTATTTTTTGGTCGGATCTTGCACTAGAAATAAGCAAGTTGCAGGGCTTGTATCTGCGGGCGCGGCCTCCTCTCGAGAACAGGGATTTCCTATGTCTGAACAATGGCTCGTCGCTCTGACCTTCGTTGCCTACCTGGCGCTGATTCTGCTGATCGGTGTCTATGCCTACCGGCGCACCAAAGACGCGAGTGACTACTTTCTCGGCGGGCGCTCACTGCCGCCGGCGGTGGCGGCCCTCTCCGCGGGCGCATCGGATATGAGCGGCTGGCTATTGCTGGGCCTGCCGGGGGCAGCCTATGTCGCCGGTCTGTCGTCGGGCTGGATTGCGATCGGCCTCTTCTCCGGTATTGTGTTGAGCTGGACCGCGATGGCGCGGCGGCTGCGCATATACACCTATGAACTGGACGATGCGCTGACGGTGCCGGCCTATCTGCACCGGCGCTTCAATCTGAGCCACCCCTACCTGCGCACTATCTGCGCGATCTTTATCCTGCTGTTCTTCCTCTTTTACGTCGCTTCCGGCCTGATCGCCGGCGGTAAGCTGTTCGAGACGGTGTTTGGCTGGGACTACCGCTGGGCGGTGTTTATCGGCGCCGCGGCGGTGATTTCCTACACGCTGTTCGGCGGTTTCCTCGCAGTGTCCTGGACGGACGTGTTCCAGGGACTGCTGATGAGCCTGGCGCTGGTGGTGGTGCCCCTGGTGGTGATTTCTGACGTGGGTGGTTTCGCCGCCAGCTGGGCCAAGCTGCGGGCCGAGGCGCCGGAGCTGACCCACTGGATGAGCGACAACACCGGCCAGGCACTGGGGGCCGTGGCCATTCTGAGCTCCCTCGCCTGGGGCCTCGGCTACTTTGGCCAGCCGCATATCCTGGCGCGATTCAAGGCCGTGCGCAGCCCGGACGACGTGCCGGTGGCCGCGACTGTGGCGGCGGTCTGGTCCCTGTTCGGATTTCTCGGTGCGATGGCGGTGGGCCTGTTCGGTCATCTGGAGCTGCAGCAGACGCTGCCGGATGGGGAGCGGATCTTTATGGAGCTGGTCAGCGCGCTCTTCCACCCGCTGGTGGCCGGCGTGCTGCTGGCGGCGATTCTGTCGGCGATCATGAGCACTGCCGACTCGCAGCTGCTGGTCAGCTCCGCGGCCCTGGCGGAGGATATCTACCACGTCTGGTTCGGGCGCGAGACCAGCCCCGAGGCGATGGTAAAGGTGGGCCGCTGGGCCGTGGTCGCGCTGTCGCTGATTGCGGTGTGGGTGGCGATGGACCCGAACTCCAAGGTGCTGGACGTGGTGGCCTACGCCTGGGCCGGGCTGGGGGCGGCCTTCGGTCCTGCGATACTGATCAGCCTCTTCTGGTCCCGTATGACCGGTGCCGGGGCGATCGCCGGCGTGGTCGTCGGCGGCCTGACGGTGGTGGTCTGGAAGCAGCTTTCCGGTGGTATCTTCGACGTCTACGAACTGCTGCCCGGCTTCATTCTCTCCGCAGCTGCTATTGTGATAGTTAGCGCAGTGACAAAGTGTCCGGCAGCCGTGGCCTCGCGCCACCGCGAATTGCTGGGCTGAGCCCGCGGGCCGGCCACCGCGCGCCGGGCGCGCCCCACGGGGCGCAGCTGTTGTGACGTGAAAAGGATGTCCATCCGCAGCCATTATTCAAATAGCGGTTGGAGATACTGAGTGATCGAAGTCCATCTCGGTGATATCACTCGATTACAAGTCGATGTAATCGTCAATGCCGCCAATCAGCACCTCGTTGGCGGCGGCGGTGTGGATGGGGCCATTCACCGCGCGGCGGGGCCCCGCCTGCTGGAAGCCTGCCGTCAGATCGGCGGCTGCCCGGTGGGGGAAGTGCGCGCCACGCCGGCTTTTTCCATCCCCGTCAAACGTATCTATCACACCGTGGGTCCGGTCTGGCGCGGTGGCAACCTCGGCGAGCCGGAACTGCTGGCGAGCTGTTACCGCCAGTGTCTGGCCCTGGCCCGGCGCGAGCATATGCGCTCCATCGCCTTTCCGGCGATCAGCTGCGGCGTCTACGACTATCCGCCGGAACAGGCGGTGGAGATAGCGGTGGAACAGGTGCAGCAGCACCTGGACAGAGACTGCCAGCCCCAGCATATCGTCTTCTGCTGCTTCGACGAGGCAATGGCGGAGCTCTACCGGCAGCAACTGGAGGCCTATGTCAGGCGGTGAGCGGTGCCGCCCATCTGAAAATAGGCATTGAACCGCGGTCGTTTATCCCTGATCATTGAACAAGCGTTCAAACGATAACAACAGCGAGGACCAGACCATGCGCACTGCCGAACAGTGGTTTGCCGAGTACGGCGAGAGCCACCAGAACCCCACCAACAAGGCTATTCACTGGATCGCCGTGCCGGTGATCTACGCGACGGTGATCGGACTGCTGTGGGATATCCCGCAGCCGGCAGCTATGGCCGCCGTCCCGTGGTTGAACTGGGCGGTGGTGGCGATGGTGCCGGTGTTGCTGTTCTACCTGGCGATGTCCTTCCCGCTGGCCCTGGGCATGGCCGCGTTGACCGCAGTGTGCCTGTGGGGCTGGTCCGTCGCCGGGCGCGTGGGCATTCCGGTGTGGCAGACGGCGCTGGGGCTTTTCGTGCTGATGTGGATATTTCAATTCGTCGGCCACCATATCGAGGGCAAGAAGCCGTCCTTCTTCAAGGATCTGCAGTTCCTGCTGGTGGGCCCGGCCTGGGTGATCGGCTTTATCTATCGCCGGCTCGGCATCAAATACTGATCCCGAGCGCGCACAGGTTGATATCACAGTGTAGGGGCGGCCGTTGGCCGCTCCTCAACGGTTGTAGTGCACCGGTACCTCCAGCGTCTCCTTGACCTGCTCCATCACCACATAGCTGGTGCATTCCTGGACCTCCGGCAGCGTCAGTAGCGTTTCGCCGTAGAACTTGCGGTAGGCGCTCATATCCGCCACCCGCGCCTTGATCAGATAGTCGAAATTGCCCGACACCAGGTAGCACTCCTGCACCTCCGGCAGCGCCGACACCGCGTTGCGAAACTCCTCGAAGGCATCCTGGGCCGAGCGGTTCAGGCGTATCTGCACGAAGACCACCAGCGCCGCGTCGAGGAACTCGGGGTTGATCAGCGCCGTGTAGCCCTGGATAACGCCGTCGCTCTCCAGTCTCTTGACCCTCTCGACGCAAGGAGTCGCGGTCAGCCCCACCTGTCGCGCCAGTTCCGCATAGCTGGTGCGGCCGTTCTTCTGCAGTACCCGCAGTATGTTGCGGTCAATGGTGCTCAATTCACTGGCGCGTTTGCGCATGGACGATCTCTCCGGACTGGTCGATTTGTGTAAAAAATAGACGCTTCCGCGCCGTTAGCAGTGGAACCCACTGGTTGTCGATGAAATCTAGCATAAATCCACTCAATCGGTGGCTCTATACTGGATGAAATCACAGAGATAAGGCGTGCGCTCGCCCTAGACGCGATCCGCGGCCGGAAATGAGGAGCAGAAAAATGTTGATTGGTGTCCCGAAAGAGATCAAGAACCACGAGTACCGCATCGGCCTGACTCCGGCGAGTGTTCGTGAACTTATCAGCCACGGTCACGAGGTGATCGTGCAGAAAGACGGCGGTGCCGCCATCGGCTTTACCGACGAGATGTACGAGCAGGCCGGCGCCAAGATCATCGATACGCCGGAAGAGATCTTCGCCACCGCCGACATGATCGTCAAGGTCAAGGAGCCGCAGCCCCACGAGTGCGAAATGCTGCGCCCGGGCCAGGTTCTGTACACCTACCTGCACCTGGCGCCCGATCCCAAGCAGACCGAACTGCTGGTCAAATCCGGTGCGACCTGTATCGCCTACGAAACCGTGACCGACCGCTTCGGCGGCCTGCCGCTGCTGGCGCCCATGTCTGAGGTGGCCGGCCGCATGTCCGTACAGTGCGGCGCGCACCACCTGGAGAAAGCCCAGGGCGGCCTCGGCGTGCTGCTCGGCGGCGTGCCCGGTGTGGCCCCGGCCAAGGTGCTGATTATCGGCGGCGGCGTAGTGGGTACCAACGCGGCCAAGATGGCCCTGGGTATGGGCGCCGACGTGACCATCCTCGATCGCTCCCTGCCGCGCCTGCGCCAGCTGGACGATATCTTCGGCGGCGCCGTGCGCACCGAGTACTCCACCAACGACGCGATCGAGAAGCACGCGCTGGAAGCGGACCTGGTGATCGGCGCGGTACTGATCCCGGGTGCGGCGGCGCCGAAGCTGCTGACCCGCGACATCATCAGCCGCATGAAGAAGGGCGCCGTGGTTGTGGACGTGGCCATCGACCAGGGCGGCTGCTTCGAGACCTCCAGGGCGACCACCCACCAGGAGCCGACCTATGTGGTCGACGGCGTAGTGCACTACTGTGTGGCCAATATGCCCGGCGGTGTTGCGCGCACCTCCACCATGGCTCTGAACAACGCCACCCTGCCTTATGCCGTGGCGCTGGCCAACAAGGGCGCCAAGCAGGCGCTGCTGGACGACGCCAACCTGCTGGAAGGTCTGAATGTCCACGCTGGCATGGTGACCTATCAGGCGGTGGCCGACGTGTTGGGCTACGAATATGTCGACCCGAAACTGGCACTGCAGAAATCTGCGGTAGAGGAGGGCGCGGCGGCCTGAGGCCCCGCGGTCCGACAGTAAGCGCGGCCGCCAGGCGGCCGCGGCTCGAGAAAGCATTCAGTAACGCGCTTGTCTACTTGAGCAACCTTTCTCCCCAGGGGCGCCTTTACCCCGCGCCCCGCTCTGTGAGACCTGGTGGCGGGAGCCACCATTTTTGCGGCCGCGCCTATGCGCGGCTTTTTTGTGCCCGCCCCCCGCTCAGCGCCCGGGAAACAGCCGTCCCAGCAGTACCGGCAGGGCCGTCTCCACGCGCAAGATCCGCGGCCCCAGGTGCACCGGCTCGAATCCGGCCTGGCGCAGCTTTTCCACCTCGTAGGGAATCAGTCCGCCCTCGGGCCCCACCACCAGTGTCGTGCGCGCGGCGATATCCACCGGGCAGGGCGCGTCGGTCACCGGGTGGGCAACCAGCTTCACGGAATTCGCGGCAATCTCCGGCAGCTCGTCCTCCACGAAGGGTTTGAAGCGCTTGCGCAGCTCGATCCGCGGCATCTGTGTGTCCACCGCCTGCTCCAGGCCCAGCAGGCACTGTTCGCGCAGTTTTTCCCCGTCCAGCCAGGGAGTCTGCCAGTAGGATTTCTCCACCCGGTAGGCGTTGATCAGGTAGAGTCTCTTAACCCCCAGCGCGGTTACATGCTGAATCACCCGCTTGAGCATTTTCGGCCGCGGCAGCGCCAGTATCAGCGTCAGGGGCAGCGGGGGCGGGGCCGGGCGCTGCAGCTCCACCTGCAGCTCGACGGTGTCGCCGTCCAGGGAGAGGACTTCGGCGGTGCCGATATCGCCGTCCAGCAGGCCCACGCGCAGCCGGTCGCCGGGGGCGGCCCTGTGTACCTGCAGGATATGCTGCTGCCGGCGCCCGCACAGGCGCGCGCGCCCGGGCTCGACGAAGTCGCCCTGTTCGAGAATGATCAGATTCAAATTGCCAGGTCCATGGGTATCGGCACTGCGGCTCAGGCCCCGGCGCAGGCGACCGCGCCCTTGCCCAGCCCCTCGTAGGCGCGCACCTTCACCGCAGCGCCCGGCAGCTCCGCGGCGATACGGTCGGCGATATACTGCGCCAGCTGCTCCACGGTGGTGTCGCAGTCCAGCAGTTCGCAGCAGCGCGCGGGTATCTCCAGCGTGAACTGACCCTGTTGCGCCCGGTAGGCAAAGCGCAGTGTATTTTCGTCGCTTTCTTCCGCCAGGTCTTCGCGGGTTCCCAGGTAGATGTCCCGCCAGCGCTCCGCCCAGTTGCGCTCCCACGGGCCACTGCGCTCGCCGTTCAGGAAGATCTGTATCCTGGAGCGGTGCCCATGGGCGATACGCTGGCAGTTGCCCTCGTGCTTCTTCAGCCCGTGGCTGTAGTGGTAGTAGGGATCGTCGATGGCCTCGCAGGAAAAATTCAAGCTCAGCCGCTCGACGCGGGCCGGGAAGGTGGATGCCAGCTGGCGCACGCTCCAGGCGGCGACGCTGTCCGCGTCGATTGCCTCCGCCTCCACCAGTGCGAAGGCCTGCTCCGGCCCGCCCACCCGGATCTGTTCGCCGGTTTGCAGCGTCCAGACCAGCTCGATCCGCTCGCCCTCGCGCTCCAGCGTCAGGTGCGGCGAAAGGGTGGGCACCAGCAGGCGGTGGTCCAGTTGCTCGTCCAGCCAGTGGCGCAGTGTCTTTTTTACCACGCCGAAATCGCACACCATGCCCTGGTTGTCCAGGGCGCCGTCGAGGGCCGCGTTCGCCAGCCAGGTCTCGCCCACCAGACCGCGCCGGTGGTCCAGATAGCTGAAATCCACGTTGGTGAGATTGTCGACAAACAGGTGCATGGTGACTCTTTGCTGGAGGGGATGGATCGCCGCCATTATACCTTTTATCCGCACTGGCGCTCGCGTCCCGGGACCTGGCCCGGAGCTATGGACTTATACCGTGGTTTCCTTATAATCGCGCCCTCTTCGCACAGAGCGAAGATTGCTGTGGCGGCCCTTCCGGTCCCCTCGCAATGAACAGCTGTGAACCCCGCCAGGCCCGGAAGGGAGCAACGGTAGCAGTGGTGTCATGTGCCGAGGGTGTTGCTGGTTGGGCTGCCTCCATTTCCCCTCCCCCCTTTTTTCCGTTTGAATCTCCGCGACGTCGATTTCCGGCCACTGAGTGTCGAGATAATCCTCCAAAAAAGCGCTTTCGCGGGGGATTTTGTGTCGATATGCCCTTGGCGCCGCTGTCCTCGTCCCTCTGTGCGACCCCCTTATGCTATAAACGGCGACAACCGTATCTGTGTCCAATAACAACTAGAGGGAGCCGATGAAAAAGATTGCCCTAGCGATTGCCGCAACCGTGGCGCTTGCCGGATGCGAAGGCGAAAAGGCCGAGCGGGTGCCCAGCCACGCCGCCGAATCCGCCGCTGCCGAGGTGCGCGGTGCCGCCGACAAGCCGATGACCGCCGAGGACGCCAAGGCTTTCCTGCAGGATGCCCAGTCGCGCCTGGAGGAGATGGCCGAGGAAGTGAGCCGCGCCAGCTGGCTGGCCTCGACCTATATCAACATGGACTCCCAGTTTGTCGAGGCGCTGGCCTCGGAGCGCTATACCGCCATGGCGGTGGAACTGGCGGGCGAGGCGGCCAAGTTCAACGACCTGGAACTGGACCCGGATACCCGCCGCCAGCTGACCATGCTGAAACAGGGCCTGGTATTCCCGGCACCCAAGGATCCCGAACTGACCGCCGAGCTGGCGCAGATTGGCTCCAAAATGCAGGGCATGTACGGCGCCGGCAAATACTGCCGTGAGGAGGAGGGTGAGGAGAAGTGCTACACCCTGACCGAGATGGGGCGCGTCATGGCCGAGAGCCGCGACCCGGAATTGCTCAAGGAGCTGTGGGTCGGTTGGCGCAAGGTGTCGCCGCCGATGAAGCCGCTGTACGAGCGTCAGGTGGAGATAGGCAACGCCGGCGCCCGGGAGCTGGGCTACGAAAACCTGAGCACCTTCTGGCGTTCCAAGTACGATATGGAACCGGATGCCTTCGCCGCGGATATGGACGCCCAGTGGAACAAGGTCAAGCCGCTGTACGAAGCGCTGCACTGCCATGTGCGCGCCAAGCTGAACGAGCACTATGGCGACGACGTGGTGCCGGCCCAGGGCAAGATCCCGGCGCACCTGCTCGGCAATATGTGGGCCCAGGAGTGGGGCAATATCTACGAGCTGGTCAAAGACGAGGACATGCAGGCCCCCTACGACCTGACGCAGCTGGTGGTCGACTCCGGCATGAGCGAAAAGGATATGGTCAAGGTGGGCGAGAAGTTCTTCACCTCGCTCGGCTTCAAGCCGCTGCCGGAGACCTTCTGGGAGCGCTCCCAGTTCACTCAGCCCCGCGACCGCGATGTGGTCTGCCACGCGAGCGCCTGGAACATGGACGGCCAGGACGATATCCGCATCAAGATGTGTATCCAGAAGACCGGTGAGGACTTCGTCACCATCCACCACGAACTGGGCCACAACTTCTACCAGCGCATCTACAAGCACCAGCCGTTCCTGTACAAGGAGGGCGCCAACGACGGCTTCCACGAGGCGGTGGGCGATACCATCGCGCTGTCCATCACACCGAAGTACCTGAAGGAAATCGGCCTGATGGATGAGGTGCCGGACGAGAGCAAGGATATCGGCTACCTGATGCAGCAGGCCCTGGACAAGATCGCCTTCCTGCCCTTCGGGCTGATGGTGGACAAGTGGCGCTGGCAGGTGTTCAACGGCGAGGTGCGGCCGGGGGACTACAACAAGGCCTGGTGGAAGCTGCGCGAGGAGTACCAGGGCATCCAGGCGCCGGTGGAGCGCACCGAGGCCAACTTCGATCCGGGTGCCAAGTACCATATCCCGGGCAACACCCCCTACGCGCGCTACTTCCTCGCACGTATCCAGCAGTTCCAGTTCCACCGCGCGCTGTGCGAAGCCGCCGGCGAGACAGGTCCGCTACACCGCTGCTCCATCTACAAGAACGATGAGGCGGGCGAGAAACTGCGCAATATGCTCGCCATGGGCGCCAGCAAGCCCTGGCCGGACGCGATGGAGGCCCTGACCGGCCAGCGCGAGCTGGACGCCTCGGCGATCATCGATTACTTCCAGCCGCTGATGGCCTACCTGGAAGAACAAAACAAAGACCGCCAGTGCGGTTGGGAATAGCCGCGCGCCCAGCGAGCATGCTCGCTGCGCGGCTATTCGACCGGCCATGGGCCGCAGGCGCCGCGAATGCGTGGAGCGGCCGGACTGGCCGGGCCGGAACCCGATTGAACGCATTGAAGCCGCGCCATGGATGGCGGCGTTGCAGCCTAACACCGGCTCAGAAACCGGGGCGCGCGCGCCCAGCGAGCATCGTTCACAGCGCAGCTATTGGCTCATTCGGGAGCGCTGTCGGTGCGTGAACATTCACACAAGCAAAGGCCGGGCAAAGTTGCCCGGCCTTTTTCGTTGGCTGCCGCTTCTTCTACGCGCATGTCATGTTCAACGATGCGCTGCACAAGAAGTTCTCGACCATAGACGGTTAATCGGGCATTTTGGTGGTTGTTCATTCGGGGCCCTAGGCTGTTTGGTTTGGTTGGCACCTCCAATTTGCCGGGGAAGTCCCGGATGAACAACCTACAGAGGTTCCCTAGCGCGTCGATAATTGGGCAGTATTCAGCAAATCGGCGTACAGGCCAGTAGTGACTTCCATATTGCGCAGCATCATGTCTGTGGTGCCGGTTATGACGTGAATCTGGCGCTCCTCGGAAATCTGCATCTCTGCGTCGAAACCGCGTTTGGCATAGCTTAAGTGCCCCTGGGTTTTCCGCAGGCTGCGGGTTATTTGCGGTGTGTTTAAGGGGTTCTGTAATAGAAAGTTCAGCATATGCTGGAACTCGGCCAAGTCTTCATAGAGACCTTTTACACCTTCCTCGCCGGCCACCCCCCAGAAGAGCGCGACATAATTCTTGGCGATGCGCTGGGAGAGCATGCGCTGGCGGCCGGCAATGTTGACCAGTTCCGCGCTTTTATGGTCAGCGAGCTCCTGCAGGCGCATGACATAGTTGTCGGCGGCCGGCAACAGGGTTTGGCTGCGCCTGAATAGCTTTGCTGCACTGCGTTTGCTGACCGGCTGTCGGGCAATCTCCCGGAAAGCGTTCCACTCCCGCTGTAGCGTCCGCAGGTCGGCCCGAATCGGCGCCGCCTCGCCAAATGCCGCGAGCTGATCCAGATTGTCGGAGAACTCCCGCATGCACCGCTCAAAAATCTGCTGATGGCGCTCGGCACCCGGCTGAATGCCGCGCAGTATGTAGGCCTGGGTAATCCGTTGGGAAAGCATGCGCTGGCGGCCGGCGGTATTGATGGCGTCCCCGATGCTAAATGAACTGACGTCTAGGCTGATAAATAGCAGCAGGAGCAGTAGGCGATTCATATTCTTCCTTACACTCGAATCGAAATGGGCTGTTTCCGGCGGGGGGCGATAGGCGGCCGGATCCGAAATTCGCGCACTCTCTCCTTGCGGCCGCTGGTTGGAAAATTATTCTATTCCGCAACTCTCTGCCGATCATTACCCCCTCGGGGTTAACCCTTCTGGCAGCTGTCGCACTCCACAGCAGAAATGCCTCCGGTTGTGCCGTGCCAGTGTACGGGTGAGCTTTCGAGGTGTTGCGCGGGGGGGCGGAACTTTGCTGCACTTCGATGGATTGGCGATGGCAGGTTGGATGCCAACCGGTGCGTTTTCCTGCAATAAAAAAGGTTCTTCGCAGATTGGCGTGAAAAAGTAGGCTGGCGGTTGTTGGCTGGGTAAAGTTTGGTTCGCCAAAACACAACAATCCCCGAACCAACACCGCCAGAGCCATGGATG
>NZ_JBSWWT010000031.1:0-26426 GCF_056160225.1 Microbulbifer sp. ABF4_143
TTCCACCATCTGCAACGGCGTTGTAAACTCCCATCCCACATAACCCCGGTTCATCCCACCTAGTCCCGGATTTATTGCATCACTGGGTGGGGTTTATCTCATCAGGGATCATATTGTGCGGTGCCCTGCGCCATTTATGTCAACCAGTTTTTTTTACAGTAGACTTCCGGGGAGTCCGCGCAAAGACGGCGCTCACACAAAGACACACCAATAAAGGAAAGGAGCAGAGCGACCTATGGCCAGCTACCAACGCATTCTCGTCGGCTTGGATCTCTCGGAGGAATCGTCCCAGGTCCTGGAAAAAGCCGGAGAGCTCGCCAGGGCCTTCTCGGCGGAATTGAGCCTCGCCCACGTGATAGAGCCGCTGACTTTTGCCTACGGTGGCGATATCCCGATGGACCTGTCCGAAGTGCAGGAGCAGTTGCAGTCCCAGGCCAAGGAACAGTTACGCAAGGCTGCGGAGACGCTGAATGTGCCGGCCCAGCGCCAGCATGTGGTGCTCGGCCAGCCGGCAACGGAGATTCACCGCCTCGCCGAGGAGCTGGAGGCGGACCTGATCGTGATCGGCAGCCACGGCCGCCACGGCCTGGCGCTGCTGCTCGGCTCCACCGCAAACGGCGTCCTGCACGGTGCCGGCTGCGATGTACTGGCGGTCAGAGTGCAGGCGGATTAAACGCGGTTAATCGGTGCCGGGCGGCCGGCCAAAAGCCCGGCACTCGGCGCCCATCATCGCCAATCACTCGCCGCTCTCGAGCTCCGCCCAGCGCTCGAAGGCCGCTTCCAACTGCGCCTGCTTGTCCGCCAGGAGCCGCAGCCGCTCCTCCACCAGCGCCTGCTCCCGCTGGTAGAAATCCGGCTCGGCCACCTCCCGCTCCAGCGCGCCAACCTCCTCTTCCAACTGCTCTATCAGCGCCGGCAGGCTGTCCAGTTCCCGCTGCAGCTTGTAGCTGAGCTTCTTCTTTTTAGGCGTTTTTTTCCCGGCGGCCTCCGGTTTGGCCGGCCGCTCGCTCGCCGCCGGCTTGCGCTCCTCAAAGGCGGAGAAGCTGCCGCCCTGGCGCAGGAAGTCGGCGTATCCGCCCACGTATTCGCGCACCCGGCCATTGCCCTCGAAGGCCAGGCAGGAATCCACCACATTGTCGAGAAAGGCGCGGTCGTGGCTGACCAGCAGCACCGTACCGGAAAAATCCAGCAGCAGTTGCTCCAGCAGCTCCAGGGTTTCCACGTCCAGGTCGTTGGTGGGCTCGTCCAGCACCAGGATATTCGCCGGCTGACTGAACAGTTTGGCCAGCAGCGCGCGGTTTCTCTCGCCGCCGCTCAGGGCCTCGACTCTGGTGCGCGCCTTGATACCGCTGAACAGGAAATCCGCCAGGTAGGACATGGCGTGGCGGCTCTTGCCGCCGACCGTGATCGTCTCGCGGCCCCCGGCGATATTGTCCAGCACCGACAGCTGCGGATTCAGCTGCTGGCGGCGCTGGTCGAAATAGGCTACCTGCTGCCTGGTGCCCAGGCGGATAGTACCCGAGTCCGGCTGCAGCTCGCCCAGCAGCAGGCGGATCAGCGTGCTCTTGCCGACGCCGTTGGGGCCTATCAGGCCGACCTTGTCGCCGCGCATCAGGGTGAAGGAGAGGTCGCGAATCAGCGGCTCTTCCCCCGGATAGGAGAAGGAGACATCGGTCAGCTCCGCCACCAGCTTGCCGGACATTTCACCGGCATCCAGCGCCATCTTCGCCAGCCCCTGGCGGTTGCGGCGCGCCTCGCGCTGGCGACGCAGGGCCTGCAAGGCGCGCACCCTGCCCTCGTTGCGGGTGCGGCGGGCCTTGATACCCTGGCGGATCCAGGCCTCCTCCTGCGCGAGCTTCTTGTCGAACAGCGCCTCGTTGCGCGCCTCCTCCTCGAGAAGCTTCTCCTTCTCCTGCTGGTAGCGGTCGAAACCGCACTGGAACACCCGCAGGCGGCCGCGGTCGAGATCCCAGACGCTGCGCGCCAGGCGCTGCGCCAGGGCCCGGTCGTGGCTGACGAACAGCAGCGCGCCGCGATAACCGGCGAGGAAGTCTTCGAGCCACTCCACGGCGGAGATATCCAGGTGGTTGGTGGGCTCATCCAAAATCAACAGATCCGGCTCGGTCACCAGCGCGCGCGCCAGCGCGGCGCGCCGCTGCCAGCCGCCGGACAGCTCGGCGACCGTGTCCCCGCCGTTCAGGCCGAGGCGGTCGAGCAGGCTGTCGATGCGCGGCAGCAGGTCCCAGCCGTGGGCCGCCTCGATGCGTGACTGCAGATCGGCCTCGGGTTCGGCCCGGTAGTCGGCCAGCCACAGGCCCACCTCGCCGAGACCGCCGGCCACGAAGCGGTAGACGCTGTCGGTGCAGCCCGACGGCAGCTCCTGATCCAGGCTCGCCAGCACCAGACCGCTCGCGCGCACGACTTCGCCGCCATCGGCATCGATCTGGCCGGCGACCAGGCGCAACAGGCTGGACTTGCCCTCGCCGTTGCGCCCCACCAGGCAAATCCGGTCGCCGCGCTCAATCTTGGCGCTGACGCCGTCCGCGAGCACCTGGGTTCCATAGCGGAGACTGACCCCGTCCAACTGAAGCAACATAATTTAGCACTACAATTAACAGTGCCGGATCCGTTTCCCAGCGCGGAAAAACCGCGGGGCTGTGGATCCGGTCATGTGAAAAAATGGATATTTTACGCATTTTTTGCCGCGCCGCCCTGCTAGAGTCGATAGACCCACGCGTGTGCGGACTTTCAATTGGGTATTTGCGATGTCGATTGACGCAAAGGGAATCGCGTTTCTCTGCGCACTGCTGATGCTGCCCCTGTTGGCCGCGCCCGCGCCGGCGGCGGAGGGGGATGCCGAAAAGGCGGTCGCGCAGCGGGAGAAGTTGCGCGCCGCGCGCATGGCGATCGCCCGCAACGACCAGCGCACACTGAAGAAACTGAAGCGGGAGCTGGAGGGCTACCCGCTGCTGCCCTATCTCGATTACTGGGCCATCAGCCAGAAGCTCTCGCACCTGCCCTACAACGACATAGACCAGTTCCTCGCCGACAACCGCGACACCGCCATCGGCGACTGGATGCGCGTGCGGGTGCTGCGCGAGCTGGGGAGCCGCAAGCGCTTCCGCGCCTACCTGAAGTACTACCGGCCGGACAAGATCACCCGAGCGTCACTGCGCTGCTACTACGCGGACGCCCTCTCCCGCCACGGCGACAAACAGGCCGCCTACCGGCTGGTCGAGGAGCTGTGGCTGGTGGGCAGCTCCCAGGCGGACGAGTGCGATCCGGTGTTCGCCCGCTGGATAAAAGACGGCGGCCTGACGCCGGAACTGGCCTGGCAGCGCCACCGGCTGGCAGTCGAGAACGGCAACCTCGACCTGGCGAAATATATCGCCGGCAAGATGGACGCTCCCCAGGCGCGGCTGGCCGGCCTACTGCGCGCCGTGCACCGGTCGCCCGAACAACTGCGCGACTATTCGCGCTTCATCAGTGACAAGCCGGAGTACAAAACCATAGTGTTGCACGGCCTCTACCGGCTGGCGCGCAAAGACGCGCGCAGCGCGGAAGAGGCCTGGCAGCGCTACCAGGCCAGCTATCTGTTCAGCGATGCCGAGCGCGAATCGGTCCTGCGCGACCTGGCCATGCAGTTCGCGCGCCAGGACGATCTCGAGGGCCTGCGGCAGCTGGTGCAGGAGCAGGAGTTCGACGACACCCACACCCTCGAGTGGCTGGCGCGCCAGTCGCTGCGCGAGCTGGACTGGGAGCAAGTCGCCTTCTGGATAGATCGGCTGCCGCCGGAGGAGCAGCAGCGGGACCGCTGGCTCTACTGGAAGGCCCGCGCACTGGAGGAACTCTACGGCAAGGGGCGCGCCGACATCGCCGTCGCCCTGTACCGCAAGGCGGCAGAGGAGCGCAGCTACTACGGCTTCCTCGCCGCCGACACCCTCGGGCAGAATTACAGTTTCGTGGACCGCCCCGCCCAGATCAATCCCGAGCAGGTGGAGCAGATGGCGGCGCGCCCGGCCATGCGGCGGGCGCGGGAGCTACAGGCCCTCGGCGAGCTGTACCACGCCCGGCGGGAATGGGACTACGCCACCGCCGGCATGTCCCACCAGGAGCTGCTCACCGCCGGCAAGCTGGCGAGTTCCTGGGGCTGGTACCACAAGTCGATACAATCCGTGCTGGCCGCCGACTACCTGGACGACCTGGAGCTGCGCTTCCCGCTCGCCTTCGCCGATATCGTCGACGATGTCACCCGGCGCATCGGGGAGAAAACCGCGCTGGATCCCTACCTGATCTTCGCGGTCGCCCGCCAGGAGAGCCACTTCAACCACGACGCCAAATCCCACGCCGGCGCTCTCGGCCTGATGCAGCTGCTGCCGTCCACCGCCCGTGCCACGGCGCGGCGCGCCGGTGTGCGCTACCGGCGCACCTGGGACCTGTTGAGCCCCAGCACCAACATCGCCCTCGGCAGTTTTTATCTCAGCACGCTGCTGAACCGCTTCGACAACAACCGCTTCCTCGCCGCCGCAGCCTACAACGCGGGCCCGACCCGCGTCGCCAGTTGGCTGAAGGAAACGAAAAACCAGTTGCCGTACGACGTGTGGATAGAAACCATTCCCTACAGCGAGACGCGCAGGTATGTGCAGAATGTGCTCGCCTACACGGTGATTTACGCCTACCGCAGCGGCACCAAGCTGCGGCTGCTGCGGGAGAACGAGGCGGCGAGCATGTTGTAGGTTGCGGGGGACAGTGTTCGGGTTCAGAGGCGCTGGCGCAGCCAGTCGTCGAGTTCCGCCCGGCTGAAGGGCCAGGCACAGACATCGTCCATATCGCCGAGACCCACCACCGGAATCCGGGTCGCAAAGCGCTCCAGAAGCTGCGGATCATCGGCGATATCCACCTCCCGCAGTTTCAGTTGGAACTGCGTGAGCAGCGGCCAGATCTCCAGCTTGGCCTTTTCGCACAGCCCGCAGCCGAGCGTCGTATAAAGGATCAATTCCCGCGACATGGCGATCAGAGAATTCCCTGGCTGCGCGCCCAGAAATAGCCGGCGGACGCCGCCGCCAGCAACAGGCCGCCGCCCCAGATCCAGAAACTGCCGCCGCCCTGCGCAAGCGCCGAGTCGGCCTCGTATTTAGGGGCTTCCCCGGTCGACCCACTGGCGGACGCCAGCGGCTGCCTGGCCGCCGCGGACCTGCTTTCGCGCCCGCCCGCCTTGATCGGCGGAACGGATACCGCCGGGCGCACCGTGGTCCGGTCCAGGTCGTCCGCCGGCCCCACGACGCTGAAGCTCAGGGTGTCGAAGCGCAGCTCGTCCCCCCGGCGCACCCGGGTCTCGACGACGCGTTTGTTGTTCAGGTAGGTGCCGTTCGCCGAGCCCAGATCGGTGACAAACAGCAGCCCCTCGCGCACCTCGAGACGCGCGTGGCGGCGGGACAGGTGCGACAGGGAAAAGGTGATGTCGCAGCCGTCCGAGCGCCCTACCACGCAGCTCCCCTTGACCGGGAACACCTTGCCCGCGATGGCCGGGTGATTGGCGCGCAGCGCCCAGGCGACACTGCTCGCCGGTGTGCTCCGGCGCAGCTTGGTCACCTTCGGGTCCAACACTTTCAAGGTGCGGCTGCCGACCTGCAGCTGGTCGTTGAGCTTGAGCGCGCTGCTGTCCGACACTGGGCTGCCGTTCAGCAGCACCCGGCCGCCGCCGGCCAGGTTGCGCAGCGTCAGCGTGTCGCCGTCGACGGCGATCTCCGCCTGCAGTTTTGCCACCGACTCGTCGGCGATCGTCAGGTCGCAATTGGCCGCGCGCCCTATAGTCACTTTCGGCGCTACCAACCAAACGCTCTGGCTGGCATCCTTCAGGTCACAGAGTTTCAGCATGGGTAAATTCCTCTACCGGGCCGGCGGCGATCCAGGCGGCGCCCACCGGGCGGAGCCGACGGCCCCATCCGCAGCCCGCTCCGCCGTTGACTCATTCATTACAGTTGTGCTGAGTCTATCACGGCGATTTTCATTAGCGTGTGATTCGGTTTGCAGCATACAATGGCGGCAGGATTTAATATCTATCGTGCGCCAAAAAGACAGTAGCTGCTCTGGCCACCTCCCGGCGCGGGAACCAGCTACACCACAGGGACGAGACCAGCGGACGTCGCAGATTGTCGACGGATCGCCGCATAAATCAGAATAAAGACAGGTAGTTGCACGCCAGTGAGTGAAGCCAAAGTACGCGAAGTATCGCGGCGCAGCGGGGCAGTACAGCGCGCCAGTGGCGCGAGGCGCAGCGCCAGCGCCACCCACCCGGGCTACAAGCGCGAACAGAACGAAGACGCCTACTGGGCCGACGAGCAGCGCGGCGTCTGGGTGGTTGCCGACGGCCTCGGCGGCCACCAGGCCGGCGAGATCGCCAGCCAGACGGTGGTCGAGGAGATACAGCGCTCCGCCGCCACCGACCGCCACTACGAGCGGGCCCTGCAGCGGGCTCACGCGCTGCTGCTTGGCGACGAACAGAACAGCGCCAATATGGGCTCCACGGCGGTGGTCGCGGCGGAGGACGGTGCCTACTTCCACGTGTACTGGGTCGGCGACAGCCGCGCCTACCTCTGGACTCCCGGCGACGGCGACGGCCAGCTCAAACAGCTCACCAATGACCACTCCTATGTACAGATGCTGGTGGACTCCGGCGCCATCAACTCCGACGAAGCCGCCAACCACCCGAACCGCCATGTGATCACCCGCTGTATCGGCGGAAGCACCAACCCGAAACTGGAAATCGACCGGGTTTCCTCCCCCTGGCGCCACGGCCAGAAGCTGCTGCTGTGCAGCGACGGCCTCAGCGCCGAGGTGGATCCGGCGGAGATAGCGCGGATACTGGCCGAAAACGACGACAACCGCCGCGCCGCCGACCTGCTGATCGCCGCAGCCCTGGACGCGGGCGGCAAGGACAATATCACCGTCCAGGTCATAGACGCGCCGGCACCGGCGTCAGCCGGCACGGAAAAGTGGACCGTGCGCACAGGCGGGATGCTACGGGCTTCCGTGCAAAAACTGAAATCGAGCGGCAGAATTCTTCTGGCCATCGCCGCACTGGGTCTGGTCGCCGCCCTGGCCGCCACACTGTTCGGCAAAATCTGATCTCAGGGAAAGCGCTCGATGGAAGTCGTCAGTACCAGCGGTACCTCATTGGAAATCCCCGGCTACCGGATCCTGAAGAAAATCAACCAGGGCGGTATGTCCACCGTCTACCTGGCCATCCAGCGCAGCGTCGGCCGCCAGGTGGCCCTCAAAGTGATGTCGCCAGTGCTGAACGCCGACCCCATTTTCAGCGAGCGCTTCCAGCGCGAGGCGAATATCGTCGGCCAGCTGTCACACCCGAATATCGTCGGTATTCACGATATCGGCCGCTACCGCAGCCTCAACTATATCGCCATGGACTATATGCCCGGCGGCTCTGTGTCCGACCGCTTGGCGAAGGGGATCATGGAGCCGCTTGAGGCCCTGAACGTGACCCGCCAGATCGCCCTGGCGCTGGACCACGCCCACAGCAAGGGCTATGTGCACCGGGACCTGAAGCCGGAAAATATCCTGTTCCGCGAAGACGGCTCGGCGGTGCTGACGGATTTCGGTGTGGCGCGGGCCGTCGCCCGCACCACGCGTATGACCAGCACCGGCATGGTGGTGGGCACACCCCACTATATGAGTCCGGAGCAGGCCCGCGGCGCCGCGATCGACGGCCGCGCCGACCTCTACAGTCTCGGAGTGGTGTTCTACGAGATGATCACCAGCGCCGTCCCCTACCAGGCGGACGAGGCCGTGGCCATCGCTATCAAACACCTGACGGACCCGATTCCGCGCCTGCCGGCGCGCCACTCCCTGTACCAGGACCTGATCGACCGCTTCCTGGCCAAGGACCCGGAACACCGATTCCAGCGCGGTCTGGACGTGGCGGACGCGATCGACCAGCTGCTCGCGGCCCTGGCCGGGAAGCCAACCGCACAGGCCACTCAGCTCAACAACACTTCGGTGCGCGTCTCCAGCCTGATGCGCGCCCTGCTGCTGACCCTCTACGGCACCCTCAGCGACCAGCTGGCCCGCGCCTGGGCCCGCTGGCGCGACAAGCCGCTGAACGAGAATCACCCGCGCGCCGAGCAGAAAACCATCATGCGCATTCACCAGGTGATTCAGCAGACACCGCAGCGCAAGCGCCGGCAGTGGCTGTTCGGCGGCCTGCTCGGGGTAAGCGGCGCCTTCGCCTGGCTGCTGTTCAGTCTGATCGGCTACAAGTTGCAATGGCAAACGGGGCTGGCGCCCCTCGACAGTGCCAGCCAGTGGACCGCGCAGCTGTTGCTGCCGCAGGAAAACACAGACCCAAGCGCGGCGCAGACGCAGCGGTCGGCCTCCAGCGAGAGCGCCGACGCCGCGCCGGCTGCCGTCCAGTCGGCGGCGCCCGACTCGGCGCCGACCGCGCCGGCGGACTCTGCGAAAGCGACAGAGACCGAGCAGCCCCCCGCCCCAGTCCCGGCAGATACTGCGGAGCGCGATACCGCGGCTGCCGCCGCGGAGATAGCCGCTGCCGAGGTGCAGGAAAAAATACAGCAAGCGGCTCCGCCGGAGCGCTTCAGTCTCCATGTGCGTCCGCAACCCCGGGACGCCCGGGTGCGGATCATGAATATCACCCCGCGCTACCGCCCGGGTATGGAGCTTGCGCCGGGGCGCTACGATCTGGAAGTGAGCAAACCCGGCTACACCACGGTGCGCCGCTGGATCGCCATCGACGACCGGGATCTGACGGTGCCGGTGGCGCTGGAGCGCAGCTACTACCACGGCAAGAAGATCCGCTCCCCACTCGCCTCCGGTGGCCACGGCCCGCAGATGATTGTGGTAAAAGCGGGCAGCTTCCGCATGGGCAACGACAAGCGCGACTTCGCCAGCCCGTCGCACCGGGTGCGTATCGCAAAACCCTTCGCCATCTCCACCCACGAAATCACCTTTGACGATTTCGACCGCTTCGCCGATGCCACCGGCGCTGCGCTGCCCGGCGATGCGGGCTGGGGGCGCGGCGACCGGCCGGTAATCAACGTGAGCTGGCGCGATGCCCAGGACTATGTGCGCTGGCTCTCCCGGGAGACGGGGCGGCGCTACCGCCTGGCCAGCGAGGCGGAGTGGGAATACGCCGCCCGCGGCGGCGTGCGGACCCCCTTCTGGTGGGGCGGCGAGAATCCGCGCGGAAAGGCCAACTGCCGCCGCGGCTGCGCCAGCGAGTTCAACACTCTGTTCAGCGCGAGCAGCGCCCCGGTGGGGCACTACGCCCCCAACCCCTTTGGCCTCTTCGACACGGCCGGCAACGTGGCCGAATGGGTGCAGGACTGCTTTCTCGGCGACTACAGCAGAAGCCGCAGCGACGCCCGCCCGGTGGAAATCAGCAATTGCGGCCTGCGCGCCGTGCGCGGCGGCTCGATGCGCGACCCGCTCAACAACGTCAGCTCCGATTACCGCAAGGGGCTGAGCGAAGACACCATGTCCCGGGAGGTCGGCTTCCGCGTGGTGATGGAACTGGAGTGAGTGGCGAGCGGGCAGTCGTATTAAAGATAAAAGGGCTGTCCGCCCCCCGACTAACAGGCTGCTGAAAAAAACATCCATGGTTTTTTCAGCCCGGGTTTGCGGCGCATGTCCGCAAACCCTCCACGACAAATCAAGCACTTAAGTGCTTGATTTGCGACCCGGCCATCCATGGCCGGGCTGGCAGGCTGCTGAAAACTACTTTTTCAGTAGCCTGCTAAGCTTCGATCTTCCACACATTGTGGATTTTCGGATTGCGCTGAAAATCCCTGTCCAGCAGCTGTAGTTTTTCCACCGAAAACTCCGCACTCAGCTCTTCATCCATCTTGAAACTGCGCAGATTGTTGGAAAATACCAGGGTGCCACCGGGGGCCAGCAGGGCCATACACTGGCGGATCAGCCTGGCGTGGTCCCGCTGAATATCCAGCACGCCGCGCATTTTTGCCGAATTGGAGAAGCTCGGCGGATCGAGAAAGATCAGGTCGTAGTGGGCGCGGCGGTTCTGCTGCGCCGATTCGAGCCACTGCAGGCAGTCCGCCTCCACCAGCTGGTGCCGGTAGGGGTCCAGCTGGTTGCGGCGAAAGTTGCGCGCGCTCCAGGCCTGGTAGGTTTTCGACATGTCCACACTGGTGCTCTGCGCACAACCGCCCAGGGCCGCCTGCACCGTGGCGCTGGCGGTGTAACAGAAGAGGTTCAGGAATTTTTTGCCGCGGGCCCGCCCCCTCAGATACTGGCGCACCGGCCGGTGATCGAGGAAGAGCCCGGTATCCAGATAGGCCCAGAGGTTGACCTCGAGCTCGGCGCCGTACTCATTCACCCAAAAGGCGTCGGCCGAATCCTGCAGCTTCTGGTACTGGGCGCCGCCCTTCTGTGCCCCGCCCTTGTGCGAGTGGCGGCGGCGCTCCTTGATGCTGATATCCCGCTGGGGTATCTCCAGCACCCACTGCAGCGCCCGCACCAGATCGCGCAGACGCGCGCGCGCCTTGTTTTCATCAATAGTCGCCGGCGCGCGGTACTCCTGCACATGGGCGTAGAGCCTGCCCTCCAGCGACCTGTACAGATCCACCGCGGCGGCGTATTCCGGCAGGTCCGCATCGTACAACCGGTAGCAGTCGATACCCTTCTGCCGTGCCCACTTGCCGGTAGTGCGCAGATTCTTGCGCAGCCGGTTCGCGACCATCTCCGCCTCGGCGGAAAGCTTCGCTGCGCCCTCTCCCGCACCCGCTTGCGCCGCCTGTTCGCGGATATGGAACAGCAGCAGCTGGCTGGGGATGCTGCCGTTGTACAGCTGGTACTGCTTGTGGGAGCGCAGACCTGTCTCGTAGCCGAGTTCCGGGTTGCCGGTAAACACGCCGACCGTCCAACCGCAGAACTCCGCCTTCAGCTGACGCCCCAGTTCGGCATAGGTCTCGCGCAGCGCTTCCTGTTCGCCGAGGCGCTCGCCGTAGGGGGGGTTGGTCAGCACCAGGCCGGGTTTGACCTGGCGGTGGCTGGGCACCTTGAAAGCCGCCACCGAGCGGCAGCTGACCCGCACCCGGCGCTCCAGGCCGGCGCGGACGATATTGGCCTCGGCGGCAAACAGCACCCTGGCGTCCGCGTCGTAACCGCGGATCTCCGGCAGTTCCCGCGCCAGTCCGCGGTTGCGCCGCTCTATGGCCTCGGCGCGCAGGTGATTCCAGATATCGCTCTGGTGGTTGAGCCAGCGCTCGAAGCCAAAGCTCTCGCGCAGCAGCCCCGGCGCCATATCGGCCGCGATCATCGCGCCTTCGATCAAAATGGTGCCGGACCCGCACATGGGGTCCAGCAGCGCGCCGCCGTCGGCGGCTATCTGCGGCCAGCCGGCGCGCAGCAGTATCGCCGCGGCCAGGTTTTCCTTCAGCGGTGCGGCGCCGATATGGGTGCGATAGCCGCGCCTGTGCAGGCTGTCGCCGCTGAGATCGATGGCGATATCCAGCCTGTCGCGCTGCAGGCGCAGCGCGACGCTCAGATCGGGGTTCTGCCTGTCCACGACCGGCCGCGCACCGCTGTGGCGGCGCAGCCTGTCCACGATCGCGTCCTTGGCCTTCTGGGCGCCAAACTGGCTGTTGCGGATTTCGCGGTTGGTACCGGAAAACTGCAGCCACAGCTTGCCGGACGGGTTGATATGCTGCTCCCAGGGCTGGGCCGCGACGGCGCGGTACAGATCCTCGGCGTCGCCGATGCGAACCTCCTGCAGGCGCAGCAGTATGCGGTTGGCGAGGCGGCTCCACAGACAGCAGCGGTAAGCCAGCGCCAGCGGGCCGCTAAAGTGCACCGCGGCGGGCCTCTCGCGCACTTCCCCGGCGCCCAGTTCGCGCAGTTCCGCGGCCAGCAGGCCCTCGATACCCTTGGGGCAGGTAGCGGTAAACGCCAGTTGTTCGGTCGGCTCTTCGCTCAAAATTGACTTCCCATTATTCGTCGTGGTCGCGGCGGCGCGAAATAACACCAAAAGCCGCCTGCCTATACAAAAGGCTTCTAACAGAAGCAGCTTTAAGACTAAAGCGTTCGTTCACACTTTAATCACATTTTGCTCTACTGGGGCCTGTGTTCATTACCAATCCTATTGAGAGCCCGCATCGCACGGATGCCGTGTCGATATCGACGGCGCGAATCGCCAATCGGTGCGGCGCGCTGAACGCGCCTTTGAATCGCTGGAGCCCACGATATTCTTGAATCATCACTCCAGGAATCGCGGGGTACACAACAAGCCAATTGAAACATTCACTAAGCTTAGAAATGCAGGCGCGAAAAACCGATAAAAATCGAATAGGCGGTCAATCCGCTATGCCTACTCACAAGAGCAGAGGTACTGCACACGATGAAACGCCAAAAACGTAACCAGTCCGAAAGAGCCTTCTACAAAGGTTACCTCGCCGCCACACAGAACAAAGCCATGGAGAGTTGTCCCTTCGAAAACGGCACTCTGCACCAGGCCTGGGTCAACGGCTGGCGCGAGGGTCGGGAGGACTACTGGAACGGGTTTGGGGGTTCAGCCACGGCGCAAAAGCTGGAGACCTACCGCACTGTGACTACCGAAGTACACCACCCCGATGGCTGGAGCACTGCCTGAGCGCAGCCGCTCCACAAACAAGGGCGAGCGGTTTCAACGCTCGCTCTGCCTGCGCAGTATCGCGATGGCTTCCGCGGCTTCCCTGATCACCGCCGGTCCGCGGTAGATAAAGCCGGTATAGATCTGCACCGCGGTGGCTCCCGCACGGATCTTTTCGGCGGCGCTCTCGCCATCGAAAATACCGCCGACGCCGATAATCGGAATCTGGCCGCGCAGCGCTTTTGCGAGCTGCGCTATCACCGCAGTGGACTTCTCGCGCACCGGCATACCACTCAGGCCACCCTCCTCATCGCCGTGGGGCAGATGCGCCACGGCGGATTTATCGATGGTGGTGTTGGTGGCGATAACCCCGTCGATCTCAAACTCGCGCAGGGCCTCCGCGATCTGCGCCACCGCGTCGCCGTCGATATCCGGGGCAATCTTCACCGCCAGCGGCACATAGCGATCGCTCGCCTGCGCCAGCTGCTGCTGCTTTTCCTTGATGGCGCCGAGCAGGCGCTTCAAGCTTTCTCCGAATTGCAGGTCGCGCAACCCTTTGGTGTTCGGAGAGGAAACATTGGCCGTGATGTAGTCGGCGTAGGGGTACACCCTCTCCATGCACAGGCAGTAGTCATCCGCCGCCCGCTCCGCCGGCGTATCGAAATTCTTGCCCACATTGATGCCGAGTACGCCGCCGTAGCGCCGCCGCCGTACACGCTGCACCAGGTAGTCCACACCCAGATTGTTGAAGCCCATGCGGTTGATGATCGCATTGGCCTCCGGCAGGCGGAACAGGCGCGGCAGCGGATTGCCCGGCTGCGGACGCGGCGTCACAGTGCCGACTTCGACAAAACCGAAACCCAGCGCGCCCAGGCCGTTGAACGCCTGGGCGTTCTTGTCCAGGCCCGCGGCCAGGCCCACCGGGTTGGGCAGGGTCAGCCCCATCAATTCCACCGGGTCGTCCGCCACCGGCTTCGCAAACAGCGACATCAAGCCCAGGCGCTCGGCGGCGCCGATGGCGTCCAGCGACAGGTGGTGGGCCCGTTCCGGGTCCAGCGCGAACAGGGCTTTGCGCAGATGTGAATACATTGTTTTCCTTTATCCGATTCTTGCCATTCCCCCTACAGGCAAACTCAGCAGCCGGGGGCGCCCGGCTTATTCCGCCAGGGACTGCTGATCCGCGGTGGCGTTGGCCAGGTACATCAGCTCCCGCAGCGCCACGGTTAACATCGCGAAGTCACTCACCGGCGCGGCCTTGAGTTCGGCCACCAGGCTGTTCCAGCGCGCAATCGCAGGCGCCATGATAGCGCTCCAGCGGGATGTTGCGCCATCCACGTCCAGGCCGGCCTCGCCGGCGAGGCGCAGGATACTGACGGCCAGGCTGGAGAGCTGGCTGTCCAGGTCGTCCATGCTGGTCTCGCGGGCCTGGGCCTGCCAGAAGCTCTCCACCGGCAGATCGATGATCAGGTTGCCGAACCAGTGCAATTTCAGCGTGTCGGCGAGGCGGAAGTAGACGGTGGCCACCTCTTCCACCGGCCGCCCGCTGGCGAGCGCGGACTCGGACATACCCAGCGCCGAGTAGAGGTAGGTGGGCGAGGCCGCCAGCAGCGCCACCTCCTCCGGCACCTTGGCCTCCAGCAGTTTCTGGTAGCGGGCCTCCCAGTCGCGGCGCGGCGCAC
This sequence comes from Microbulbifer sp. ABF4_143, assembly GCF_056160225.1. Taxonomy (NCBI): domain Bacteria; kingdom Pseudomonadati; phylum Pseudomonadota; class Gammaproteobacteria; order Cellvibrionales; family Microbulbiferaceae; genus Microbulbifer; species Microbulbifer sp. ABF4_143. The sequence goes on from NZ_JBSWWT010000031.1 coordinate 14,299, forward strand.
CGCTCAACACTTCCGGCAGCGCCTTGATCACCCGCTGCACCGGCTCCTGGAAACGGGCGCAGTTTTGCGCCGGATCCAGATCGCCGCGGCGGTTGCGGATAAACCAGCGGGTGGCGCGGCGCACCCGGCCCACCATGGAACTCATCAGTTCCATCTGCAGGCTCGCCGGTACCTGGTAGTCCAGCGCCGATACCTGGCGCTGGAATTCCGGCATCAGGTACACATCGCGGGCGCTGATGTAGGCCGCGGCGACCGTGTTGATATCCGCCCCGGTGGCGCTGCTGATGCGGTGATAGAAGGTGATCCCCATATTGTTGACCATCTCGTTGGCCACCTGGGTGGACACTATCTGGCGGCGCAGCGGGTGGTCGTGTACCAGGTCGCGATAGCGCGCCACCAGCTCCGCCGGGAAGGCGGACTCCACCGCCTCCTGCACCTGCGGATTGTCGATGATCTCGGCGCCCTGCAGCTCCTCTTTCAGCTTCACCTTCACGTAGGAGATAAGCACCGACAGCTCCGGGCGCGTCAGGTACTGGCCCTTGGCCTGGCGCTCGGTGATCTGATCGTTGTCCGGAATAAATTCCAGCGCGCGCTTGAGGCGCCCCTCACTCTCCAGCGCATTGATGGTGCGGCGGTATTCGTCCAGGCGCTCGGCCACCTGGAACTCGGCCAAACTCAGGGCGCGGGTCTGCTGATAGTTATTGTGCAGCACCAGGTCCGCCACCGAGTCGGTCATATCCTCCAGCAGCTGGTTGCGCTGCTTGTCAGTCAGGTCGCCGTTGGTGACCACCTTGTTGAGGAGAATCTTGATGTTCACCTCGTGGTCGGAGCAGTCCACGCCGCCGGCATTGTCGATAAAGTCGGTGTTGCAGCGGCCGCCGGCGAGGGCGAACTCGATGCGCCCGCGCTGGGTCATGCCCAGGTTGCCGCCCTCGCCGAATACCTTGGCGCGCAGCTCGCGCCCGTTGACGCGCAGGTGGTCGTTGGACTTGTCCCCCACTTCCTCGTGGGACTCGGTGCTGGCCTTCACATAGGTGCCGATGCCGCCGTTCCAGATCAGATCGACCGGCGCGCGCAGCAGCGCGCTGATCAGCTCGTTGGGGTTCAGCTGGTCCGCCTCTATGCCGAAAGCGGCCTTCATCTCCGGTGTGATCGCAATCGACTTGGCGCGGCGCTCGAAGATGCCGCCGCCTTTGGAGATCAGCTTCTGGTTGTAGTCCATCCAGCTGGAGCGCGGCATCTCGAACAGGCGCTTGCGTTCCTGGTAGCTCACCGCCGCATCCGGGTTGGGGTCGATAAAAATATGCAGGTGGTTGAAGGCCGCCTTCAGGCAGATATGCTCGGACAGCAGCATGCCGTTGCCGAATACATCGCCGCCCATATCGCCGATACCAATGACCGAGAAGTCCTCCTCCTGGACATTGATGCCCATCTCGCGGAAGTGGCGCTGCACGGATACCCAGGCGCCGCGGGCGGTGATGCCCATCTTCTTGTGGTCGTAGCCCTGGCTGCCGCCGGAGGCGAAGGCATCGCCGAGCCAGAAGCCGTACTCGGCGGCGATGCCGTTGGCGATATCGGAGAAGGTGGCGGTACCCTTGTCCGCCGCCACCACCAGGTAGGGGTCGTCATCGTCGCGGCGCACCACCTGTGGCGGCGGCACCACTTCGCCCTCTTTCAGGTTGTCGGTGATATCCAGCAGGCCGCGGATAAAGGTCTGATAGCAGGCGATACCCGCTTCCATCATCGCCTCGCGGCTGCCGTCCGCCGGCGGCTGGCGCACGACGAAACCGCCCTTCGCGCCGCTGGGTACTATCACCGCGTTCTTCACATTCTGCGCCTTGACCAGGCCCAGGATCTCGGTGCGGAAGTCCTCCAGGCGGTCGGACCAGCGCAGGCCGCCCCGCGCCACCTTGCCGCCGCGCAGGTGCACCCCCTCGACCCGCGGCGAGTAGACGAAGATCTCGAACTCCGGGCGCGGCTCCGGGATGCCGGGAATACTGCGCGGACTGAACTTGATCGAGATGTAGTCCTTCGGCTCGCCGTCGGCGCCAACCTGGAAGAAGTTGGTGCGCAGCGTAGCCAGGATCAGGTCCAGATAGCGGCGGATCACCTGGTCCTCGTTCAGGTTGTCGACGCCATCCAGCCCCTCGTGCACCTTCTTGATCAGGCGCTCGACGCGCGGCTGGTCGCCCCTGCCACTGCTGATGCGGGGATCGAACATGGCGCGGAACAGGGCCACCAGGTTGCGGGTGATCTCCACATGGTTGGCCAGGGTCGCGGCGATATATTCCTGACTGGCGCTGAACTTGGTCTGTTTCAGGTAGCGGGCGTAGGCGCGCAGCATCGAGACCTCGCGCCAGTTCAGGCGCGCCGCGAGCACCAGGCGGTTGAAGGAATCGCTCTCCGCCACCTTGCCCCAGATGGCCGCGAAGGCATCCTGAAAGAGGCCGCGGGAGGCCTGCGCGTCGACGCGGGTGGGCAGGCCGAACTCCAGATGGAACTCGTGCATCCAGACGTCGGTGCCGCCGCTCGGGCGGATCGTATAGGGGAATTCCCCCATCACCCGCAGGCCGAGGTTTTCCAGCACCGGAATCACGTCGGACAGGGTCAGGCCAGCGCCCCAGTTGAACACCTTGAAGCGCAGACTGCCCGGCGCGGCGCCCACCGGCTGGTAAAAACTCATCGCCACGCGATTCTTTTCGCTCAACCCCTGGATCGCGGCCACGTCCTGCACCGCGATACGCGGCTCGAAATCCTCGCGGTAGCCGGCGGGAAAGGCGCGGCCGTACACGTTGTAGAGGCGGCTGCCCTCCTCCTCGCCGTGGCTTTCGATCAGGGATTTTTGAAATACGTCTTCCCAGGAACGGGTAATGTCCACGATTTGCGCCTCCAATCGCGCCACATCGATATCCACCGGCTCGCTCGGGGAAACGCGGAACACGAAGTGCACCCGCGCGAGGATGGATTCAGAAAAATAGGTCGTAAAGTCGGATTCCCGGGCCTTGATGGCCTTGGCGATATGCGCGCAGATCAGCTCGCGCACGCTGCTGCTGAACTGCTCGCGCGGCACATAGACAGTCGCGGTCACGAACTTGCCGAAGGGATCGCGGCGCATAAACAGGCGGATATGCGCCCGCTCGCTCATGGAGAGCACACCCATGACCGTCTCGAACAGTTCCTGGGTGCTGCTCTGGAAGAGCTCATCGCGCGGGAAGGTATCCAGTATGCGGCGCAGCGCCTTGCCGTCGTGGCTCTCCGGAGCCAGGCCGCTGGACTCGACGATCGAAGCCATCTTGCGGCGGATGATCGGAATCTTGGCCGGGCTCTCGGTGTACACCGGCGACGTATACAGGCCCATAAACGCGGATTCGCCGATTACCTCGCCCTCCGCGTTGTAGCGCTTGATGGTCACATAGTCCGAATAGGCAGCGCGGTGCACCCGCGACTTGACCGACGACTTGGCGAAGGTCAGGAAATTGGGCCCCTGGTAAAACTTCTGCTTGCCCTCGTTGAAGGCCGCCTCGGGGGTCGGCTCCGCCGGTTCCTGCAGTTTCTTGAAGATGCCCAGGCGGCGGCTCTCCACCTCGCAGAGGATTTTCTTGTCCCCCTGCTGGCAGAACTCGTACTCGCGGTAGCCGAGGAAGGTGAAGTTGCCGTCGCGCATCCACTGCAGGAAGGCGCAGGCCTCCTGCAGGTTGGCGTCATCCTCGGCGAGGCCCGTGTGCAGCTGGTCCTCCATGGCGCTGCAGGTGTCCAGCATCGGCACATAGTCGTCCACCACCAGCTCCACGTCGCCGAGCACATCCTTCAGCGCCGCGGCCAGATCGGCGGCATAGCCTGGCGATGTGTCCAGATTGATCTCCACATAGACCAGCGCTTCGCTGCTGACGCTCGCCTCCTGCGGCGCATCCGGAGCCTCGCAGCGCGGCGGCAGCAGCTTCTTCAGCTTGCCGCCCTTGGTGCGCTGCAACTGCATCACCGTGCTCTTGATCGAGTGGATCACGGTATCGCGACGGTTGATCTCGATGCGTACCGAATCCACCAGAAACGGCATGTCGCGCTGCAGCACGCCCACGACGGTGTGGGTGCACTCCCAGCCGTCGTCCTCCAGGCGCGGGTTGAACACCCGCACCTTGGGCTTGTCCGCAGGGCGCTGCTGGATAAAGTTCCACCAGGTGTAGATGCAGCCGTAGATGTCGGTCAGGCGCCGACCGGCCAGATCTTCCAGCGGATACTGGTGCAGAAACTGCTCGGCAAAAGCCACTACCGGCTCCGCCTGTTTGGCCAATTTTTCCCGGATCAGCGCGCTGACCTGCGCTACCAGCTCCTCGCGGCTGTCGGTGATCACCGTCGCCATATTCACGGAGAACCTCCCAAGTTCATTCTTTTCTTATCGGTCTTGCCTGCGGCAGATCCGAAAATGCTGTCGTTTCATCCCCGCCCCGGTGCATGGACCCGGGCGGAAAATTAAAATTCTTTCCGGCTCCGACTGACTGAACCTTGTACAGCCGAGCTGGTCTACCGGCTGCCCGGCGGTTGCCTCTTCGGCGAGCGCCGCTAAAATCAACACGCGCCACCTGATTGGCTGCAACTATATATAAAAGATGATAGATAGCCGCCGGTCGGGACGGGGGCGGCACTATTCGCAACAGAAGTCACACCAAAAGAGCAGACGCTAACGCTATGGAAGCAAACCGGAATATCAGGGAACGCATCGTCGCCCTGGGCGATTGGCTGGGACAACAGATTATCGGCCAGGAAACCCTGGTCAATCGCATACTGATCGCCCTGCTGGCGGACGGCCACCTGCTGGTGGAGGGAGCGCCGGGGCTGGCCAAGACCAAGGCGATCAAAACGCTGGGCGAAGCTATTGAAGGTGACTTCCATCGCGTCCAATTTACGCCGGACCTGTTGCCGGCGGATATTACCGGCACCGATATCTACCGACCGGAAACCGGAGAGTTCCATTTTCAACCCGGACCTGTGTTCCACAACCTGGTGCTGGCCGATGAAATCAACCGCGCACCGGCCAAAGTACAGTCGGCACTGCTGGAAGCCATGGCGGAACGCCAGGTTAGCGTCGGTCGCAAGACCTATCCGCTACCCGAACTGTTCCTGGTGATGGCGACACAGAACCCGATAGAACAGGAAGGGACCTATCCGCTACCAGAGGCGCAACTGGACAGGTTCCTCATGCAGGTGAATCTTGCCTATCCGGGTGCCGACGCGGAAGCGAAAATTTTGCGCCTGGCCAGATCCGAGGCAAGCCTTGGCGAAAATCGCCCTTCCGAAGTGATCAGCCAGGAGACCATTTTCCGCGCCCGCAGCCAGATTCTGGAAATGCAGATGGTCGAGGCGGTGGAGACCTATACTGTCCAACTTGTCATTGCTACACGGGAGGCGGCGAAGTATGACAGCGAGCTGGCCTCCTGGCTAGATTTTGGTGCCAGCCCCCGGGCCACCATTGCGCTGGACCGCTGTGCCCGCGCCCGCGCCTGGCTCGCCGGGCGCGATTTCGTCACCCCCGACGACGTGATGGACGTGGCCCCGGACGTGCTGCGCCACCGCCTGCTGCTCAGCTTCGAGGCCGAAGCCGCCGGCGTCACCGCCGACCAGGTGATCGCGCGGCTGCTGCAGCAGGTGCCGGCCATCTAATCGGGAATCACAAGACTGCCGGACGGAACAGACCAACTTGCCCCAAGCATTGAACCCTACAGAGCTGGAACTCCGCGGCGCCTATCCCGAGGTGGAGCCACTGGTGCGCCTGCGCCACGTGGCCCGCCAGATACAGCTGTTCAAGCCGCGCCTGGCCAGAAGCGACCAGGCCGGCGCCCTGCTCACCCGCTACCGCGGCCGCGGCATGCACTTCGAGGAGGTGCGCGACTACCAGGCCGGCGACGATGTGCGCACCATCGACTGGCGCGTGACCGCGCGCACCGGCACGACGCATACCAAGCTCTACCAGGAGGAGCGGGAGAGACCCGTGGTCATTCTGCTCGACCTGCGCTCGCCGATGTTTTTCGGCAGCCGGCTGGCGTTCAAGTCCGTGGCCGCCTGCGGCATAGCCGCGGCGCTCGGCTGGGCCGCCCTGCAGCACAGCGACCGCATCGGCGCTCTGCTGTTCGCCGACCGGGATATCGACACAGTGCGCCCGCGCCGCAGCCACCACGCGGTGCTGGCGATGATCCACAATATGGTCGCCCGCGCCGCAGAACTGAACAGCCCGGTGCCCGAACACGGCAGCCAGTCGCTGAAGACCCTGTTGGAGGAGGCGCGCCGTATCGCGCGCCCCGGCAGCGCCCTCTTCCTGATCAGCGACTGCCACGACCTGGATGAAGACTGCGCGCAGCCGCTGTATCTGCTCACGCGCCACGCGGACCTGCAGGTGGTGCGCATTTCCGATCCGCTGGAGCGGCGCCTGCCGGCGCAGTCCCTGACCATTTCCGACGGGCGCCAGCGCACCTTTTTGAGCGCCGGCAACCGCCCGCTGCGCGAACACTACGCCGAGCGCCAGGCCCAGGCGCGGGAGGAAGTCGAAAACCTGTGCCGCCGCCACCGGCTGCCGCTGCTGGATTTCGACAACACCCAGCCGCTGGTGCCGGCGCTGCTGTCCTACTACGGCTCGCGCCAGCAGAACAACAGGAGGCCGGTGCAATGAGCCACCCGATATTCGAGCGTCCCCCTTGTAGGAGCGGCCCATGGCCGCGATCGCTCTCCGCCGCAGCCCGGGAGCGAATTTCGTGAGACTGCTCCCGATTCAGCAGACCCAGCCGGCGCCGCAACTGTCACCGGAAGCCCGGGAGCTTCTGGCACAGCTGCGCGATATCCGCGAACCGGCCCCGGTGAGCTGGTGGCCGCCGGCCCCCGGCTGGTGGCTGCTGGCATTTCTGCTGCTGGCCTGCACCGCAGCTCTCTACCTGTGGCTGCGCCGCAGGCGCCGGCGTCACGCGCAAAACCGCTACAGAGACGAAGCCGTGCGGCTGCTGCAGGAAATTGACTGCGGCGATACCAGGGCGGCGCAGGCAATCAACGAAATACTGAAACGCGTGGCCGTCACCAGCTACGGGCGCGCCACCTGCGGCAACCTGACCGGGCGCGCCTGGCTGGAATTCCTGCAAGATACCGCCGGGATCCCCTGTACGGACAGAGTGCAGAGAGTTCTGCTGGAACACCTCTATCGCAAAGACACTGCCGATACCGCCGGCAGTGAAGCCTTCCGCAGCTATGCCCTGCAATGGGTGCGGGAACACCGCGAATCACTGCCGGCGGCGGCCGGACAGAGCGCGGCGGAGGGAAGCCGTGTTTGAGTTCGCATTCCCCTGGGCCTTTGCGCTGCTGCCGCTGCCGATTCTGGCGCGCTGGCTGCTGCCCCGCGCCAGGCCGCTCACCAGCGCGCTGAAAGTACCCTTCTATGCCGAGCTGTCCCATCGCGGGGGCGGCAGCCAGAGCAACCTGCCGAACCTGATGCTGCTCACGCTGATCTGGCTGCTGCTGGTCGCCGCCGCCGCGCGCCCGCAGTGGTACGGCGAGCCGATTACCCAGACCAGCAGCGCCCGCGACCTGCTCGTCGCGGTGGATATTTCCGGCAGCATGGAAACCCCGGATATGCTGCTCGGCGGCCGCCCGGCGATGCGCATCGACGCGGTCAAACAGGTGGTCGGGGATTTCGTCGAGCGCCGCCAGGGCGACCGCCTCGGCCTGGTGCTGTTCGGCACCCGCGCCTATCTGCAGGCGCCGCTGACCTACGACCGCGAAACCGTCGGCACCCTGCTGCGCGAGGCGCAGATCGGCTTCGCCGGCCAGGGCACCGCCATCGGCGATGCAATCGGACTCTCGGTGAAGCGCCTGACCCAGCGCCCGGCGGAACAGCGCGTACTGATACTGCTGACCGACGGCGCCAACACCGCCGGCGAGGTGTCGCCGCTCAAGGCCGCAGAGCTGGCGCAACAGGCGGGTGTCACCGTCTACACGATCGGCATAGGCGCCGAGGAGATGGTGCAGCCGGGGCTGCTCGGCAGTCGCTTCGGCAGCCGCCGGATCAATCCATCCCGGGACCTGGACAGCGAGACACTGCAGGCCATCGCCGACAAAACCGGCGGGCGCTACTTCCGCGCCCACAACCCGCAGGAGCTGGCGCAGATCTACGCCGAGCTGGACCGGCTCGAACCGGTGGAACAGGAGGCCGAGAGCTACCGCCCGCTGAAATCCCTGTATATCTGGCCACTGGGTGCGGCACTGCTGCTGGCACTGCTGTGGGCATCGGTACCGCTGCTGTCCAGCGCCGGAAGCGCCGAGCCCCGGCGCCGTACTGCGGCCAGCCCCACCCAACGGAGCCGAGCGCTGTGAACCTGTTCGCCGACCTGCACCAGTTCCACTTCCTGCGCCCGCACTTACTGTGGCTGCTGCTCCCCGCCGCCCTGCTCTGCTGGGGCCTCGCCCGCACCGCCCTGAACAGCGGCCAGCTGCAGAAGATCATCGACGCCGACCTGTTGCCGCACCTGCTGCTGCGCGGCGGCGCCAGGCGCCCGTGGCTGTTCGCGCTGATCTTCGCTCTGCTCGCGGGCATGGTGATCGCCCTCGCCGGCCCCAGTTGGCGCAAGCTGCCGACTCCGGTCTACAGCAACCAGGATGCACTGGTCATTCTGCTCGACCTGTCGCCATCGATGATGGCCACCGACCTGTCGCCCAACCGCCTGACCCGCGCGCGCCTGAAAATCCTCGACATACTGCGCCAGCGCAAGGACGGCCTGACCGCACTGGTGGCCTACGGCGGCGAGGCCCATGTGGTGACGCCGCTGACCGAGGACACGGCCACCATCGCCAACCTGGTACCGGCGCTGTCGCCGGCGATCATGCCGGTTCAGGGCAGCAATATCGAAATGGCCGTGGAGACGGGCATCCGCCTGCTGAAGGACGGCGCCGCCGGGCGCGGCCAGCTGCTGGCCGTTACCGACGGCATCGACGAGATGGCCTTGAGCGCAGTCGCCAGAACCCTGGCCGACGCAAAAGTCCCGCTGAATATTCTCGCCGTCGGCAGCGGCGAGGGCAGCCCCATTCCCCGCGGCAACGGCGGCGGCTTCGTCACCGACAGCAACGGCGCCATCATTATCGCCAACTTCGATGCCCGCGACCTGGCGCGCCTCGCCCGCGGCAGCGGCGGCCGCTACGCCAAGATCAGCGTCGACGACAGCGATATCGCCCACCTGCTCCCGGAGAGCGAGGCCCCGCAGCAGGCGCAACTCACCGAGCGGGAATTCGATCAGTGGCGCGAAGAGGGCCCCTGGCTGGTACTGCTGTTGCTGCCCCTGGCCGCGCTGCTGTTCCGCCGCGGCGCCCTCGCCTGCGCCCTGCCCTTCGCGCTGTTGATGCTGCCGCCGCAGCAGTCCCAGGCGTTCGAGTGGAAGGATCTCTGGCAGCGGGAGGACCAGCAGGGCCAGCGTCTGCTGCAGGAGGGCCAGGCCGAACGGGCCGCGGAGACCTTCAGGGATCCCCGCTGGCGCGGCACGGCCAACTACCGCGCCGGCGACTTTCCCGCCGCCGCACAGGATTTCTCCCAGAGCAATGACGCCGAGGACCTCTACAACCTGGGCAACAGTCTGACCCAGCAGGGCCGCTACGACGAGGCCATCGCCGCCTACGACGAGGCGCTGAAGCGGCAGCCGCAGTTCGCCGACGCCGAACACAACCGCGAAATCGCGCGGAAGCTGCAGGAATTGCAGCAGCAACAACAGCAGCAGAATCAGCAGCAATCCGGCGACCAGCAGCAACAGCAAAACGGCGACGGCCAGCAGGCGCAGGATCAACAGCCGGGCCAACAGAACCAGCAAAACGGCGACGCGCAGTCGCAACCCCCGGGGTCCGAGCAGCAACAGCCCGACGGACAGCAGCCCCAGAATGGCGAACAACAGGATCAGCGGGAGCGGGAACAACAGGCCGCGCAACAACAGCAGCAGGGCGGCGAGGAAACACGGCAGGGCCAGCAGCAACCGGCCGGCGCCGAGGAGACCCCGCTCGACCCGGAGACCCAGCAGGCCCTGGATCAGTGGCTGCGCCAGATTCCCGACGATCCCGCCGGCCTGATGCGCGAGAAATTCAAATACGAAAGCCTGCAGCGCCGCCGCGCCTACCGCAGCGGCGAGTGGCAGCCCCCGGAGAACGGAGCCACGCAGAGATGGTAGGGGAGAAATGTGGAATGATGAATGATGAATGCGGAATGGATCGCACTATGCCCCCAAGTGCAGAAACACGAATCGGAGCCCATCCTGTAGGAGCGGCCCGTGGCCGCGAACGGACTCACCACATTTACTGGATCGCCGGTCTACTGCAGGCACTGCTGCTCCTGCTGATCACCAATGTCGCCCACGCCTCCGGCGACCTGACCGCCAGCGTAGACCGCAACAAAATCGGCATAGACGAAACCCTGAACCTGCGCCTGCGCTACTCCGGCGATGAGTCCGGCGGCCAGCCGGACTTCGAACTGCTGGAACAGGACTTCGATATCCTCTCCCGCCAGCAGTCCAACCAGTACCGGGTCATCAACGGCCGCGCCGAGAGCTTCGTCGAGTGGATCCTGACCCTGGCGCCGAAACGGGAAGGCAAGCTGTTCGTCCCCTCCCTGCACTACAAGGGCCTGGTGTCCGACGCGATACCGATCACCGTGACCGAAGCCGGCACCGGACCGGGCGCCGGCAACCGCCAGGCCTTCCTCGAGGTGCAGCTGGACAAAGAAAAGGTCTATGTGCAGGAGCAGCTGCTGGTCAAGGTGCGCCTCTACACCACCATCGGCCTGCACGATATCGCCACGGAGCCGCTGCAGATAGCGGGTGCGCACGTGGAGAAAGTGGATGAACAGCGCTACGAGCGCCGCATCAACGGCGTCGGCCACGCCGTCTACGAACTCACCTACGCCGTCTTCCCGGAGAGCTCCGGCGAGCTGACGATCCCGGCGCTGAACTATGTGGCCGTCGCCGGCCGCCGCGATCCCTTTTCCCTGTTCAACCGCAACAGCCAGCGCCTGCGGCTGCGCTCCCAGCCCAAGACCATCGACGTGCAGCCGAAGCCGGACAGCTACAGCGGCGCCCACTGGCTCCCGGCCGCCAGCCTCGGCATAGTGCAAAGCTGGAGCCAGGACCCGAAGACCTTCACCGTCGGCGAGCCCATCACCCGCATAGTCACCCTGCGCGCCGAGGGCCTGCGCGCCGCCCAGCTGCCGCCGCTACCGAAACTCAACGTCGAGGGCCTGAAGACCTACCCGGACCAGCCGCAACAGGACGACCAGGTCAGCCAGAACGGCATCGCCGGCAGCCGCATAGAAACCACCGCCATAGTCGCCACCAAACCCGGCGACTACCAGCTGCCGCCGATCACCATCACCTGGTGGGACACCAAAACCGGCCGCCAGCGGGCCACCCAACTGCCCGCCTTCCGCTTTAGCGTCAGCGGCGCCGCCGCGGGCACCTCGGTGCAACAGCCCGGCACCATCCCAGACCTGAAACCCGGCACCGCCCCCGCCGCGCTCCAGGACAACTTCTGGCGCAACCTGGCCATAGCCGCCCTCGCCTCGCACCTGCTGTGGCTGCTGTATTTCTTCCGCCGGCGCGCCGCCCAGAATCCGGCACCCAGCCCCCGAAAGCGACAGTCCGATGCCGAGCAACAGGCCCGCGCGCTGGAGCGCGCCGCAGCGAGCGGCGATCCCGCCCAAATCCAGCAGGCCACCCTCAACTGGCTTCGCGCCCGCTGGCCACAGGTGACGGGAAACAGCCTGGGCGAGGCCAAGCGCCAACTGGGGTTCGAGGAGCTGGAAAAACTGCAGGGACAATTGGATGCAGCGCTCTACGTGACGCCGCCGAAGCCGCTAAATAGACAACAGGTGCAGATTTTGGTCAGCCGCTTGCTCAAGCGGGAGTTAATAGAAAAAAGCGTGGGAGAAGACAGGCCGCTACCGAGTCTGTTCTGATAATCCGGCTTGAATCCACAGCGAGAAGAATCAAAAGGCGAAGTCGCTACGTAACGAAAAAAGGCGGGTGAGTCAGCCGAGGGAACTGCCCCCTCAGCTGCTCGCAGAACCCGGCGTGAACCTCTCGGCTCACCGGGCTCCCATTGCTTCAACCGAGAAGGCCCCGCGTGCG
>NZ_JBSWWT010000032.1:0-25685 GCF_056160225.1 Microbulbifer sp. ABF4_143
TGAACAACCGCATCAAGGTGATCAAGCGCACGGCCTACGGATACCGGGACAACGACTACTTCTTCCTAAAGATCAAAGCCGCGTTTCCCGGTAAAGTGCGATGAACCTTTTCTTTTGGCGCGCCGCGCTCGCTCACCCTGCGCGGCGGCGAAATCGCGCTTGTGCGGCGGCGAATCCCGATGCTAAAGTCGCGTTCAAATATTCACCAGCGGAGGACAGATGATGATTGTAATCAGCCTTCGCCGGGCCCGTCGGCAGTAAGCCGCTCCCAGCCCGGCAACCAGGAACTATCCTGACCGTCGGGCTTCCCCTTCCCGGAAGCCCTGTTACCGCATTTCGCGGTGTGTATGCGCCCTGTGCGCCCAGAGGGTTTTAACCTTGAGCAAATCATTGATTTCCCGCCGCCCCCGCATAGGGCGCGGCAGCGCCGCCGTGCAGTCCGGTGGCGAGCGCCAGCTGTCCGCGCTGCAGCGGCTCGGCTGGAAGCCTTTCTTTCAACAGCAGCTCTCGCTCGCGGAACTCGAGGACTGTGAACCGGTGCGGGTAATGGCCGTGCACCGCAGTCAGTTGCAGCTGGCCGGTGAAGCGGGTGAGCGGCCGCTGCCGATCACTGCGGCGCTGGCACTGGACGATCCCGGGCAGCGTCCCACCGTCGGCGACTGGCTGCTGTTGCAGCGCGACAGCGGCAGCTTCCGGCGGCGCCTGGAGCGCAGCAGTCAGTTCCAGCGTATGGCCCCCGGTGCCAGGCGCCTGCAGCTGATCGCGGCCAATGTGGACAGCGTGATGATCGTGTCCTCCTGCAACCGCGACTTCAATCTGTCGCGTATCGAGCGCTACTTGGCGCTGGTGCGCGAGGCCGGCTGCCGGCCCTACCTGGTGCTTACCAAGGCGGACCTGTGCGAAGACCCCGGCGCCTACAGCGAGGCGTTGCAGGCGCACCGGGATCTGCCCGTCCTGCTGGTCAACGCCCTGGACGCGGACAGCGTCGCGCAGCTGCGCGACTGGTGCCTGCCCGGCGAGACGATCGCGCTGCTCGGCTCCTCCGGCGTCGGCAAGTCCACACTGCTGAACAGCCTGTGCGGCGAACCGCTGGCCGCCACCGCGGGTATCCGCGAGGACGACAGCAAGGGCCGCCACACCACCCGCCACCGGGCCCTCTACCCGCTGCCATCCGGCGGTCTGTTACTGGACAGCCCGGGCATGCGCGAGCTGGGCCTGGTGGATGCGGAGCAGGGGCTCGCCGCCACCTTCGACGATATAGGTGCGCTGGCCAGCCGTTGCCGCTTTGCCGACTGCGCGCACGAGTCGGAACCCGGCTGCGCGGTGCAGGCGGCCATCGATGCCGGCGACCTGGACGAACGGCGCCTGCGCAACTGGCGCAAGCTGGAGCGGGAGCTCGTGCGCAACGGCCGCACCCTGGCCGAGCAGCGCGCCGGCGACAGAGCCCTGAGCCAGCTCTATCGCGCCGTGCAGGGCCATGCGCGGGAGCGCAAGCAGCGCGGCGACTGAGCTCTCCCCTTGCAGGAGCGGTCCCGGCCGCTCCAGGCATTCGCGGCGCCTGTGGCCCTACACTTAGGGTGGAGGGGCGACTATGACTGAAACCTATACCGAAGCACCGGAGATAGTCGCATCTGCCTGGCTGAATACGGAGCGACCGCTGAAGCTGAGCGAAATGCGCGGCAAGGTGGTGCTGCTGCACGCCTTCCAGATGCTGTGCCCGGGCTGTGTGATGCAGGGCACGCCCCAGGCCGCCGCGGCGTCGGCCTGCTTCGCGGCGGAGCCTTTCCAGGTGATAGGCCTGCACACGGTGTTCGAGCACCACGCGGTGATGAACCCGCAGGCGCTGGAGGTGTTTGTGCGGGAGTTCCGCCTGGAATTTCCGATTGCGGTGGACCAGCCGGCGGAGAACGGCCCCGTGCCGGTGACCATGCAGAAGCTCGGCCTGCAGGGCACGCCTTCCCTGGTGTTGATCGACAAGCGGGGGCTGATACGCTTTTCCCATTTCGGGCGATTGAGCGATATGCAGCTCGGCGGGATGATCGGGCAGTTGCTGGCCGAGTAGGGCCGAAGGTGCCGTGAATGCGTGGAGCGGCTGGAGCGAACCCTGTGTTCGCCCCGACCCGGGATCAGCTTGAGCTGACCTGCCCCGCCTGAACCGGCGCGGCCGGCGCGCCGGCGGAACCGGCACTCTGCGCCTCAATCCAGCCGCTCATACGCGTCTCCAGCAGATTCAGCGGCAGGGCGCCGGCGCCGAGCAGCTGGTCGTGGAAGGTGCGGATATCGAAATTGCTGCCCAGCTGCCGTTCCGCTTTCGCGCGTAGCTCTTTGATCTTCAGCTGGCCCAGCTTGTAGGCCAGGGCCTGGCCGGGCCACACCAGGTAGCGGTCGATTTCCACCGTCACGTCGTGCAGCGGTTTGGCGCTGTTGTCCATGAAGTATTCGATCGCCTGTTCGCGGCTCCAGCCCAGCTGGTGCATGCCGGTATCCACCACCAGGCGCACCGCGCGCCACATATCGTAGGTCAGGGCGCCGAACTCGCTGTAGGGGTCTGTGTACAGGCCCAGGTCGTAGCCGAGACTCTCCGAGTAGAGGCCCCAGCCCTCGACGAAACCGGTGTAGTAGGTCAGCCGGCGCAGCGGGTGAATGTCCTTCTGCTCCTGGGCCAGGGCGATCTGCAGGTGGTGGCCGGGCATGGCCTCGTGCACCGTCAGCGCCTCCATTTCCCATTTCGGGCGGCTGGACAGGTTGTAGGTGTTGGCGAAGAAGACTCCGGCGCGGCCCGCCTCGATGGAGCCCGGCTGGTAGTAGGCGGTGGTCTGGGATTTTTCCGCATAGGCCGGAATCGGCTTAACGCCGTAGGTCAGGCGCGGCAGTGTGCCGAACAGCGCCGGCAGCTCGCCGTCGATACGCTTGGCGATATCCCGGTAGCCGCGCAGTAGCTCCTCTTTATCCGTGTAGTAAAAGCGCGGGTCGGTGCGCAGGAATTCGGTGAAGGCCTTGAAATCGCCTTCAAACCCGGTCTTCTGAATGATCTTGTCCATCTCGCCGCGGATGCGCTTTACCTCGGCCAGGCCGATGCGGTGAATTTCCTCCGGACTCAGAGATGTGGTGGTGTTGTCGCGCACCTTGTGCGCGTACCAGCGCAGGCCGTCCGGCATGCTGGTAAAGGCGGTATCCACCCGGCTGCCGGGGATATATTCGCGCTCGACGAATTCGGCCATGTCGCGCCAGGCCGGCACCAGTTCCTTGTGGTAGAGGGCGAAAGCGCGGTTCCGCAGGCGGCGCTGCTGGGCGGCGGAGACGGAGCGCGGCATCTCGTCGAAGGCCTTCAGCAGCGGGCTCTGCTTGGGATCCGCCGGAATCAGTGCGCGTATCTGCCCGGGCAGGTCGCGCAGGGTGATCTGCGGCGGGGTGATTTTCTGCTCCAGGCCGGCGCGCATCAGGGCCTGGGTCTGGCGCACCAGCGCCGGCAGCTTCTCGAGGCGCGCGAGGATGGTTTCGTAATCGGCGGCGGTGCGCTTCGGCATGGCGTTCAGCACGCCGGGCACATTGCGCTGTATGCCGTCCATATGGCTGACCGGCAGCAGGTGGTCGGGGAACTGGAAACCCTTCACTTCATTCAGCAGATCCTGGTACAGCAGCTGGTAGTCGAGCCGCAGCTTCTCGGGCAGGTCGTCGCTGTCGATATGGCGGCTGGCGGCGAGCATGCGCCGGGTCTGCTCGCGGCGGCGCTCTATGCCGTCGCTGGACATGTCGGTCCAGCGGTTGTTGACCCCGGGGTAGCCCTCGTAGGTGGCCCAGCCCGGGTAGCTCTCCATGATCCAGCGGTAGCGCAGGTCCTGCAGCGCGCGCAGTTGTTCGGCGGCGCCTTTTTCCGGCAGCGCGTCGAAGGCCTTTTCGAAGGCTTTTTCTTCCATTGCCACCGCGTTGGCAGCGGCCAGGGCGGCGGAGAGCAGCAGGGTCTTGGCGAGTTTCGACATGGGTCCCCCTCAGGCAGATTCAGTAGTGCTGCTGTAGGAGCGGCCGGTGGCCGCGATCGGATTCCAGAGGGTTGGCAAAGCTCGATCGCGGCCGTGGGCCGCTCCTACAGGGTTGTTCGATATTAGATGGCGGCGGCCTGGCCTTTGAGGTCCTTGCCGTGCAACAGCTGCAGGCGGCGGCGTATCTGTTCCTCGATACCGGCGGCGTCGAGGCCGATGGCGGCGAGCAGATCCTTGTGTTTGCCGTGTTCGATGATCCGGTCCGGCAGGCCCAGCTGCAGCAGCGGCACCAGGGTGCCGTTGCTGTTCAGGTATTCCATCACCGCACTGCCGGCGCCGCCGGCCACGGTGTTTTCCTCGACGGTGACCAGCAGCCGGTGATTCGCCGCCAGTTCGTCGATCAGCGCCTCGTCCAGCGGCTTGACCCAGCGCATATCGGCGACGGTCGCATCGAGCTTCTCCGCCGCGTCGAGCGCCGGCGCCAGCAGGGTGCCGAAATTCAGGATCGCGACCTGTGCGCCCTCGCGCACCAGGCGGCCTTTGCCCAGTGGCAGCTCGGTCATCTGCTGCTGGATTTCCGCGCCCGGGCCTGTGCCGCGCGGGTAGCGCACCGCGGCCGGGCCCTTGTGGCGGTAGGCGCTGTAGAGCAGCTGGCGGCATTCGTTTTCGTCGCTGGGCGCGGCGATGGCCATATTCGGCAGGCAGCGCATATAGGTCAGGTCGAAGCTGCCGGCGTGGGTGGGGCCGTCCTCGCCCACCAGGCCGGCCCTGTCGATCGCGAAAGTTACGTCCAGATTCTGGATGGCCACGTCGTGCACCAACTGGTCGTAGCCGCGCTGCAGGAAAGTGGAGTAGATGGCGACGACCGGTTTGGCGCCCTCGCAGGCGAGGCCGGCGCCGAGGGTCACCGCGTGCTGTTCGGCGATGGCTACGTCGTGGAAGCGCTCCGGGAAGCGCTCGGCGAATTCCACCATGCCGGAGCCTTCGCACATGGCCGGGGTAATGCCGATCAAGCGGTCGTCTTTCTCGGCCATATCGCACAGCCATTGGCCGAAGATATCCTGGTACTTGGGCCGCTTCCTCTCCCCGGGCACTGCCACCTGCACCTTGGGTTCCGGCTCGAGTTTGTTCAGCGCGTGGTAGCCGACCGGGTCTTCCTCGGCGGGGCCGAAACCCTTGCCCTTGGTGGTGACGATATGCAGCAGCTGCGGGCCGCGCTGGCCGCGCAGGTTGCGCAGTGTGTGCACCAGGTCGTGCAGGTTGTGGCCATCCACCGGACCCACATAGTTGAAACCCAGCTCCTCGAACAGGGTGCCGGGGGTGATCATACCCTTGACGTGTTCCTCGGTGCGCCGCGCCAGCTGCCAGGCCTTGGGAATCTTCGACAGTATCCTGCGGCTGCCCTCGCGCATGCTGAGATAGGTCTTGCTGGCGAGTATTCTGGCGAAATAGGTCGCCAGGCCACCGACATTCTTGGAGATGGACATGCGGTTGTCGTTCAGCACCACCAGCATGTCTTTGCCGGTGTGGGCGGCATGGTTCAGGGCCTCGAAGGCCATGCCGGCGGTCATGGCACCGTCGCCGATCACCGCCACCACCTTGCGCTCGTCCGGGGAGGCGAGGGCCATGCCGAGGGCGGCGCTGATGGAGGTGCTGGAGTGGCCCACGCCGAAGGTGTCGTAGGGGCTCTCGCTGCGCTTGGGGAAGCCGGACAGGCCGCCCTGCTGGCGCATGGTCAGCATCTGTTCGCGGCGGCCGGTGAGTATCTTGTGCGGATAGGTCTGGTGGCCCACATCCCACACCAGCCGGTCTTCCGGGGTGTTGTAGATGTAGTGCAGGGCAATGGTCAGCTCCACCACGCCCAGGCCGGCGCCGAAGTGGCCGCCGGTCTGGCCGACGCAGTACAGCAGGTATTCGCGCAGCTGGCTGGCCAGCTCCGGCAGCTGGCGTTCGTCCAGGGCGCGCAACTGTGCCGGCTCGTCGATGGCGTCGAGCAGCGGAGTCTGCGGCCGTGTGCGGGGGATTTCGTCGAACATCAAACGTATCGATTGTAACTGATGTGTAAGAGGGGGGATTGTATGCCTGTGACGGGGATATTGCATCCCGATTGCCGATGTGGGGACAGAGACGGCCCTTGCGTTTGTCGCTGCAAAGAGGCTGGCCGAGCCCCGGGTGTCGATGCGAAGGTCCTGACACCGGGCACACCGCGCGAGACTGTCGGCGAGAGGGATCTCGCCGACAAGGCTACAGGGATGTATTCACGGCGTGTCTCGCGCGGTGTGCCCGGTGGCAGGGCGAGAGCCGCAGATGCCCGGGGGTAAGGATGAATTAAAGAATCCGCCCCCAGGGCTCAATATCAGTGACTGCGCTGGACTATATAGTCAGCGAGTTGCCGCAACAGGGCCGTATCGCCGTCGATCTGCGCCAGCGCCTCGACGGCCTGGCGGTGCAGGCCTTCGAGTTTTTCCCTGGCGCCGTCCAGTCCCAGCAGGGAGACATAGGTGGGCTTGTTGCGCGCCGCGTCGGCGCCCTGAGTCTTGCCCAGGGTGGCGGTGTCGGCGGTGACGTCGAGAATGTCGTCCTGCACCTGGAAGGCGAGGCCTATGGCCTCGGCGTAGCGGGTGACGGCCGCCAGCTGTGCATCAGTGGCGCCGCCCTGCAGCGCGCCGATGCGCGCGCTGGCGCGGATCAGGGCGCCGGTCTTGAGGCGGTGCATCTGTTCCAGTTGCGCGAGGCTCAGGGTCTTGTCCACCGAGTCCAGGTCTATGGCCTGGCCGGCCACCATGCCGCGGGCGCCAGATGCCTCGGCCAGCTCCTCCAGCAGGCGCAGCTTCAGCCCGGGTTCCGCCCCGCCGGCCAGCAGCAGTTCGAAGGCCCGGGTCTGCAGCGCGTCGCCGGCGAGTATCGCGGTGGCCTCGTCGAATTCGATATGGCAGGTGGGGCGGCCGCGGCGCAGGTCGTCGTCGTCCATGGCCGGCAGGTCGTCGTGGACCAGGGAGTAGGCGTGGATGCACTCGAGGGCCGCCGCCGCGGCGTCGCAGGCGGCCGGGTCGAATTCCCGCCCGCGCAGCGCCTGCGCGCAGGCGTAGACCAGGGCCGGGCGCAGGCGCTTGCCGGGGCCCAGGGCGGCATAGCGCATGGCGGCGGAGAGCTTTTCCGCACCGCCGGCGGGGGGCGCGAGCGCGGCATCGAGGGTGGATTCCACGCGCGCGGCGGCCTCGCGCAGAAAATCCCGCAGCTGTGTCGACATCGGAGCGGGCACTAGAGGTCTTCCGCGCCGCCGTTCCCGGGGCCGCCGTCTTCGGCGTCGAAAGGCAGCTCGCGGATGCCGCCGCTCTCCTCCATCAACACCTTGACCTTCTGCTCTGCACTGGCCAGTTTCTGCTGGCACTCGCGGGTGAGTTTCACGCCGCGCTCGAAGTCCGCCAGCGCCTCTTCCAGGGGCAGGTCGCCCGCCTCCAGGCGTTCGACCAACTGCTCCAGTTCCTCCAGGGCCTCTTCAAAGGTTGCCGATTTCTTTTTTGCCGCCATTCGTCTTGCGCCTCTGTCACTGCGCGGCAACCTTAGCCGCTGGCGCCTGAGGGGTCAATCGGCCGCTGGCGGCGGGCGCGGCAAATCAGTTCACGGCGGGGGCGTCCTCCACTTCGAGTGACATCAGGTAGTGCGCCAGGGCGCGCTTCTGTGTGGCGCTGAAACCATAATTGGGCATCGGCGGTGTCGGGGTGTCGAAATAGTCCGCCAGCGTCTGCAGGTTGTACTTTTTGGCCAGATTCCGCAGCGGCACTTGAGTGGCGTGGCACTGGGCGCAATTGTGGCGCTGGTAGAGTTCCTCACCGCGCTGTGCGGCGCCGGAATCTATGACCAGGGGTTTGTGTGGCGCCTTCAGGCGCGGTTTTCGTTCGGTTGCCGCCAGGTCACCGCCCGCGTCTCCGGCGCTTACCCGGTACACGGCCCCGGCGTAGTCGTCGGAGATATAGATATGGCCGGCGGCGTCCTCGGCGATGGCCACAGGGCGGCCGTACACGGTCTCTTTGTCCTCGCCGAGAAAGCCCCAGAGGAAATCCCGCTGGCGGATATTGCCCTGTTCGTCCCAGTGCAGGGAGACCACCTTGTAGCCGTCTTTGATGCTGCGGTTCCAGGAGCCGTGCAGCGCCACCAGGGCGGCATCGCGGTACTCGGGAGGCTGTGCCGGGCTGCGCAGGAAAGTGATGCCGAGCGGTGCATTGTGGGCCGGGAAATCGTGTACCGGCGGGCGCGAGGCGGCGATCTTCTGTTGTATTTGCGGTCCCGCGTCCACACCCAGGTCCGGGTCCGGCACCCGGTCGCCATTGGCGTAGGGCCAGCCGTAGAAGGCGCCCTTTTCCACCAGGTTCAGTTCGCAGGGCGGGAAGTCGTCGCCGAGCCAGTCGCGGCCGTTGTCGGTGGCGTAGAGGCCGCCGTCTTTCGGGGACCAGTCGAAGCCGACGCTGTTGCGCAGGCCGGTGGCGTAGATTTCAAGATCGCTGCCGTCGGGCCGCAAGCGCATCATGGCGGCGCGCTGCGGGTCCTTTTCCACGCATACGTTGCAGGTGGAGCCGCTGGTCAGGTAGATCCAGCCGTCCGGCCCCATGGCGATGGTCTTGGTCCAGTGGTTGCCCCCGTCGCCGAGGCCGCTGAGAATCTTCTGGTAGCGCCCGGCCAGACGCCCGTCGGAATGGTCGAAGGGCACGCGCCCGACGCCGTCGCTCTCGGCGATATACAGCCAGTCCTCGTGCAGGAAGATGCCATGCGGGCGCTTCAGCCCGTCGATCAGCACCCGCTGACCATCTGCTCGGCCGTCGCGGTCGTCGTCTGCCCGCAGCAGGGTGATCTGGCCGCGCTTGGGCTGGGACACGAGCAGGTCGCCGCGGCGGGTAACGGCCAGCCAGCGGGCGTTTGGCACCTCTTCGGCGAACAGGTCGACGCGGAAGCCTTCGGCGGTGTGCAGCTGGCGTCTGACGGTTTCGGTGTCTGTCTCGGCGCCGCCGGTCAGCTGTTTCCACGGCACGCTGATTCCGGGCGTGAGAAGAACCAGGGCCGATAGGGCAGCAACCAGTGCGAGCAGAAAAATTAGCGCATATTTCAACAGGCTTTTCACGACGGCGGTTGATCCGGTAATAAATATGGATATAGTGGCCACTTCCCGTATTTGGGGTGCCAGTTGTACCACAGGGGCGCCTCCCCGTCTTTTGCCACCGCTCGCATGTGAGATATTTCACCTTCTTGTGAGATATCTCGCACAAGAAATTCAGCCGATTTCCCCTACTTTTTTTCCCGCTGATGTCCATAATGTAATTGCAAGGACGCATTAAGGGACTGCACCTCAGCGGCAAGGGATTAAGGGACTGAGCCGCTCGCCCTAGGGACAAGGGCACCATCCTGTGAGACGCACCGCCCGGGCCGGACTGCCCGGGCGGTGTTTTATTGGGGCCGCGGTCCCGTCCCCGGCGCGGCCTTCGGCTGTGCAACATGCCATCCCGCCACTTCGCTCCCGTCTGGAAATTGCAACAATTATCCGCTTTAATCAGAGCAGTCCGGCCATTTATTTTCCCGGGCCGGCGGAGGGTGATGCATTCAGTAAGTCAGTGCTCGAATTGTCCGCTTCCTCACTTATCCCGATACATTGGCGGGCGATACCTCTCTCACCCCTGAATTTCCACGGCATGATTTTTCTCAAGAGCCCCACAGGCGAGCCTGTGGGGCTTTTTTGTGTTTCCGCTATACGGTGGTCAATTCGAACAACGGTTTGTCGGCAATCCATGTGCGGGGAGGCGAAGTGATGCAAGCGAGAATTTTGCGCCTGAATCTGGCGGGGCAGCCGCTGGAGTGGCTGAGCTGGCAGGAGGCGGCCTGCCTGTATGTGCGCGAACTGGTCACCTGGTCGCTGGGCGGTGTGGTGCAGCGGGTGCACGGCGGAATCAACCGCCACGGGGAGCGTTCCACTCTGGACCTGGCGGCGATTATCGCCTGTGGCGGCGAGCGTATGGCGCGTCCGCGCAGCCGGCCGCCGCTGACCAATCGCGCGCTCTTCTATCGCGACGCCCACACCTGTCTCTACTGCGGCAACGAATTCCGCACCTGCGATCTGACCCGCGATCATGTGCACCCGGTGTCCAAGGGCGGTCGCGACGTATGGGAAAACGTCGTGACCGCCTGCCGCCGCTGCAACCAGCACAAGGGCAACCGGCTGCTCGAGGAGATCGATATGGAGCTGCTGGCGCTGCCCTTCTGCCCCAATGCCGCCGAATACCTGGCGCTGATCAACAGCGAGCGGATCCGCGGCGACCAGATGGAATTCCTGCGCAGCCAGTTCTCCCGCCGCAGGCAGGCGGGGTGGCTGGTGGCCGGCGGCTGTTGAGCCGGCAAAAAATAAATCGGTGAGTTGGTAAGGCGCGGCGATGAAATAGATGGGATCCATCTATGTTCATCGCCAGATCAACGGAGGACGACCTTGATCATCAGAAGTGGATCCCGGTTCAAGATACTGCCTGAGCGGGCAGTTTTCAGAGAGGCTATTTCACTGCCTCGCGGATCAGGCTGCTCAGGTAGTGGCCGAAATCGTGGCCTGCGTTTTCCATCATCTTCGGGAACATCGAGATGGAGGTCATGCCCGGGAAGGTATTGATCTCGTTCAGATAGATTTCGCCGTCGTGGGTCAGGAAGAAGTCGATACGCGACAGGTCCTTTAGCTGCAGGCCGACAAAAGCGCGGCGCGAGGCCTCCTGTATCCAGCCGAGCTGCGCGTCGCTGAGGCCCTGGGCCACCACGTGGGTCACGGCGCGGCTGCTCTCCGTGTATTTTTCCTCGTAGCTGTAGAAAGTATCCGACGGCGCGCACACCTCCCCTGGCGGGGTGATCACCAGTTCGCCGGCGTAGTGGTAGGTGGCCACTTCCAGCTCGCGCACTTTCAGGCATTTTTCCACCAGTACATAGGGGGAGAGGGCGAAGGCCTTCTCCAGCGCCTCGTCCAGTTCCTCCTCTGAAGTGACCTTGTAGCAGCCCACGGACGAGCCCTGGTTGGAGGCCTTCACGAACACCTGGCCCCACTCCCGCAGCGCCATGCCGGCTTTGCCGACGTCCTCCTCCTCGTTGCTGCACAGGAACTGATAGGGGGTGTTGTCGATGCCGAGTGCGCTGAGCCACAGCTTGGCGGTGATCTTGTTGAAGCAGATCTTGCTCGCCTCCGGCCCGCAGCCGTAGTAGGGGATGCCGTATAACTCCAACTGCGACTGCAGGTCGCCGGTCTCACCGGGGTAGCCGTGAATGGCCGGGATCACATAGTGGACCTCCCAGGCCTGCCCGTTTTCGTCGCGCAGCATCCTGTCCTGGCCCAACCGGTGCACGCGGCCTCTCTGGTCGGTCAGGCGGCCATTGCCGTCCATTTCGACGCGCACCAGCGCGATATCCTCGATGTGGCTCAGGCGGCGCTCGATAAAATCCGCCGTGCGCAGCGACACCTCGTGCTCGCTGCCGCCACCACCACAGATAAGCAGGGTATTGATCATTTTCTTGTTTCCGTGTCTCTGGCGCTCAGGGGGCGCGCAATACCTGTTCACACTGCTGCGGCATCGGCTTGGGCTTCGGTCTCTCCGGCCTGGGCGCGGTGCCTTTCAACAGCGCATAGAATTCTTCGCTGAACCACCAGTCTAGGTCCGCACCGCACGGCTCGCCGCGCACCGGCCGTTGCGGTTTGCAGTGCCTGTCGCCGTCGGGGCAGGCCAGGCGCACATGGAAATGGTAGTTGTGGCCCCACCAGGGGCGGATCTTGCGCAGCCAGTCGTCGTCGCCGGCGGAAATATCGCACAGTTTCCGCTTGATCGTCGGGTGCACGAAGATACGCTCGACCCGCGTGTCCTCCGCCGCCAGGCGCAGTATCCGCGGAACCCTGTCGTTCCAGTTCTCTTCGATCAGGCGGTGATCCCGCTCGTCGGCCAGCGGCACGGCGGAGATATTGTCCCGCTCCCAGGCGGTCAGCGGGCGCTCGGCGGCGCGCCAGTCCTGGGAATACCAGATATCCACGTCCAGGCCCGTCTGGTGGCTGCGGTGGCCGAAGCTGAAGGGGCCGCCGCGGGCCATGGACATATCGCCGATCTGCAGCAGGCCCAGGTCGTTGCGCGCCACGCTGCGGGCGAAGTCCTTCAGGAATTCGACCGTGGCCGGGTGGGCGTAGCGGCGGCCGCGACCGGTGCGCACCAGTTGGAAGCCCTCGCCGCGCAGCGGCATCGACTCGGCGCCGCTGAGACAGCCGTTGGTGTAGGTGCCGATGCTGGCAGAGGCCTGGGAGGAGGGCTCTTCGACCTTTTCCCAGGGATTGGCGGCGACACTTTCAGTGAATACGAGGAGGCCGGTTAACAGAGTGATAGCGATAGAAAAATGCATAACCGCTCAGATGCATATAAGGGTACGGGTGTACTCATGCCTCCGGGCCTTCCTTGTAGGAGCCTGCCTGCAGGCGAATGTCGGGGCGGAAAAAAGCCACCGGGCATATTCGCTTGTCCGCAGGCTCCTACAGGCGGGCATTGGCCGAGTCGCGACAATTCAATAATTATAGAGGCTGGGATCAGCCAGTCTGTGCGCCGATTATCTCCGCGCAGTTCCGCAGCAGCGCATCCATTTCCTCGTCCGTGCCGATGGAGATACGCAAGTACTCACTGATGCGCGGCTTGTCGAAATAGCGCACCAGGATATCCCGCTGCCGCAGCTGCCGGTAGAGCGCCTCCGCGCCGATGCGCTGAGGTCGCGCGAGCACGAAATTGGCCTTCGACGGCACCACGTCGAAATCCAGCGCCTGCAGGGCGCTGACCATCCGTTCACGGGTGGCGATCACCTTGTTGCAGCAGTCCGCGAGCCAGGCGCTGTCGCCGACCGCGGCGGTGGCCATGCGCTGCGCTATCGCGTCGATGGGATAGGAGTTGAAGGAGTTCTTGGTGCGGTTCAGCCCCTCGATCAGGTGCGCCTGCCCCATGGCGAAACCCAGGCGCAGGCCCGCCAGCGAGTAGGACTTGGACAATGTGTGTATCACCAGCAGGTTGGGGTAGCGCTCGATCAGCGGCACCGCGCTCTCGCCGCCGAAATCGATATAGGCCTCGTCGATCACCACCACCCGCTCGGGTTGCAGCTGCAGCAGTTTTTCGATGTCCGCCAGCGGCAGGCAGCGCCCACTGGGCGCGTTCGGGTTCGGCATTATCACGCCGGCGGCCGGCCCGGCGTAGTCCTCCACCGCCAGGCTGAAGTCGTCGCGCAGCGGCGGCGTGCGGTACTCGATGCCGTACAGCTGGCAGTAGACCGGGTAGAAGCTGTAGGTGATATCCGGGAACAGCAGCGGCTCGTCGCGGCGGAAGAAGCTGTAGAAGCTGTGCGCCAGCACCTCGTCGGAGCCGTTGCCGACAAAGACCTGCTCCGCGCTCAGACCGTGGCGCGCGGCGATGGCGGCGCGCAGTTCACAGGATTCCGGATCCGGGTAGCGGCGCAGCGCGTCGGGGAGCTGCGCGTCGGCCAGCACCTCCAGCGCGCGCGGCGACGGCGGGTAGGGGTTTTCGTTGGTGTTGAGTTTGATCAGCTTGCGCCCGCGCGGCTGCTCTCCGGGCACATAAGGGGCCAGCCGCGCGAGCGCGGGGCTCCAGAAGGGACTGCTCAAGATTCCGCCTCCTCTGTGTCGCCTTCACCGTTTGCGGGCGTCTCGTCTTTTTCGGATTCGCCCTTTTTTTCCTCAATGGGGATGTCGAACAGCGCCGGGGAGCTGGCGAGGAACTGCTCCATCGGCACCGGGTTGCGCAGCAGCAGCCCGTCGTATTTGAGCTCGGTGGAGATTTGCGGCACATCGCTGAAATCGTTCAGGCTGGCGATTTTCTCCGCCAGCCCGAGGCCGAGAAAGCCCCAGGGAATCGCCAGCGCCACTGCCCAGCGCCAGCCGCGGGAGATATTGGTCGCCAGGTAGCAGGCGCACCAGAGCATGGCCGGCAGCAGGGCGGCCAGCACGAGGAAGTCGAGCATCTGCGTCAGGCTGCCGAGAGCGAAGTTGTAGTTCAGCAGGCTGCTGAACCACTCCCAGCCGGTGTAGACGAGCGCGCCTATGGCGGCGATGGACAGATGGGTGAAGAAGTGGGTCTCGTGGCGCACCACCCGGCCGATAAAGGCCCAGGCGCCGGCGTACACCAGCAGCCCGATCACGCTGCCGATCAGCAGGTTGAGGGCGATGGTCCACTCGTACTCGCGCGCGTAGCCGAGGTAGCTCAGCAGCAGGGTGGACAGGGCCACGGCCAGCAGCAGGCCGATGCCTCCCGCCGGGTGTGAAAGGCCGGCGAAAAAGCTCTCCAGCGAGTGCAGCGGCACGGCCTCCGGCATGGTCGCCTCGCTGTGGATCAGGCGCAGGTGCGTCTTTCCCAGCTGTACCAGGTCGCCGGATTCGATCATGCGCTCCGAGATATCACCGGACTTCACCGAATTTCCGCGGCTATTGCCCAGCAACTGGGTGCCGTTGACACTGTTCAGGTCGCGCAGGTAATAGCAGCCGTCGTCGCCGAGGCGGATCTCCGCGTGGTGGGGGTCCGCGTGCATATCTTCGAGGATGATGTCGTTGTCGTAGCCGCGCCCCAGCGTGAACTGCGCGCCCTCCATGCGATAGCGCGCCTGCACCCGGTGGGCGCGGTTCAGTTCTTCGATAATCAGTGCCATTGGATCTCGCTTGTGAACTTCTCGGTAAAGGCCGCGGCGGATTCCTGTGTAAATCCGGACAGAGTGAAGTGGCTGACCAGGGCGCGGTTTTTCTGGTCCACGCTGAGGCTCAGGTAGAAGACGTCGTACAGGTCCGGGAATTCCTTGTAGCGGCGCACGCAGTAGCTGGTGCGCGCGATGATCGGTTCGCGCTTGCGCTCGGGCTTGGAGGCCGGCGCCTCACCGTTGCGCGGCTGGCTGGTGAAGGCCTGGCGGCAGCGGAAATTGGTGACATCCTCCTCGCCGGCGGTGTTGCCCGGGTAGAAGCTGCTCATCTGCTGCTCGTACTCGGCGTAGAAGCGCGATGGCAGCAGATCCTCGGCCTCCAGCCAGAAGAACTCGTACTCCACGCGGCCGGTGTTGAAGTCGTCGGCGAGGAAGACCACATCCTGGCCGGTGCAGCCCTTGTCGATGCGCTTGACCGGGTTGTCGTCGCTTTCCTGGGTATTACCCCAGCACTGGATGGCCGGCACTATCTCCCCGACCACCTTGGCCTCGCCGAGGGCGCGCCGCTGCCAGTCCGCGTTCAAAATGGAATCGATGATGCGCTGCTGATTGGCCAGCAGCTGCTGGTGGGTCACCGCCTTCAGATCGAGGGAGTTGCCCTCCTCGCGGAAGTGCTTCAGCAGCGCGGCGAGCTTGTCCACCGGTACCAGGAAGCTCACCTGGTTGCCGGCGGTGGCCACATTGATGCCAACCACCTGGCCGCGGGTATTGATGGCCGGGCCGCCGCTCATACCGGGGTTGATGGAACCGGCGAAATGAATGCGGTCGTAGAAACTGCCGCTGGCGATACCGTTGTAAGTGCCGGGAATCAGCGTCATGCCCAGATCCAGCGGGTTGCCGAGGGAGACGATGGTCTCGCCCTTCTTGGGGGTGTTGTCCGCCAGCTGCAGATACTCGGGGCCCGGCTTGTCCTGGCGCAGCAGCGCCAGGTCGTTGATCACGTCGATATCCAGCAGTTCGAGGTTTCCCTTTACGCCGTCCACCGACAGGTATTCCAGCTGGTATTTGTCCGGATCGCTGACCGCCTCCGCCACCACATGGTAATTGGTGGCGATCAGGCCGTCGGCGGAGATCTGGAAGCCGGAGCCGAGCCCCGCTTTGGAGTTGGAGGATTTTTCGATCAGGCGAATCTGGTACAGGCTGCCGCGGTAGTCGCTGTAGAGTTGTTCGTAGCTCTGCGCTGTGGCGAATACGGAACAGCAATACAACAACAGGGCCAGCAGGCGCGCGCAAAGGTTTGGCATCTTGTTTGATTAAATTATGGGCAGAAGACCCTCGATATTACGGGATATAGGGTAGTGCAACAAGCGCGCGGGTGGGCGCTCGTCACCCCGGCCCGTAGGATGGGCAAAGCGAAGTGTGCCCATCACACCACCGCTCGATGGGTACTTCGCTGCGCTCCTTTGCCCATCCCGCCGAGGGGAGCTGTTTCAGAGGTAGTCCGCCACCTTCGGAAAGGCCTCCGCCACTTTCCTGTGCGATTCGAGGTAGAAACGCGCAAACAGCGCGTCCGCCTCCTCCGCGCGCATAAAGCCGTCGCTGAAGCCGGGGCTCACCGGGTCCAGGTGCAGGCGCGCGCAGCTGATCACATGGGCCGCCAGCTGCGCCATATTCTCGTCGCCGACGGAGATGCGGATGGTGGTGGGGAAGATATCCGCCGCCTGCATCGCCTCCGGCGACAGCTCCGAGTGGGAGGTCAGCGCCGGGCAGAGCACCATGGTGTTGGTCTGCCCCAGGCTGACCATCTGCCCGAAGGCCGGCTCCAGCGCGTCGAAAAAGCGCTTGAAGGCCTCCGTGGGCAGCCCCGCCGCCTCCATATCGATACTGAACAGCGGCGTCGGCAGCTGGTGGCGCAACAGCTGTGTGCGCAGACCACTGTTCGGGTGTCGGGCCAGCGCGTGGCTGTTCACGCGGATCTTCGCGTGGCTGGCAAAGAAGTGGCTCAAGCTCAGGGTATTGATGCACTTGGTCAGCATGCGCATCTCCAGCGTGCGCATGCCGCTGTACACCTCCCAGGCCTTGTCCGCATCCAGGAAGGCGCCCTTGATGTAGTACACATCCCAGAACAGGCACTGGTTCCAACTCAGCCCCTTGGCGCTGTCGCCCTTCGGAATAAACATGCGGTGGTTCTCGCCGATCACCACCCCGGCGGTGGCGGCGCCGGTGCCGCCGATATCCTTGGTGTAGGAGTGCACCACGAAATCCGGCCGCTCGGCCCGGTCGGCGCGGCGCAGCGACTGGTACAGGAAGGGCGTGGCCAGGGTGGCGTCCAGGCTCACCAGGGCATTCTCCCGGTGCGCGGCGCGGCAGATGGCCGGCACGTCCAGCATGATGCCGTGGGGGTTGCAGGGGGATTCGATATACACATGGATACGCGCGCCGCCTTTGATCGCGTCGGCGCAATCCGCCTGGGTCCGCCACAGCAGCTCCTCGAACTCGTCGCCGCGGGTGCCGTCGAACCAGACCAACTGGATCGCCAGCTTGTCCTCGCGCGCGTAGAAATCCTGCAGCAACTGGTACACGCCGCCGTAGATATTGCGCGACACGATCAGAATATCGCCACGGCTCAACTGGTTCGACAGCAGCGCGTCTATCGCCGCCATGCCGGAATTGAAATTCCACGCCATATACTCGCTGGCCGCCGGTCCGCACTCCAGGTCCACGATCGCGTTGGCCAGTGAGATGGCGGTGGGATTCAGCAGGCGCGAGTAGATATCGTGGCTCGGCTCGCGTCCGCGGAAGGCGTCGTCAATCCACTCGGTACAGGCGTAGATGTAGGTGGCCGTGCGCGCAATCACCGGCGTGGCGGAGAAGATTGCCGGGATATTGTCGAACAGCGGGTAACCGCCGCGAGTGGCGATATTGAAATCCGCCCCCTGCAGGCTCTGGAAACTGGCTCTAAGTGGGTTCTGCAGGGTGTCCAGCAGCTTCGCCAGCTGGAAACTCATAAAGCGCTTGGCGTTGAAATAGGCGACCCTGTCCGACCTGTCCAGGCGGCCGAGGATTTCCGTGCTCTGCGCCCACAGCCGGCTCAGGTTGCCCTGGGTCCGGTACAGCAGTTCGGCGCTCTCCAGCAACAGTCGGCCGTGTTCCGAGTCTGCGTCTATGGAAAAGTGCTGTAATTGCTCCTGTGCCAGCTCGGCAATGCTGGCCGCCTCGGTGCTGTTGCGGCGGGGAGAGAGAATTTTCGCGCCGGTAAGGTTGGTGTCCATATTGCCCTCATCGCGTTTCGTTTATTGTTATAGCCCGACTCCGGCAGACTCATCCGCGGCGACGAAGCCGCCGCCGTGTAATGGCGTGTAATGGCGTGTGATCGACCTGTAATCGGTAAATCCGTAAAGTGGCGTCCAGGGTTGAGGGGTTGAGCGCGCCAGCCGGTATCGGGCGCTCCGCCTAGGGAAAGGCAGGCCCCACAACACCGGATCCGAGGGATCGGAGGTCTGTACCCCCAGTGGTGCAGTAGGGGAGGGAGACCCATTCAGCGTAAGCTGAATCGTCAAGCCGGACCCGGCAAACACAGAGCCTAGTCTGCCGGGTTTGGGGAAGGGCTTGACCGGGGCACGGATGCCTCATTTCGCTCTTGATAGTGTTGTTGTAACCGTCGATGGCTGGGACCATCAATTCGGGCCGGCAGTAACCCAGTTGCTGCCGGCTTTTTTTATTGGACATTTATGGGGTTTTGGCCCGGGCGCATATTTCTTGCCCAGAGCTATTCGAGTATCCTTCAAGACGCGCTGTATTTCACAAGCTGAAAGAGAAACAGTTAACTCAATAAGAAAAAGGGGATGGAATTATGAGCATCTGTGATGACCTGCCGGTACTGGAATGCGAGGTGCCGAGGGAGGGGATTGAGCTGGACCTGGTGTTGCAGCCGCGGGAGCCGGTCAACGGGGAGCCGCAGTACTGGCCGCTGTTCAACGCCGATAACCCGGGTGAGCACTTCGGCAATATGCGCTTCCGCTTCGGCGGCAACCGCGGCCTGGTCAAGCTGACCATTACGCTGGACCTGTCGGCAGTGCCGGGTCGGGAGCTGGAGTTCTCCAACTGCGGTCGCGGGCGGCTGGACGGCATTATCGCCTTGAGCCCGGATTTCCGTCACCAGTTCTGGTCCAGGGCCAGGCGGGTGCGCGGTGAGTACACCAAGCTGGTGATCTGGATCAGGGACAGGGAGGATATTCCGGATAACTTCGCATTCCTGTGGCTGTGTGAGGATGTGGATACCGGTATGCACTTTGTTTCCGGCGATCCAACAGCGATGCTCGATCCGCAGTGATTAGTTGCAGATAGCGGTCTTCACTTCGGTGGAAACCTGGGGCTGGGTGCAGAGCTGCTGAAAAGCCGGCAGGTTGAACCACTCTGCGCTCATGCCCTGTTCCAATAGTTGCTCTATATAGTAGTTGGCTGAGCGCCACTCGTCTGATAGTGCATAAACTTGCGCTGCACTATATTGAATATAAGTGTCTTCTGGGGAGCTTTTTAAAATCTCGTGGGTAAGGTCAATAGCTTCAGAAGTCTGACCTAGGTTGGCTAATGCTAGTGCCCGGAAGCGCATCGTATTTGGTGCGTTGGCGCTTCGGGTGAGATCTAAAATTTTCTCAAATTCTTGCTTAGCCAGATCGAGTTCTCCGAGCATTAAGTAGGTTGCTGCAACTCCCTCTACAGTTTCAATACTGTCTGGGACAGCGGCTAATACTTGTTTCTGTGCCTCCAAAGCCTCCGAGTATCTCTGCTGCAAAAAATAGGCGACACCGAGATTGGATTTTGTCCGCCAACTGCGCAGTTCTTCCGGGATCGAGGTGATCGCCATTTCCGCAGCTGCCAGGTTGCCGCTTTCCAGTTCAATGACTCCCAGAGCCGAATAGGACGACCAGTGTTCCGGGTAAGACTCAATGATTCTGTTCAGCGTAACGCGTGCGTCATTGTAGTTTCCGCTCGCAGTCTGGTTCAGGGCGATTAAGTAAAGGTTGTCGGCCGACGAATTTAATGAGGCTGCGTCCTGTGCATAACGCAGGCCGGATTCATAGTCTCCCTGCCTGAATAGAAAGCGCGCATATTTTGCCAGCAGGGCCGCGGAAGGCGCCTCCTGCTCATCAACCCTTTTCAACAGTGCGTCGAACTGGCTTTTATCTGTACTGTAGGTGCGTAGCCAAAGCTCCAATTCAAGAGTCAATGAGGGGGCGATAACCCGGCCTTTTGCCCTCTCGAGCATATCGAGCCCGGCCTGGATGTAGCTCTCCTCATCTGTAAGCACAAACAGATCCGTTGCTACATTGGTAAATATCCGATAGAGATTCGGGTTTCGCGGATAGGTCCCCAGCAGCCTTTCCAGTTGCTCCAGGTCTTCCGCCGTGTTTTCTTTGCTTTCAAGCCGGCTGACAATGCTGAGATAGTCGGTGTAATCCTCGTCCGACATCACCATCTGCTTGCCGGAACCCCTTACATAGTTGCTGGAAAACAGCGCTGCCGCACTATTGCTGATCCGGTATTCCGCCTCCTGCCGCTTATCCGCCAAAAACGCAAAACTCGCCTGCTGTCTGATCTGACTGTCTTCCGGCCCAATCCGCTGCAACTCAATCTCACAGCGCACCCGCGCACACTCCAGCCGCGCAAACAGCGCATCGGTCACCCCCTTATCCCGCAGCGCCTGCAGCTGCGCATCGAAATCCTGCCCCTCCTTGGGCGTAAAGCTGACCAGTGCGCTGGCCTTCAACTGTGAAACGGAGTTCATCAGCGCCTGGCGCACCATGGTCGCGGTCATTTGTTTGGCGTTCTCTTCGCCGCGCACCTCGCCGTTGATCTCCACCGGTAGCACGGCGATATATTGCGGCTCCAGGTGGGTGACGGCTTTCCAGCCCCAGTAGCCGGCGCCCGCCAGCACTGCCAGGATGGCCAGTGCCGCGGCGATCTGCCGCCGCTTGTTTGGCGGCTTGCGCAACAGTTGGGTGACGGTTGCGGAGAATTCCCGCGTGTCCGTATCGTCCGTCTGGTGCTGGTAGAGGAAGTCCAGGGCCTCGTACACCTGCTGCGCCGATTCCGGCCGCTGCTCGGGGCTCTTGCTCAGCAGCCTGTCCAGCAGCGCGGCCAGCGGATCCGGCAGCCTGGCGCAGGCCTGCTGTGGCGGTATATGGGGCTCGTTGACGATGCGCTGCGCAAGCGCCAGGGCGCCGCCGGGGCCCTTGTCAAACGGTTTGGCGCCGCACAGCAGTTCGTAGGCGATGGTGCCGAGGCCAAAGAGGTCGCTGCGGGTGTCCAGCGGGTGGCCTTGCAGCTGCTCCGGGGACATGGCCTCGACGGTGCCGGCCACATGGTCCTCGCGGGTGATGCTCTCCGCATCCGGCTGTTGGGACTTGGCGATGCCGAAGTCGGTGATCTTGGCGGTGCCGCCGAAGGTGATCAGGATATTGTCGGGCTTGAGGTCGCGGTGGATGATGCCCAGGGTGTGGGCCTCTGTCAGCCCATTGCAGATCTGCATCAACAGGTCGAGTTTTTCCTTCAGCGGTGCCGCGTGCTCACGCATCCACTCCTTGAGGGTGGTGCCCTCGACGTATTCCATCACCAGGGCTATGCCGCCGTTCTCTTCGAGCACGTCGTAGAGCTGGACGATATTCGGGTGGTTGAGCCTCGCGAGCAGCTGGGCCTCGCTCTGGATGCGGGCGCTGGCGGAGGCGCTGGTGGCGTCCTGGCGCAGCTTCTTGATGGCCACCTGGCGCTGGAGCCGCGTGTCTTCGGCCAGGTAGACGACGCCCATGCCGCCGGCGCCGAGCATGCGCTCTATACGGTAGCGGCCCAGTTGTGTCTGTTCCGGTTCGGCAATTTCCATGGCCCGTTATTCTTGTTGGTGATTGTAATTTTCGCTGCGCTCTGCGGTTCCGCCGCTATCCCCCTGTCCCCTGCACGCCGGCGGAGTGGCGCTCAGTTTACCGCTTAAGCGACCGGCGTACTATTTCTGTGCTATCCGGGTGCCGTCCTCCCCCGCGATACAGAGCTCCGGATAGTCCGCGCGCAAGCGGGCGAAGTTGTCCAGTGCGCAGATCCTGTCGAACTGCGGGGTCTTGAACCAGATCAGCGATTGCCCCTGTTGCAGTGTTTTGCGGATATGCGCTTCGGCGGACAGCAGGTCGCCGCTGGCGATATAGACCTGCGAGCGGGCGTAGTTGACGTAGAGGTTGTCCGGCGCCCGGCGGCGTATTTTCAGCAGTGTCTCGATGGCCTCTCCGCTGTTGCCCAGTTCGGCCTGGGCGCGCGCATACATCAACTGGCCCTCCCAATCCTCCCTGTTCACGGTGAGTGCCAGGGCTTTGCGCGCGAGCTGTTGCGCGCTCTGTGGTTGCCCGCGCAGGCGGGCGATTTGCGCCTGATAGAGCAGGGGTTCCGGATCCTTGGGGGCCAGGGCAACGGATTGCTGGAGGCAATCAAAGGCCGGCTGGTAGCGCCTTTCGATGTAGTAGGCGAGGCAGAGATTGAAAGTGTCCATACCGCCGAGTGTGTCCACGCCTGCGTCGCCCAGCAGGCGAATGGTTTCTTGCGGATTGCCGTCGTCGAGTTCGATGGCGGCCAGCAGGGACCTGCTGTAGCTCCTGCCGTTGTCCCGCGCAAGCACTTCCCGGAGCTGGGCCTTGGCGGCGGCCATCTCGCCCAGGGAGAGCAGTGACAGCGCCTTCTGCTCCTGGTAGTCATTGCTGGGTCGCAGGGCCAGCGCCCGGTCGATGGCCTCCAGCGCCCTTTCGTATTCTCCCTGTACGTGGAAATAGTTGGCTTCGTAGCGGTAGTAACTGGCTCTGTCCGGCAGGCTGGCGTCGAGCCGATCGAGGATGCGCTTCGCTTCCTCCATTCTGCTCTGCTGGATGTCCAGCTGAAATTGGGCAGTCTGCAGTTCCGGCGCTCCGGCCAGGGAGGCGGGGGCCTGCCGCAGCAGTTCTTCCAGCCGCTGTAGAATCTGTGGATCGCGGGTGTCGAAGAAATGCTCGATGGACAGTTCGCCGTAGAGTTCGTAGATGGGCAAAAATCCGGGCGCTCTTTCGCGCAGGGCCTTCAGCCCGGAGAGCGTCTGCGCCAGCGATCGGCGGTCATGCCCCTGTTCGAACAGATCCAGGTAGCGCTGGTAATCGGCGTCGCTGATGTCGAAGCGCGGTTCCTGTCGCAGCGGCGGGTACTGGGGCAGCAGGTAGTGGAGTTGCTGCAGGGTGCGCGCGCGGCTGTCCAGGCTCTGGTCTATCTCCAGCGCAGTGCTGCGGCTGGCGGTGACGGAAAAGCTTTCTGTATCGATGAGATCCAGTGAAACCTCGCAGTGGGCGCCGGCGCAGGACAGCTCCGGGTGCAGCAGCAGCTGGGCATTGAGCGCCCGTGCCTGTTCCCGCAGCGGCCGTCCGCGCAGCTGTTCGGACTCCGCGTAGGGCACCAGGAAGAGCCCCTCGCGATTGGAGAGTCCCTGCTTGATAGCACTCAACACATTGTTGGCGAGCAGCCTGGTTTCGCGGTTGGCCAAGCCGCGTTCATCGGGCGCGACTATGGCGATGTATTCACCGGCCGTTTCGCGCTGCGCTTCCGGCAGCAGCGCGGCTGCCGCGGCGACTAGCAGCGCGGCGTCGCCGGCCAGTGCCGTGCCGGCAAATATCTTGTACAGCCGGCCCCGGCGCCGCTGGCTGCGGTGGAAGTTCTCGGCGGTGATGGTCACCGTGCGGCTGGCGGTGCCCGTGGATTGGATATCCGGGGTCATCAGTATCGCGTCCAGTTCCTGCGCCACCGCGGCGGCGTTGAGCGGGCGCTTGTCCGGGTTTTTCGCCAGCAGCCTGTCGAGCAGCTGGCACAGCGCCGGGGGCAGCTCCGGGTTCAGCTTCGCCGCTGGCGGGTGCTGGCTGTGGACGATGCGGTCGACGGCGGCGAAGGGACTCTCGCAATCGCCGAAGGGGTTCTGGCCGCACAGCAGCCGGTAGGCGAGCATGCCGAGGGCGAAGAGGTCGCAGCGGTTGTCCAGGGGGTTGCCCAGGGCCTGTTCCGGCGACATGGCGCCCCAGCTGCCGGCGATATGCTGTTCGCGGGTCAGGTCGCTGTGCTCGCGCCAGTTCTTGGCGATGCCGAAGTCCGTGATCTTGGGGGTGTTGTCGCTGTCGATCAGGATGTTGTCGGCCTTGAGGTCGCGGTGGATGATGCCGGCGCCGTGGGCCCGGGCGAGGCCGTCGCAGAGCTGCTTCAGCAGCAGGATTTTCTGCCGCAGGCTGGGGTTGCGCTCGCGCTGCCACCGGCTGAGGGTGCAGCCGTCCACATACTCCATGACCAGGGCGACGTCGCCCCCTTCCTCCACTACATCGTAGATCTGCACTATGTTGCTGTGGTTGAGCTGTGCCAGCAGCAGCGCCTCCTGGCGGATGCGCAGGTGGGCGCTGCCGCTGTTGGGGTTCTTGAGCAGCCGCTTGACGGCCACGCGGCGGTTCAGGCGCTCGTCGGTGGCCAGGTAGACGACGCCCATGCCGCCGGCGCCGAGTTGGCCGGTGACCTTGTAGCGCCCGATATAAAAAGGAATCTGCTCTGACGTCATGGATCTGGCTGAGTGGCCCTGTTATTGCGCTCTGCCGTCCCTGGCAATCGGTGATGCGTATTGTTGTATGGCGGTGCGCGCCCACTTCCCCAGGCGGGGCGGCGGAATCAGTCTGCCCGTGTATCCGCGATTTCCCCCACCCGGGATTCCAGTTGCGTTCCCTTGTAGATTTCAAAGCGGCGGCAGCCGAGGCGGATCTCCCAGGAGCGGCGCTCCACCAGGCCGGAGGTGTCGATCGCATCCGGCAGGGTTTCGGCAATCTGCTTGCGCGCGCGGAAAATCTGCGTATTGAGATGATTGACGGTGATGCCCAGTTCGCGGGTGGCGACCTGGATGGGGACCCAGCCCAGTGCGTCCGGATCGGCGTTGCGCTGCATATCGCGAATGCGCGCCCGCGCCAGGTACAGCAGCAGGTAGTTGTGGGTGCGCGCCGCCAGCGCGACCTTCATGTCCTCGCGGCGCAGCTGCAGCTGCACGTGCTCCTCGTGGTGGCTGACGGAAAAGCGCAGGTCGAAATCGGTGATCGACAGTTGTTCCAGTGCCAGTTCTTTCGTCGCGCCCTGGTTGTCGGCCAGGAACAGCTGCCAGCTGTGCAGGCCGCAGTCGATACGGTCGCCGTGCTTGACCGAGGTGGCGTTTTCGCCGCCGTTGGAGTTGCCGGTGAGTTCGTACAGCCACTGGCCGCTGACCGGATTGAAATGCAGGCTGGCGAGCGGCTCGTGCTCGTCGGGCAGCAGGTGGTACTGCTCCAGGGGCAGGGCTTCGCCGCTGTGCAGGTCGATCAGCAGGTTCTCCGGCGCGTCCAGGTTTTCGACCACCCAGATGGGGTTGCCGGCGCGGCCGAAGGCGATCTTGTCGCCCTGCTGCAGGGGGTAGTTTTTCGCCGGCACCAGCTGCTGGCCATTGACCCAGGTGCCGTTGCGGCTGAGGTCGCGGATATTCCAGTGCGTGCCGGTCCACTGGATGGCGGCGTGGATACCGGAGATTTCCGCGCTGGTGATGCGCGTATCCACCGCGCCCTGACGGCGCCCGATGGTGTGGTGTGCCATCAGATAAACGGGCTGATCCCTGTCTGGATGCTGTAAACAAGCCATGCTCTGGTCCCTGATCCCCTTTTTTATGGTGCAGCGCGGGGGTTGCGCTAACGCAATGGCAAAAAGACTCAACCAGGACAGGGGCGCGGAACGACGAGTTCGCCCGCTAACGGAAAACCAGGGGGCGGCGGGAGGTTTTCATTTCGCCAGGCGCCGTATCGCCACCGCCAAAAAATACGCTCAGCGCGGCCGCCTCAGCCCCCCCTGGCCGGCGACACTGTATTTTTTAGGTTCATCGCACTTTACCGGGAAACGCGGCTTTGATCTTTAGGAAGAAGTAGTCGTTGTCCCGGTATCCGTAGGCCGTGCGCTTGATCACCTTGATGCGGTTGTTCATGC
>NZ_JBSWWT010000033.1:0-23140 GCF_056160225.1 Microbulbifer sp. ABF4_143
ACTCTGCCGTCGCGCCAGGGACGGCGGCACAAAAGCCTATAACCTCTGCGCAGGTAGATGGATCGGTGCCGGAATTTAAGGCCTATCGCGGCCATGGGCCGCTCCTACAGAGAGATCACACCTAGCCGATTACAAATCACGCAAAGATCTACCGACATGGTCCCCAGTGCGTCAGGAAAACGATCGACAGGGCCCGGATCCCGGTCGATGTTTTTTTGCACGTCTACCTCGCGCCGGCATAACTGCTTGATTCGACACGGATATCCCATACTTATACACAGCTCTATCCATGTATTCTGTTGGTAACCCATCAGGGATTGAGGAGATGTTGGCGACCAAGGATGGCTGACAAGTGGCCGCTCAGATCAGGGCGGCCGCAGCCCTTTGCGCTGCGGGCCCTGAGGAACGAGAGCGTCGGGTTTGTGCTGAATCAGGGAAGAACCAGGACGTCAGTATTCGCCTTGGAGAGTATGCGCTCTGCGGTATTGCCGAGCAGAAAGCCAGTGACGCCTTTGCGCACGCCACGCCCGACCAGCATCAGGCTAGCCTTGTTGCGGTCGACTATGCGGTTGACCTCTCGCGCCGGCTTGCCAGTTACAAGGTGCAACTTGCTGCAGCTTACACCGCTGTCGTCGATCAGTGTTTCCAGGTGTTCGCGCAGAGCTTGCAGCCTGTCGGAAAGGTCTGCGGGCTTCTCCTCCAAACCGAGCTCCGCCAGCAGTCCGGGGAGGGGCAGGCTGGCGACTACTTCCAGCTTGGCTCCCAATTTTTTCGCGAGGCTGTCGCCGGCAGCAAGTACTTTGCGATTGAGCGTTTGGTGCAGAGGGTTGCTCTGTTCCGGGTCCACGGCGGCCACCAGGCGGTCGCGCTTGATCCAGGGGGTATTGACCGCTAACCAGAGAGGCACAGGGGAGCGCTCGATCAGCTGCCAGTCTATGGAGCCATAGCCGGCGGAGCCGAATTGTTTCTGCGCTGTCTTGATCACCAGGTCGTAGGATTCCGTTTGCAGGGTTTCGAGCGTCCAGCTGGCAATACTGTGGTGCCAAACCACCTTTGACTCGGTGTGAGGCGGGAGCTGGAACTGGTCGCGCAGTTCGTTCAGCCAGTTTTCGCGGCTCCGTATCAGTTCCGCAGTCAGATCCTCGTGTACGTGGTGAATACCCGGGGTGGCCAGCAGGGGTTCGTATACAAAACTGACAAGGTGCAGGCGCACTTCGGCGTCGGTCGCGAGCCGCAGTGCTCGCTGCAGGGCGATCTGTTCGTGCTTGGGTTTGTCGAGAACAACCAGGATTTTTTTCATGCGATTTTCCATACCGTCCCTTCCATCTATTGAGGCCATGCTACCAATATACCCCTACATTGGATTGACTTGCATCAAGTGGCGTATGGCGCTCGGAGCACGCTTCAGTCAGCCTGAACAAGCCCCGAGGGCCGCCGTGCACGATTTCCGGTTGTAGTGGGAGAGGACGGTTCTCCGACGGGGCCTGTGCCCCCGGCGGAAAACCAATAGATAAGCGGTGTGGCGGGGAAAATAGCCGCTCGCGTCGAAATGCTTCGCGCGAGCGGCCGGAGGCAGGGGCGGGCCGTCAGCCGGCCGCCCTGGCGGAGCGGGTTGTGTCGCCGCGCCCCCTGATGAGCCAGATGGCGGCGATCAGTATCGCCACCTGTACGCCGATGCCCTGCCACGTAGAGTAGATACCCAGCCAGTCAAAGCTGAAGGAAACCGGCAGCGGGGTAATGCCGATCAGCGCGGCTTCCTGCAGCGCCGCGATGGCCTTGCCCGCGAGTACGAAGGAGAGGGCGAGCAGCACGAAGGTGGTCGCCGAGAAGAATTTGCCGATAGGCAGGCGTGCGGAGTAGCGCACCAGTGCCCAGCCGACGACCGCCAGCAGTGCGGCGCCGGCGGCGATACCGCCCCAGAGTGCGCCGTACCGCCCCTCGCTGGTCTGGGTGAGCAGGGACTGGTAGAACAGGATTGTCTCAAAAATCTCCCGGTACACGGCGATAAATGCCAGGCCGGCAATACCCCACAGCGTGCCCGCGGTCAGGCTGCGGTCGATGCTGTCCTGAATATATTTTTGCCACTCCTGTGCCTGGGTTTTGCTGTGCATCCAGAAGCCCACATAGAAGAGCACGGCCGCGGCCAGCAGGGCGGCCACGCCTTCCATCACTTCGCGGCTGGCGCCGCTGATGGAAATCACATTCTGTGCCAGCGCCCAGGTGGCGAAACCGGCGGCGAAGGCGCCGATCCAGCCTAAGTGCACATACTTCAATGCATCGCGGCGCTGGGTCTTCACCAGTATCGTGGTCAGCGCGATAACGACCAGCAGGGCTTCCAGGCCCTCGCGCAGCAGGATGATCAGGCTGGCGAAAAAGAGTGCGGCGCTGGACAGATTGGATTCCTGCAGCAGCGCCTGCGCTTCCGCGAGGCGCTCGAGCACGGCGTTTACCTGCCGTTCCACCTGTTGCGGGTCGCTGTCTGCATTCAGCTGCGCGCGCAGGTTGAGCAGGTCGGTTTCGATGGCGCGGCGCAGGTCCGCATCGCGGGAGTCCAGTGCGTTTTCCGCCAGCTCGAAACCGTCCAGATAGGCGCTGACGGCGAGTGTGCGCGCGCTGTTGTAGTCGCCCTGCCGATAGGCGGACAGCGCCTTCTGCAGCTGGCTGCGCGCCGTGTCCATGGGGTTTTCGGCCGCGCCGTTTTGCTCCGCAAACAGCGGCGACGGATCTGCGCGCAGTGCGGCCACGGCTTCGGCGGGAATTTGCGGGCGGTCGTTACGCAGTACCTGGGGGCTGTACATCACCAGATCCCGCAGGCTCAGCCGGCTGTCGGATTCTTCGCTATCCCCGCCGGCGAACGCGAGGCCGCCGACATAGAAGGCCAGCGACCAGCGCTGTTGCTCATCGAGGCCGCTGAAAGCGGTCATCGCGGTGCCGTCGATACCGTTGCTGATCGCATCATAGAGCCCCAGCAAAGAACGGTTTTCCGCGCGTTCGCGCTCGTGGAAGTTGGTGGGCGGCGGTTCGAGTTGTGCGGCCAGCGGGCCGTCGCCCATGCCGCCGACACCGTGACAGGCGACGCACTGGGCCTGGTAGAGGGCCTCGGTTTCCTCGCGGCTGAGCAGAGACTGCGGCAGTGAAAGCGCCGGTGCGACCGAGAGGAGTCCCCGGCGCAACTTCGCGGTGTGTGCCTGCACTTCTGCGAGATCCGCCTTGCGCTGAATGGCCGTTTGCAGTGCCTGCGCCGCCTGGCGAATCTGCGCCGCCTCGGGGGCATCGGGCAGTTTCTGCCCGCGATCGACCAGCAGCCGCGCGAACTCCTCCATCTCCGCAAATTCGTCGTCGTTGATGATCTCGCCGTTCTCCACCGCTTCCGGGTAGTCCACACCGATGTATTCGGCCATCTGCATCAATTGGCGCAGCTCCTGCTCGCTGAGGCCGGGCTCCTCGGCCATTGCCGGAGTCAGGGAGATAAACAGCAGCGCCACAAACAGCTGGGCCAGTTTCTGGGGAATGCGCATGGGGTGTCCTTTTGGTTGACGCAAAGGTATTGGCGATTCGGCGTCCAATATTATTGATAATTATTCTCATAATAAAGCCCGCGCCGCCCGCGATAAGGCTTGAAATTTAAATTGTGCACAATACAATTGTGGGCAACTTAATTGAGTGGCCCGGGAGGAGTCCATGAGCGAGCTCTATTCGATAGAGGTACAGACCGCCGATGGCGGCACCACATCCCTGGAGGCGTTTCGGGGCAAGGTGCTGCTGATCGTCAATACCGCCAGCAAGTGTGGCTTTACCCCGCAGTACAAGGGGCTGGAGGCGCTGTACAACAAGTTCCGGGAGCGGGGGCTGGTGGTGCTGGGTTTCCCCTGCAACCAGTTTGGCAAACAGGAGCCGGGCAGCGACGACGAGATACAGCAGTTCTGCGAGCTCAACTACGGCGTCAGCTTTCCTGTCTACGCCAAGCTGGAGGTGAACGGCCCGAACGCCCACCCGCTGTTCGAGGCGCTCAAGAAGCAGGCGCCGGGCATACTCGGCACCGAGGCCATCAAGTGGAACTTCACCAAGTTTCTGGTGAACCGCGACGGTCAGGTCGTGAAGCGCTTTGCGCCCAAGGACAAACCGGAGTCCCTGGAAGCGGAAATCGAAAAACTGCTGTGAGAGCCGAGGCGTGATGGCCATCTGTGACGATCGGGGGGCGCTGGCGCTCAACCGCCAGCTGTGTTTCGCCCTCTACGCCGCGTCCCGCGCCATGACGCGGGCCTACCAGCCGATGCTGCAGGATCTGGGAATTACCTATCCGCAGTACCTGGTGCTGCTGGTGCTGTGGGAGTGGGACCGGCAGCGGGAAAGCGGGGAAGATATCGATACCAGCGTCGGCGCCCTGGGCCGCCGCCTGATGTTGGACTCGGGTACGCTGACGCCGCTGCTGAAGCGCATGGAACAGCGCGGGCTGGTTGAGCGCTGCCGCGCGGCAACGGACGAGCGGGTGACCCGGGTGGCGATCACCGACGCCGGGCGCGAACTCAAGCCCCGCGCCCGGGCCTGGGTCGAGCAGCGACTCGATGCCGCCTCGGTACCGCCGGGTGAGGTGGAGCAGCTGCGCCGCCAGCTGTGGCAGCTGTTGCAGAAGCTGGGGGCTGCCGACTGATCCGCGCGAGCGAAAACAGGGGTGCCCAGGACTTTCATCCTAATTTTCGACTCGGGATTCGCCCATATTAGGATGAGTGTTGACCGTTTTCGCGGCGCGGGGGCATAATGCGCAAAACCGACCTCCCAGCGCCGAAACCGCCATGCACACTGTTCGCTTCAATTCCTGGCACCTCTACCGCGCATTAGCTTTCTCGCTGCGACTGCCGCGCTGCGGCAGATAATTTTATTTCCACACTTTCCGGCAGAATTCCACACTGTATTTTTTGGGCGCGTAGACAGCGGCACTGGCGCTGTTTAGCCTCGGGCCAAATAAGGAGAAAAGCCCAAAATGAGCACTAAAAAAGATAAATTAGTCATTTTTGATACGACTTTGCGCGACGGCGAGCAGAGCCCCGGCGCCTCCATGACCAAGGACGAGAAGATCCGCATAGCGCGTATGCTGGAGCGGATGCGCGTCGACGTGATCGAGGCCGGCTTCGCCATCGCCAGTCCCGGCGACTTCGAGGCGGTGCAGGCGGTGGCCGAGACGGTCAAGGATTCCCGCGTGTGCAGCCTGGCCCGCGCGGTGGGCCCGGATATCATCCGCGCCGGCGAGGCGCTGAAGAAGGCCAACGCCTCGCGCATCCACACCTTTATCGCCACCTCGCCGATCCATATGAAGTACAAGCTGCAGATGGAGCCGGAAGACGTGCTGCGCCAGGCGGTGGAGGCGGTGAAGACGGCGCGCCAGTTTACCGACGACGTGGAGTTCTCCCTCGAGGACGGCAGCCGCTCAGAGCCGGAATTCATGTACCGCATTATCGAGGCGGTTATCGATGCCGGCGCCGGCACTATCAATATCCCCGACACCGTCGGCTACGGCGAGCCGGGCGAGTACGGGGCCATGTTCCGGCGTGTGATCGAGAATGTGCCCAACTCCGACAAGGCCATCTTCTCCACCCACTGCCACAACGACCTGGGTCTGGCGGTGGCCAACTCCCTGTCCGCGGTGATGAACGGTGTGCGCCAGGTGGAGTGCACCATCAACGGCCTCGGCGAGCGCGCCGGCAACGCGTCGCTGGAGGAAATCGTGATGGCGGTGCGCACCCGCCAGGATCTGTACCCGGTGGAAACCGGCATAGATACCACCCATATAGTGCCCACCTCGCGCATGGTGTCCTCCATTACCGGCTTCCCGGTGCAGCCGAACAAGGCCATCGTTGGCGCCAACGCCTTCGCGCACGAGTCCGGCATCCACCAGGACGGCGTGCTCAAGCACCGCGAGACCTACGAGATCATGCGCGCCCAGGATGTGGGCTGGGGCCACAACCGCCTGGTGCTGGGCAAGCACTCCGGCCGCGCCGCGGTCAGGGCGCGCTACGAGGAGCTGGGTATCCACTTCGAGGATGCCGGCGAGTT
The DNA here is from genome assembly GCF_056160225.1 of Microbulbifer sp. ABF4_143. NCBI lineage: Bacteria > Pseudomonadati > Pseudomonadota > Gammaproteobacteria > Cellvibrionales > Microbulbiferaceae > Microbulbifer > Microbulbifer sp. ABF4_143. The sequence continues at coordinate 6,052 of NZ_JBSWWT010000033.1, forward strand.
CCAGCTGATCTTCGAGCGCTTCAAGGAGCTGGCGGACAAGAAGCACGAAATTTTCGACGAAGACCTGCAGTCCCTGGTCACCGGCAGCGAGGCGCCGGTGGCGCACTTCCAGCTGGAAGACCTGGAGGTGCGCAGCAAACTCGGCAGTCTGCCGCAGGCGCAGCTGCGCCTGCTGATCGACGGCGAGTCCCACCGCACCGAGGCCTACGGCAGCGGTCCGGTGGACGCCACCTTCAAGGCCATCGAGGCCATCGCCGACAGCAACGCGGAGCTGAAGCTCTACTCGGTCAACGCCGTCACCCAGGGCACCGACTCCCAGGGCACTGTGACTGTGCGCCTGGAACGCGACGGCCGCCTGGTCAACGGTGTCGGCGCGGATACCGATATCCTCGTCGCCTCGGCACAGGCCTACCTGGATGCGTTAAACTTGCTCGCCACCGGTGAGAGCAAGAGAAAAGGCGTTTAAGTGAACGAACTGCAGCGGGCCGAATATCTGTCGGCCATGGGCGTGGCCAGCTATGTGCCGCGCTTTGTACTGCCGCTGGCGCCGCCGCCGCGCCAGGCCGAATTGCCGCCGGCGGAAGAAGCCGCGCAGCCGGCGGTGACGCCGCTGCAGCAGGTGCGCGAGGCGGCCAAAAATCCGCTGCCGCAATCCCCGGCGCAGATGCGCGTCGTCCCGGCGGAGGCGAGTCCGGAGCCCGGCGCCGCGGAGGCGCGGGTGCTGCGCGATATCGGAGCCATTACTGAACAGGCCAGGGTTGGCGCCGATACCCGCGCCGCGCCCGCGGTCCAGGTGGCGCCGCCGCAGCAACGGGTGCAGCCGTTTGTACTCAGCTGTTGGTGGCTCGGTGGCGAACTGCTGGCCGTGGACAGCCGCGAACCGGGCAGCGCGCTGCCGGTGGAGGCGCTGTTCAACAATATCGCCCGCGCCCTCGGTTGGCACCAGCTGCCGCGGGAGCAGGAGCGGCTGCGCTGGCCGCTGGCGGAAAACCGCTTCGGCCCCGCGGCAGACGCCTCCGAGGCGCGCGATACCTGCACCAGCTGGCTGGAGGCGGCCTGTGCGCGCCACCCGGTGAAGTCCATCTGGCTGATGGGGCGGCAGGCCCGGGATTTCTGCGCGCCGGTGCCCCTCGACAGCCCGGTCAACGACTGGCACGGGGTTCGCGTGATCGCGATGCCGAGCCTGACGCTGCTGCTGCAGCAGCCGGAGCGCAAGCGCGCCCTGTGGCAGCTGCTGCGCGAGACCTATCCCGAGCAGACGCGGATTCAATGACCTTTCCCCCCGCCGGCGCCCGCCTGGTTGCCGCCAGCGAGGCCGACTGCGCCGCCCTGGCGGCACTGGCGCGCCGCGCCCACGATCACCCCTGGAGCCAGCGGCAGTACCGGGACAGCCTGGAGGCCGGGCACCAGTGCTGGCTGCTGCTGTCGGCAGACGGGGTGCCCATCGCCTGCTGCGTGATGTCCCGGCTGTTGGACGAGGCGGAAATTCTCGATATCGCCGTGGATCCGGCCTGGCGCCGGCGCGGCATCGCCGCGGCGCTGCTGCGACATCTGCTGGCGCGGCTGCCGGATAGCGTCGCGAGGGTGCTGCTGGAAGTGCGCGCTTCCAATCGCGCCGCGCTGTCCCTCTACCGCGGATTGGGTTTCCGCGAAGACGGGCTGCGCAGGAACTACTATCCGGCGGCGGGCGGGGCGCGCGAAGACGCGCTGTTGATGAGTCTGTCTCGCGAGCGCCGGTAACGGCGCCCACCTGAAACCGCCACCGGTGGCGGCGCGGCTGATAGAATATTGCCAAAGCTTTCTTTATCTGTGTCGCGCAGCGCCCTAGGGAACCTCTGAATAATTCCGCAATGCCTCTGCGGGACCTGAAGGCTGCAGCTGTTAGGCGCAGCTCGCCGCGAATGGCCCAGCCCTTTGCAAGAGCTGCAACGCCGCAGATGCGGCCTTCAGGCCCCGCCCTGCGGGGCTTGCAGAGCGATTCACACTCTGCGTTGCGGCTTCTTGAAAGGTCTAGACATTCCTGCGAAGCCGCGCCTTGATTGTGAACCGCTCTGCAAGCCAGAGGTATTGCGGAATTATTCAGAGGTTCCCCAGGTACCCCGCAAAGAGTTTTTCATGACGTTATCCAACAAGAGTCCCTCCCTGCTCGAAGGCTCAGTGGCCGGCCACCTGCAGCGCCTGGCGCTGCCGATGGTGTGGGGTATTCTCGCCTCCATGTCCTTCAATGTGGTGGACACCTACTTCGTCGCGCAGCTGGGCAGTGGACCGCTGGCGGCGATGAGTTTCACCTTTCCGGTGGTGATGGTCATCAACAGCTTCGCCATCGGTCTCGGCGCCGGCACCTCGTCTGCGGTGGCGCGGGCCTACGGTGCCGGCGATCTGGCGCGGGTGCGGCGGTTGGTTACCGACGCTTCCCTGCTGGCGCTGCTGGTGGCGCTCGCGATCACCGCGGCCGGCCTCGCCACCGTGGGGCCGCTGTTCAAGCTGCTCGGCGCCCCGGCGGAACTGTTGCCGCTGATCGCCGATTACATGGTGCCCTGGTATCTGGGGGCGGTGTTTGCGGTGGTGCCGATGGTGGCCCTGTCGTCGCTGCGCGCGATCGGCAACAGCGCCCTGACCGGGCGCATCATGGTGGCGGTGGCCCTGTTCAACCTGGTGCTGGATCCGCTGCTGATCTTCGGTCTGCTCGGCTTTCCGCGCCTGGAGCTGCAGGGCGCGGCCCTGTCCACGGTCATCGCGCGCGGTATCAGTTTTTTTGCCGCGCTCTATTTTCTGGTGCGGCGCGAGCAGCTGATGGCGGCGCCGCAGTGGCGGCTCGCTTCGCTGCTGGACTCCTGGCGCCGGGTTTTGGCGGTCGGGCTGCCGGCGGTTGCCACCAATGTGATTATCCCGATGGCCGGCGGTGTCGTCGTCGCGCTGGTGGCGGCCCACGGGGCCAACGCGGTGGCCGGCCTGGGGGTGGCGATGCGCATAGAGCCGATGGCACTGATTGTCTTCTACGCGCTGTCTTCGGTGGTGGGCCCCTTTATGGGCCAGAACCTCGGTGCGGGTAAAACGGCGCGTATGCGCGAGACGGTCGGCGTATTGGCGCGCTTCTGTATCGGCTGCGGTATGGCGCTGGCGCTGCTGCTGTACGTCGCCGGCCCGCCGCTGGCGCGGCTGTTCAGCAACTCGCCGGAGGTGCTGGCGGTGGCCGTGGCCTACCTGACCCTGGTGCCCTTCAGCTACGCCGGTTACGGCTTCGTGATGTCCGCCAATGCGGCCTTCAACGGCATCGGCAGGCCGCTGCCCGCCACACTGATTTCCTTCCTGCGCGTGCTGGGGCTCTACCTGCCGCTGGCCTGGCTCGGCAACCGCCTGTGGGGCATCACCGGGCTGTTCGCGGCCACCGCCGCGGCCAACCTGTTGCTCGGCGCGCTGGCCTGGTGGTGGTTGCGGCGCGATATCGACAGCCGTGCCCGCGCGGAGCGGGGCGCGGTACACTTGTCGGCCCGATAACCGCCCCTGCACGCAACGGAGCACGCCCATGCGCCGATTCGCCCTACTCGTTTCCGCCGCCCTCTTCGCGCTGGTGGCGCTGTGCGCCGGCGCCGCCGACAACCCCTTCGACCGCCACCCGATCCACTTTGCCGAGATCGACGGCGTCTCCATCGCCTACCAGGATATGGGGCCGCGGGACGGCGAGCCGGTGCTGCTGGTGATGGGGCTGGGCGCACAGATGCTGCACTGGGGCGATACGCTGGTGCAGGGGCTGATCGACAGCGGCTATCGCGTGCTGCTGCTGGACAACCGGGACGCCGGCCTGTCGCAGAAGTTCTACGACCTGTCCGCGCCGCCGGTGTGGTGGATGCTGGTGAAGCAGAAACTCGGCCTCGGGGCCGAGCCGCCCTACAGGCTGCGGGATATGGCCGCGGACGCGGTGGGTCTGCTGGACCATCTGCGGATAGAGCGCGCCAATGTCGTCGGCGCGTCGATGGGCGGCATGATCGCGCAGCTGCTGGCGGCGGAATATCCCGAGCGGGTCATCAGCCTGACGTCGATCATGTCCAGCTCCGGCGCGCCGGGACTGCCGGAGGCGAAACCCGAGGCCGTAGAGGCGCTGGCGATGGCGGCCAGAGGGGCCGAGACACGCGCGCAGCGCATCGAGATTGGGGTGCAGATAGCCCGCGCGCTCGGTTCGCCCGTGTATTTCGACGAGGCCAGCGCGCGGGACCTGGTGCGGCGGGTGGCCAACCGCGGCAGCTATGCCCCGGGTATGCTGCGCCAGTTGCAGGCGATTATGGCCGACGGCGACCGCTCGCCGCGCCTGGCGGAGATCTCGGCGCCGACTTTGGTCGTGCACGGTGAGGTGGACCCGCTGGTGCCCATCGCCCACGGACGCGACACCGCGGAGAAGATTCCCGGGGCGCATTTTGTCGCGATCCCGGGTATGGCCCACGCGCTGGAGCCGAAGGTGAGTGAACTGGTGCTGGAGCAGCTGCTGCCGTTTCTGCAGTCGCAGCGGCAGCTTGCGACCAACTGAGCTGGCTCCTACAAAAAACGACGTTAAATGGCTTCGGTGGCCGCCTGCAGCCAGGTCTGGGTCTTCTCGTTCACCAGCGGCATCAGCGTCTCCCGCACCCGGCGGTGATAGCCGTTCAGCCAGTCTTTTTCCCGCTCCGTCAGCAGATCCGCATCGATCAGTGCCCGGTCGATCGGCGCCAGCGTCAGCTCCTCGAATTCGAGGAAACCGTGGTGCTCGGCTGACTCCTTGACGAAGATCAGGTTCTCGATGCGGATACCGTAGTGGCCGGTCAGGTAAAAGCCCGGCTCGTTGGACAGGATCATGCCCGGCTGCAGGGCCACGCCTGTGGCCGCCTTGCCGATCCGCTGCGGCCCCTCGTGCACGCTGAGGAAGCTGCCGACGCCGTGGCCGGTGCCGTGGGCGTAGTCGAGGCCCGCGTCCCACAGCGACTTGCGCGCGAAGGCGTCTATCTGCTCGCCGCAGGTGCCCTTGGGGAAGCGCAGCGTGGCGATGGCGATATGGCCCTTGAGCACGCGGGTGAAGTGTTCCCTCGCCAGCGGCGGGACTTCCCCCAGCGCCAGGGTGCGGGTCACGTCGGTGGTGCCGTCCGGATACTGGCCGCCGGAGTCGATCAGGTAGAGGCCCTCGGGTTTGATCGGCAGACTGGATTCGCGGCTGACGCGGTAGTGCACTATGGCGCCGTTCGGCCCATAGCCGGAGATGGCGTCGAAGCTGTCGTCCCGAAAACCCTCGCGCTGCTCGCGCTTGGACCTGAGCAGCTGCACCGCTTCCAGTTCTCCGAAACTGTTATCGGCGTCGCCGGCGGCCACCGCGTCCGGCAGTTCGGCCAGGAATTCGCACAGGGCGGCGCCATCCCGCTCGTGGGCGGCGCGGCTGCCTGCCAGCTCCACCGCATTCTTGCGCGCCTTGGCCTCGGTGATCGGATCGCGCTCCAGCAGCAGTTCGATATCCAGCGCGCGCAGCTGCTGCAGCGTCCAGCAGTTGGTGATCTGCGGGTCCACCCACACCCTGGCCACATGGTGGCGCCTGGCGGCGGCGAAGAGTTCGCGCTTGTCGTTGACGATGGCCACTTCGCTGTTCAGGTGCTCGAGCAGCGCCTCGCTGACCGCCTCCTCGGCCAGGTACAGGGTCGCGCTGCCGTCGCGGTAGAGCAGGGCGCTGGCCAGGGCCACCGGCAGATGCGGCACGTCGCTGCCGCGGATATTGAACAGCCAGGCGCAGACTTCGGGATTGGGCAGCCACAGGGCGTCGGCGCGCTTGTCCGCGAGCAGTTCGGCGATGCGCCGGCGCTTGTCCGCCGAGTGCTCGCCGGTAAAGGTGTGCGGGTGGGGGCGCGCCGGGCCGCAGGGGGGGGCGGGCCTGTCGCTCCAGATGGCATCGATCGGGTTCTGCTCCAGCGGGCGCAGGGTGATATCGCGTTCGCCGAGGCGCTTCTGCAGCGGCGCCAGGCCCGGCTCGGTGTGCAGGCGCGGGTCGTAGCCCAGGGTCTCGCCGGCCTTCAGCTGGTCGCAGAGCCAGTCGGCGACGACGCCGATATCCAGGTTTTCCCGGTCGATCGGCTGGTCGCCCAGCTCCTGCTGCGCCTGCAATGTGTAGCGGCCGTCCACGAACAGCGCCGCGTGCTCGGCGCCGACCACCGCCATGCCGGCGGAGCCGGTAAAGCCGGTGAGCCAGGCCAGGCGCTCGTCGGAGGCGGGCACATACTCGTTCTGGTACTCGTCCCCGCGCGGCACCAGGAAGGCCTGCACCCCCTGCCGCGCCAGCTCGTCCCGCAGTGCCTGCAATCTTTCCCGGCTCATGGTTCGCCTCTCCTTTGATCTCGCCAATACGGGGCCGTATCCTACCCAAATCCTCAGCCTGTGTACCTCTGTACCTCTGTATCTGCGTCGCACTCCCAGTTGCCGTCCCTGGCGCGGTGCCAGTGCCTTCGATCCCGCCCCGGCCCCGCCGTCCCCGACGGGTCGCTGAATCGCGCACAGCGCAATGCGCTGTCAGCGCGCGATTCAGCCCTGCCGGTGTGTATAATGCGCGCCTTGTTTTTCCGCTGAATGCCGAGTTACCGAATCTTAGATTATGGGCCAGAGTTCTACCCAGGCGGGCTATGCCGGCCGCCGCACCTTCGCGATCATTTCCCACCCGGACGCCGGTAAGACCACGGTGACCGAAAAACTGCTGCTGTTCGGGAATGCGATCCAGCTGGCCGGCTCGGTCAAGGGCAAGAAGGGCCCCCACGCGCGCTCCGACTGGATGACGATGGAGCAGGAGCGGGGTATCTCGGTGACCTCCTCGGTGATGCAGTTCCCCTACAAGGGCCGCACGGTCAACCTGCTCGACACCCCCGGCCACGAGGACTTCTCCGAGGACACCTACCGGGTGCTGACCGCGGTGGACTCCGCGCTGATGGTGATCGACGGCGCCAAGGGTGTCGAGGACCGCACCATCAAACTGATGAACGTCTGCCGCCTGCGCACCACGCCGATACTGTCGTTTATCAACAAGCTGGACCGGGATATCCGCGACCCGATCGAGGTGATGGACGAGATCGAGGAGGTGCTGAATATCCAGGCGGCGCCGATCAACTGGCCGCTGGGCTCCGGCAAGAACTTCAAGGGCGTCTACAACCTCTACACGGACACGATTCACGTTTACCAGCAGGGCCAGGGCCACAGGATTCCCGACGATATTCAGATCGTGGGGCTGGATTCCGCCGAGGCGGACGAACTGCTGGGCGAGTACGCCGACGATATCCGCGAGGAGATCGAGCTGGTGCGCGGCGCCACCCATGAGTTCGACCTGGAGGCCTACAAGGTCGGCCAGCTGACGCCGGTGTTCTTCGGCACCGCGCTCGGCAATTTCGGCGTGCGCGAGATGCTAGACGGCTTCGTCGAGTGGGCGCCGGGCCCGCAGCCGCGCGAGACCAACGAGCGCACCGTCGAGCCGAGTGAGGACAAGTTCACCGGCTTCGTGTTCAAGATACAGGCGAACATGGACCCGAAGCACCGCGACCGCATCGCCTTTATGCGCGTCTGCTCCGGCACCTACAGCCGCGGCATGAAGATGAAGCACGTGCGCATTGGCAAGGACGTGAAGATCGCCGATGCGGTGACCTTTATGGCCGGCGACCGCACCCATGTGGAAGAGGCCATTGCCGGCGATATTATCGGCCTGCACAATCACGGCACCATCCAGATTGGCGACACCTTTACCGAGGGCGAGAGCCTGAAGTTCACCGGCATCCCCAACTTCGCGCCGGAGCTCTTCCGCCGCATCCGCCTGAAGGACCCGCTGAAACTGAAGCAGCTGCAGAAGGGCCTGCAGCAGTTGTCGGAAGAGGGGTCCACCCAGGTGTTCTTCCCGCTGGACAACAACGACATCATCGTCGGCGCCGTGGGGGTGCTGCAGTTCGAGGTGGTGGCCTTCCGCCTGAAGGACGAGTACAAGGTGGAGGCCATTTACGAGAACGTGAATGTGAACACCGCGCGCTGGGTGGACAGCGAAAACGCCAAGGAGCTGGAAAACTTTAAGCGCAAGGCCAGCGCCAACCTGGCTCTCGACGGCAGCGGCCACCTGACCTATCTGGCGCCGACGCGGGTCAACCTGCAGCTGGCGGAGGAGCGCTATCCGGAGATCCGCTTCTACGCCACCCGCGAACACTAATTACATGGTTCGAGCGCTCTGCGCGTAGTGCGGAGGGCCTGCTGCCGGGAACGTCCGGATTGAGTGGTAATCTTGAGAGAAAAAAACAACGTGAGTATTCCAAAAAATCTTCCCGAAGAAATGCCGCGTATCGGCAACCGCTTTACCCAGGGCCTGGGCCTGCTGATCGTCAAGATGCTCGGCTGGCGCCTCGAGGGCGAGTTTCCGCGGGAGAAGAAGGTGATGGTGGCGCTGGCCCCGCACACGTCCAACTGGGACTTCGTCGTCGCCATGCCGTTTATTCTGGCGCTGCGGGTCAAGATCTCCTGGCTGATGAAAAAAGAGGCCTTCTTCTTCCCGTTCAAGCGCCTGTTTATGTGGCTCGGCGGCATCCCCACCGACCGCTCCGCGCCCGGCGGTATGGCCAAGCAGGTGGCCAGCCAGTTCCGCGAGAATGAAAAAATGTGGGTGGGCATCACGCCGGAGGGCACGCGCAAGAAGGTAACCAAGTGGAAGAACGGCTTCCTGCGCATCGCCTACGCCGCCAAGGTGCCGATTCTGATCGTGGCCTGGGACTTCCCCAACAAGCGCATCCGCGTCGATTCCCTCTACCGCCCCACCGGCGACCTGGAGGCCGATATGCGCGAGGTGCAGCGCCGCTTCAGCAAGTACCAGGGCTGCAACCCGGAGAAGCAGACGGACTTTGTTGAAGAGAGCACCGAGGACAAACAGGAACAATAGTGGCCAAGAAACAGTGGAGCAGCTAACCGGCGATCTCTCCCTTGTCACCTGCCTGATACTGATCGCGGTGGCCTTCACCGCGGGTTTCATCAGCGCCATCGCCGGCGGCGGTGGCATCATCACCCTGCCGGCGCTGCTCTGGGCCGGCGTGCCGCCGCTGGATGCGCTGGGCACCAACAAATTCCAGAGCGTCTTCGGCACCCTGTCTTCGGCGATCAACTTCTTCCAGAAGGGGCACCTGGACCTGCGCCCGCTGTGGCCGGGGCTGCTGGCCGCGATCACAGGTTCCGCGCTCGGCACCTGGAGCGTGACCCAGCTCGGCGGCGAACAGCTGCAGACACTGTTGCCGATACTGCTGATCGCGATAGCGCTCTACTTCATGTTCTCCCCGCGCGTCTCCGATTTGGATGCGCAGCCGCGCATGAGCAATGGCCTGTTCAACCTGCTGGTCGGCGGCGCTATCGGTTTTTACGGCGGCTTCTTCGGGCCCGGCATGGGCTCTATCTACGCCCTGGCCTTCGCCGCGCTGCTCGGTTACAACATGCGCCGGGCCACGGCCCACACCAAGCCGCTGGTACTGGCCACCAACGCCACCTCGATGTTTATTTTTATGGCCGGCGGCCACCTGCTGCTGGGGCTCGCGATCGGCATGTCCGCCGCGCAGTTTGTCGGCGCGCGGCTGGGCTCCAATCTGGTTATCTCCCGCGGCGCGGGGCTGATAAAGCCGGTCATTATTCTCGCCACCATCGCCGTCGCGATAAAACTGCTGCTGGAGGGGTGAAATTGTGACCCTGCTGATTACCCTGCTCCTTTCCTTTTGCATCTTCGCCCTGATAATCTGGGGGCTGATGCATATGCGCACGCCGCGTTTCCGCATGGACCGCAAGGCCTTCCTCAAGGGGCTGGAGGGTGTCATCTCCGGCCAGGCCGACGACAACGAGTGGCGGGTGCTTACCGGCTACCCGGCGCGCCACGACCCGCAGCTGGAGGCGCTGCGCCTCGAGTGCCTGGCGATAGAGGAAGAGGAGTACACCGGCGGCTCCCCCTACCTGTTTACCGAGGCCGGCATAGAGCGGCTGCGCCAGGTGCGCCGCCGGTTGCTGGCCGCGGACGCAAAAAAAGAAATCGACAAATAATCCAACGAGTTTTATTGAAGGATAAGACCATGTTCAGACCACTGTTGACCCTGACCGGCGGGCTGGTTGCGGCCCTGGCCGTCACCGCGCTTCAGGCCAAGCCGCTGTCCCGGGAAGATATCTCCGTCGCGGAAGTGCTGCGCGACCGCGCGCTGGAATCCTCCGATGCCTACAGCATCGTCGAATCCCTGACCGTGGAAGTGGGCCCCCGCCGCGCCGGTACCGAGGGCGACCGCCGCGCGGTGGCCTGGGCGCAGCAGAAGATGAAAGATCTCGGCTTCGACCGCGTCTATACGGAACAGATAGACGTGCAGCGCTGGCATCGCGGCCACGCCCACGCGGAAGTGGTGTCTCCCTTCCCGCAGCCGCTGGTGGTGACCTCCCTCGGCTACGGCGCCGCTACCCCGGAGGGCGGCCTGACCGCGGAAATAGTCCCGTTCGCCGATGTTGAGGCGCTGATGAAGGCGCCGGCGCGCAAAGTCAAAGGCAAGATCGCCTTTATCAACAAGCGTATGGAGCGCGCCCGCACCGGCGAGGGCTACGGCCCCGCAGTGCAGGGCCGCAGCAAGGGCATGCGCGCCGCCGCGGAGAAAGGCGCAGCTGCGCTCTTGCTGCGCTCCGTGGGCACCGACTCCGACCGCTTCGCCCACACCGGCATGATGTCCATCGACGGCGTCGAGAACCCGGTGCCCGCCCTGGCCCTGTCCGCCCCGGATGCCAACCTGCTGGAAGCCATGCTCAAGCGCGGCAAGCCGGTACAGGTCAAACTGGATGTGCACAACGAGCACCTCGGCAACGGCCCCTCATTCAACGTGATCGGTGAAATTACCGGGCGTGAAAAACCGGAAGAGGTGATGATTATCGGCGCCCACCTGGACTCCTGGGACGAGGGCACAGGTGCCCTGGATGACGGCGCCGGCGTGGCCATAGTGCTGGAAACCGCGCGCCTGATCGCCGAACTGCCGAGCCGCCCGCGCCGCACCCTGCGCGTAGTCCTGTTCGGTGCCGAGGAAATCGGCCTGGTTGGCGCCAAGCAGTATCTGGAAGCCCACCGCAGCGAACTGGACAATATCATCGCCGTATCCGAATCCGACTTCGGCGCCGGCAAAATCTGGCGCTTCGACACCCGCTTGCCGGAGAGCAAGTTCGATATCGCCGACCAGATGATGCAGCTGCTGGCGCCGCTCGGCATAGAGCGTGGCCACAACAAATCCAGCGGCGGCCCCGACAGCAGCGTCTTCGTCGCTCAGGGCGTGCCCGCCTTCGGCCTCTACCAGGACGGCACCGACTATTTCGACTACCACCACACGCCCAACGATACCCTGGACAAGGTGGACCCGGAAAACCTGAAACAGAATGTCGCGGCCTGGGTGGTGATGTCCTTCCTGACCGTGGAGATGGAAGGGGACCTGGGGCGGGTGCCGACCGAGCACTGAGACTTCGAGCCCCTGGTCGGCCGAATCCGGCCAACGTTTCTCGATCAAAGCCCCGTCATTTGCACGGGGTTTTTTATGCGCGACGCCCAGGGCAACCGGGATCAGAAGCCAGCGGCTCTTGAACAATGGAAAATGCTGGCTAAGTCATTGATTTTTAAAGAATGGGAGATGTGTTCAAGAGCCTGCATCAACCCCTGTTATGTGAGCCTTGAGCAAATATAACTCGGCGCTTCAGATGGCGATTGGTGTGTAACTGTTTGATTTAAAAGTGGTTTTGGCTTGCTGGTGCGGATGGCTTTCGAGATATAGGGCGAAGATGATATAAAGCCATAGGCTTCTGAATAAAACTGTTATAGATACGAATCAATAAGACCTTGGGGGAAAAATGAAAGTAAGAATAAAGACTTTTGATGTTGCTATGGAGCTTAAGAAGAATGGCCTTGAGCTAGAGATAAAAAGCCCAGATGGCAGCACTCATCATGGCGACTGTTTCGTATCAATGAAGGGGATTACATGGTGTCAGGGGCGCAAGATGAAAAAGAATGGAACGCCCATAAATTGGAACCAGCTGATGGAAATCTGCCAGTCAAAAGAAAGCCTAAAAGCCGCATTAAAGGCCGCGAAGGAAGTCAATGCGGAGTAAATCTATAACAATGCCAGGCAGGAACGCCCAGCCCCTTCGGGGCTCGGCTGGACGGCCTACGCAGCGCGCTTCGCACGCTAAACGCTACGGCCGCCCCTGCTGGCGGCGTTATATGCCCTCGAGGATCTGAGCACTGCTGAAACAAGTTTTGATGTCAATATTTATGTTGATTTCTAGCGCAACGATTGCTTGTGATGATCTTCATATACCTACAAGAATTGAGATTCTCGGGCAGAATAAAGTGCCAACTAAAGAGAATCCGATCATCTTGCGAGTGATAGCGCCTAAAGAATATCAAGGCTGGGAGCTTTCTGGCGGCGCGTACGTAAAGGGTGAAAGTCAAATACCATTTGCTAGTTTTACAGATAAAGATCCAAAGGTAGAAATTTTCGAACTTTTTGGCACATCAGAAATATTTTCCGGTAGCAAACTAGCTTTAACTTACACACCTAAGCCAAGGCTGGATGAAAGTGGTGAGGTCTTATACAGTTTGTGTGGCCACATTGAAGAGGTGGAGTGGGGCATATAACCAGGCCAGGCAGTACGCTCCGGCGCTGCGCGCCTCCGCCGGACGGCCTACACAACGCGCTTCGCGCTAAAAACGTTACGGCCGCCGCTGCTGGCGGCGTTAAGCACAAGAGAAAATATGTACGACCTTGATGGAAAATTGCTCTTAGAGCTAAAAAGAAGAATAGTTGAGGACTTCACCCACAGCGATTGGGAGGAGCTAGGCTTACTGACAAATTGTAATGATCTGATTGATGGCCATGACAGGCTGAAAAGAAGCTTGTATTTCGGGGATGAGGATTACACAGGAAATGTAATTACGGTTCTCAAGCAAATGGCGCATCGGGACCCGGGAATTCTTAATATTGTTGAGGATTACCTGAACGAAAGGTACCCAGATGCCACCGCAACCTATATATCAGCAAAGCCGTCTGAAAGAAAAATCACATTCGCACCAACTGTTTTCGATATTCCTTCTGGAAATCTAGAAGAAGACTTAATAGCGGTAATGATGCCTTTTTCGGCCGGGTTTTCTCCGGTCTATGAGGCCATAAAGAAAGCATGTGGTGTATCTGGCTTCCGGTGCTTGAGAGCTGATGATATTTGGGAGGAAAGCACGATCATGCAAGATATTTTCAGCCTTATCTATCGCGCTAAATCTGTAGTGGTTGATTTTTCTGGCAAGAATCCGAATGTTATGTATGAAACTGGCATTGCACATACTTTAGGGAAAGTTGTCATTCCGATAACTCAAAACGTTTCAGATATTCCTTCTGATATGGGCCATCATAGAGCACTATGCTACCACCATAACAATGAAGGTTTGGCTGACCTGGCTAATAAACTAGCGGCGAAACTCCGGAGCGTCCGTGCTTAACAAACAGCGGCAGGGCGACAGCCAACGCTACGCACCTTTTGTGTTACTCGCTGGCGCTCAAACATTAACACAAAATGCGCTCCGCGCTGGCTGCGCCTGCGCTGGGCGTTAGGAGCCCTCGCCGGTGATTCCCGAAGAGTTAATGCATAAATCCAGTGAGATGGATTTGAAAGCAGAAGAGATAGTTGAGTATTGCTCAAGAAATCAGATGAGCTATGCGGATTTTTGTAATGAAATCTTGGTCGACCTGGCTCGTATATACCTTTCCGGAAAAGTTGATTACTCGTATGCGGATGGCGTTGCAAACAACATTTACGATTTCATGATGAGCGACCATTATCTCAATGAGAATAGCAATACTTTGCTAGATCCAGCGTACTCAATTTACTTGGCGTTTGATGCCGGTGAGTACTACCGAAAGGATGATGACAGGAGCATAGAGCCGCACATCAAGTACACCAATCCCAAGCTGAAGGCGATTTTAGGTGGCATTGAAAGCTCCTAACCAAGCGCTGCACCGGACAGTCAACGCTATGCACCTTTGTGCTGGTCGCTGCGCTCCCATTTTTGCACAAAGGTGCATAGCGTTGACTGCCGGTGAGCGCGGCGTTACAACTACCAATAAGGAAAACTCATGTTAAGAAAGACTCCTATGTTCATGTTCCTCGTAGCCCCAGCTATTGCTACAGCGAGCGTATTAGAAACACTGAAAGATACACCGGCAAGTAAATACGAGGTGGGTAAACTCCAGCTGGAACTTGGTGCGCTAATGCTAACTGATAAATTGGGTGGTGAGCGTGTAAGAGGTTCAGACTTCGACATAAAAAAATTTAGCGTCGATGAAAAATCGAATGGCTTAAGATTTATTATGTCTTTTGTTGGCGACACAAAAAGTCTAACTGCGCAACAGTGTGAGAGTTTTCATAAAACCTATTCCGCAAATTTTTCTCCTGTAAAAATGATGCATGATCTTTGGCCTGAGTTGTCTGCAGAAGAGTATCAGCAGCTAGAGCAAGAACTGAAGTTCAGTGTAGAGCTAATTTCCGAAGACAATGATTCCATTAAAATTGAGTGCTAGCAAAGTTGTAACAAGGCCGGGCAATTCGCTCCGGGCCTGCGGCCCTCCGCGGGACAGCTTACCTTGCGCACGTTTAGCGCGGGTCGCTGCGCTCCCATTTTCGCGCAAAACGCGCACAAGGTAAGCTGCCCCTGCCGGCGGCGTTAAGTTTCGATCAGTCATATGAAGAAATATATTCTGACAATTTTTGTTCTGGCTGCTACATCTTTAGCGCATGGGTCCCTCCCGCCACCTTGCGGCTGGGAAATCATGAATATTCATGAAAAGAATCCTGGGCTAGAGGGGTTTGCAATTCAGCAATACCCAGATTGGGATAAGGATAAAAAGGTTTATAGAGACGGCCATCCCTATATTGTCTTCTTCAAGTTTAAGAGCGGTATGGATCACATCGTTTTCTATTCTGCTTCCGGTCAAGTAATGGGCGGTGAATGGACAAAACTACCTGATAGCCATTGGGAAGAGTATAAATTACGGGGTGTTGCTGACCTTTATCATGAGTGCCGAGGCCATCATTCATTGGGCGCGGCGAGTAAAACTTAACAAGCAGCGGCAGAGCGACAGCCAACGCTACGCACCTTTTGTGTTACTCGCTGACGCTCAAACATTAACACAAAAGCTGCTCCGCGCTGGCTGCGCCTGCGCTGGGCGTTAACTGCAGGTAGAGCATGAGTGATTTTCGCTACCGACTTAGGGAAACTGTTCACCAACTCGCCATCGGAGAAGGCGATTTGAAAAATAGGCTTATGTTGGCAGTCACCAATCATCTGATTTTTGCCAATGTGCCTGAAGACGAAAATACTCCGATTCACTTCCGGAAAAAGCATCAAGAAATCATAGAAGCACTATCAAAAAAACAGTGGAACGCAAACATTGATGGCGACCGCATCAGGGCAACAATCCATCGCAGTAGGTTTAAAACTGTGGCGGCAGTGGCGGAGAAAATCTGGGAGCTTCATACAGAATATGAGCAGTATTTGGTGTCAGGAACGATCCTGGAATCAAACAGTTAACAAGTGCGTCAACGGGACCGCTTTGTTCCGCTGCGCTCCACAAATCGGCCCGTTACGCCGGCGTTAAATTCAGGGAGGAAGGCCAAACATGGAGAAAGTTGTCACAGGCCTGCTGGTGCTCGTAGGCATCATTCATCTTTTGCCCGTTTCCGGTGTTCTCGGTGTCGAGCGCCTTGCTGCCTTATACGGCCTTTCGCTGGGTGAGCCCAACATTGAAATACTGATGCGTCACCGGGCCATCTTGTTCGGGCTTCTTGGTCTGTTTTTGGTGTATGCAGCGTTCCAGCCATCGCTGCAACTAGTGGCCATCGTCGCAGGTCTTGTCAGCGTTGTGTCCTTCATCGCGATCGCGTGGTCGGTTGGTGGGTACAATGAGGCCGTTGGCAAGGTGGTCATCGCAGACATCATTGCCACCATCGCGCTTATTGCTGCAGGGGCAATCTATTTCCTCACTCGCAACCAAATTTAACAAGTTGTTGTAGTTTGTTCCGGCCTACGGCCTCCACCGGACGGCCTTGACAGGCCGCCGCTAAACAAAAGCGTTAATTGCTAAAACCAAATGAGCACTTGGGAACCGATAGAAAAGAGCCACTTAGAAGGCATCATAGAAGTCTCGGAATACGAGATGAGCTTGGAAGCTAGGCTTGTTTGGGAAAAGATAAAGCTGCCAAAAATGCAGAAATGGCGCCAATCACCTATGGGCGATGAGGGTGGTGGATTTTGGGTGGTCGCCATCTATGGCAACAGATGTTTGTACTACAACGATATTGAAGATGGCTTTAATGAAAGCCCGTTTGAGGAATGGGGTGAAATCGAAGAGTATTGGTGTAATCAAACGGAATTGCACCACTTTATAGCATCAACCTTCGTGCCTCGCAATTAACCAAGCAATGCAGCCGACGTCTTACTTTGTGCACTTTTTGCACGGTCGCTGCGCTCCCATTGTTGTGCAAAAAGCACACAAAGTAAGCCGCGGCTGATTGCGGCGTTAAAAATCGGGCTATGAACACAGGATATCTCTTCAAAACTATTTGGCGCGGCTGGTTTACTAGCGTAAGTATTCTGGCTTTTATAGCTGTTTTACTTGGATACTTTTTTGGCCCAGAGCTAGGGAAACCTCTCATCTTGCTCTTGGCCCTGGTCCCCGTAATAGCCGCGCTCCAAGGGGTGCTTGTGGCAGCATTGGTGTGTGCTGGAGTCAAAATATGGCCGTTGAATTAGCTCAGAAGGTAATAATTTTTAACAAGGCCAGGCTGTACGCTCCGGCGCTGCGCGCCTCCGCGGGACGGCCTACGCTATGCGCTTCGCGCATAAACAGCGCAGGCCGCCCCAGCTGGCAACGTTATTTGCGACGTGAAGTCGTATAAATTTCTGTTACACACTCTGAAAAAAAATAACAGGAGGTTATTTCTCAGAACGATGTAACCCGATGTTCTGCCATCGGTTTCCTACCGGCACATGCGTGGAGAGTAATTTCCGGGTGTGAAGCTGCCGGGACAA
>NZ_JBSWWT010000034.1:0-22168 GCF_056160225.1 Microbulbifer sp. ABF4_143
TACAGCCAAATACGGCCACACCAGAATAACGACGGTTTACCGCCGAATGTGGCAGAAGAGAAATACTGGAATGCTCAAAAGACGGTGGCCAAAATAACTTGACCACTACAACTTGGAGTTGGTGCTGGGCAATATATTGGTGATCTCATTAGTGGAGAGCAAAGCAGTACCGTTACCTACATCGCTTTACTTTCGGTGCTTGCGAGTATTGCTACTTTCCTGATTCTGATGGTATTTCTCCCTTGGTGGGAGTCAAAAAAAGGAAATCTGGGGAAATCGAAGCCAGTGCCAGTTTGTTGGTCTCCTGTTTTGTGGGTGCCAATGACTTTTGTGGCAATATTTGTAGTACATTGTGTCGTCAATGCATAACAATCGCAGGCAGTACGCTCCGGGCCTTCGCCCCTCCGCGGGACAGCTTACCTTACGCACGTTTTGCGCAGGTCCATGCGCTCCCATTTTTGGAGTTATTGTCAAATCTGGTGTATGCCATCAGGCGACTACCCGTCTAATTGATCAATTATTGCCTCTCCATCCCGGAACTGGACGTTGTTGAGCACCAGTTCCAGCTGTTTAAATCCTTTGATTTTCTTCCAGCGTTTCTCAGCGGACTGCAGCAGCGTCGCCAGTTCCGCCTCGACCGCCATGGCGATCAGGACAGAGGTCCCTGACGGATGGTCTCACGGAGCGAGCCCAGGCCCTTTGACTCTGGTTGTGAAGGAATATGCAAGGTAGACTTATCCATGGCGTACTCCTTTTGTTGGTTGTGATCGTCGTGGTGATCAACCAGCAGGGTACGCCACCTTTTTAGCCTGCTGCCATACACCAGGAATCAGCATAGTGTAGTGGCACACCAAATTTAACCACCTGACTTTGAATGATACTATCACTCTCAGCGAAGATCAGGTGAATTAATAACCAGTACCAATAGAAGATTTAGCCCAGATTTCCGAGTGAACAAACAATCAATGGATTGTCCCGGTTACCTGGGCGCCTCCCATCCCAGACTGGTGCTCTACCTGCCCCATCGCCCGGACGGCCTGACACAGTTCGCAGACACCCCCGGCGCCCGGGCTTTGATCGCCGCCAACTCCAACCACTGGCGCAAGATAGTGACGCTGCTGGCCAAGGTCGCCAGCCCCATCGCCAACGACTGGCGCCGCTTCAGGGATGAGGAGCTGTTCCGACACACGGCGCTTTGCTTTGCCCCTCGTCTGACAGACACCGCCGGCTGGCACTGGATCGGCGGCAGGGACAATCTCCGGCGTTTCGACAGGCTGCTGCACAATGTGCGGCCGCTGGCCGACAGTCCCGATATAGCAATGGATCCCGACAGGCGCCTGCTGTTGACACCCTACCCGGACTACCGGCAGCTCAGCAACGCGCTGGTGGCCGAAGTCCGCTCGGCCCTGGCGGGGCTCGGGTTTTACAGCCGGTGATGCGGGAGCATCGCCATTTTTTGCGTATAATGCGCCGCTTTGCACAGATCGTCCGGGAGCCAGTATGCGCATTATTGCCTTTATCCTGATGTTCTGGAGCGCGGTGGCGGCCGCGTCCGGTTTCTACGCCAATCCGGAGTTGCAGCGACAGATGCCCGACGCCTTTGCCCTGCAGCCGGAAGCGCGGGACTTTCTGGCGCCGGCCTTCCGCCTGACTCTGGTCCAGGGCGATGCGCTGGTCGCTGCAATTCGCAGAGACAAGCCGCTAGAGAAAGCCATTTCGCGGTGGGCCGAGCTGTCCATCGATGAACAGATTCCCTATCTGAAGCGTTTCTTCGAGCTGGAAACTGCGGTGATGGGTATAGACCCGCCGAAGCTGGTTATCGACAATCACAGCTACCCGGGCCGCACCGCCTATTTCGATTTCGACCCGGAAGACCCGTCGAGCGGCACTGTATATCTGAACCCGGATAAGCTGGCCGATCGGCACAAATACGATTCACTGGCGTTCCTTATCCACGAGACCCGCCACGCCTACCAGTTCCAGCGGGGCTTTTCCGGCACAGGATCCGCGGCCGACCCGATAGATGCGGGTTATGCCCAGGCCTTCAGAGCACAGAAGACGCTGAAGGGTTTCTCCTTCAGCGACTTCCTGACACTGCTGAACGAATACGAAGCCTTTCAGTTTGCCAATTATGTGATCGGCAGATTGACCGACTGGCAGTTGCAGTTGACGGATATGGGCACCTTTGCCAGCCAGTTCGACCGCAATGGAAATCTCAAGATAGACCTGGTCCGCCTGGCGGCAGAGGATTCCGAGTCCAGCCTGCTGGAGCGCTATAATCTGCTGGCCGAGGAGCAGTTCAAGCTGCGGAGCGGCAAATAGCCGTCCTGAACGGATGATGGGAAAAAAAGCACTGGTCATCGGCGCCACCGGCCTGATCGGCCGCGCCCTGGTCGATCGGCTGGCGGGTGCCGAACATATCCGCGAAGTGGTGACTATCACCCGGCGCCCGGCAGCGCACAACTCCGACCGGGTGCGCAACGAGGTGGTGGATTTCGAGCGGCTGGGCGACTACCAATCGCTGTTCGACGGCGACCTGCTGTTTTCCTGCCTCGGTACCACCCGCAGCAGCGCCGGCTCACTGCAGGCCCAGCGCAAAGTCGACGTGGACTACCAGCTGCGCGCCGCACAGCTGGCTGCCGAAAACGGCGTGGACCACTATCTACTGGTCTCCTCCAGTGGCGCCAACGCCGACAGCCGCAACGCCTACCTGAAAATGAAAGGCGAGCTGGAGCAGGCGGTTTTGCGGCTGCCTTTCACACGTATCAGTATCTTCCGCCCGTCGCTGCTGCTCGGCGAGCGGAATCATTTGCGCATCGCCGAGAGGCTGGGCGGCTGGCTGCTGCCGCCGCTGTGCGCCCTGCCCGGCCTGCGCCGCTACAGGCCCATCCGCGGCGAACAGGTGGCCGCGAAAATGGTGGCGGTCAGCGCGCGGACCGGGCCGGCGGTGGAGACTTTTACACTGGACGAGCTGTTCGAGCCCTAGCGGCTGGCTACAAAGCTTTCCCCACTTTTCCAAAGGCCCGCCGGACTGGCGGAGCGCGGCCGACCGATCGAGCCGGCCGACCCAATAGAGGCGTAAGCTTCCCCGTCAATAGGATTGGCCGCACGCCTGTTCCGGCGCAGGCGCGCTGCCGGACTTGGCGAGTTGCAGCAGGAAGCTCATGACATGCAGGTCCTGGAAGCGCTGTTCATAGGGCGGGAAGCTCGGCACGCCCTGCGGGAAGGCGTTCAGGTGGCAGCGCGCACAGCTGAAACCCTTCTGCGTATAGGTCTCCAGCGTCGTATTGACCAGATTTTGCACGTTGGAATGCTGCGGCCCGGGAATGCCTGGCCCCAGGTGGAGATTGGGCTCGCGCAGGTTTTTGTTCTGGGTTCCGATCAGCTGATAGTAGGACCAGACGCTGTCTCTCAACAGGCTCTGGTATTTTCGGTTCACCAGCTGCACATCGCGCGGAATCGGCGTCACCCGGGATACATTGACGCGCTCCCGCTCCGTCGGGGGAATCAGCGGGTCCCCCGCCTTGTAGGCCAGGGGTATCACGCCCGCCACACCGGCCTCGCCGTTGACCTCATAGCCGTTGGCGTAGCGCGCCGGCCCGCCGCCCTCCCCGCCGGGATTCAGGGCCGGGTGCCTGGGGGTCGGCAGTGGATCGAACAGCCGCTTGCGGATACGCACATTGTCGATTTGCTCGAAGGTGGACGGCAGGTGGCCGAAGGGCGTGACGCGGTGGATATGGAAGCCGACCAGCCCCATCAGGGTCGGTTCACTCAGCGATCCATCCGGCAGCGGAAACTGCATCATGCGGCGGAAGTAGCGCCCGGGGATATCCGGGTTGTCGCCGTCGGTCTTCAGCACCTTCCAGGCCGCTTTCACCTCGGTTATGCCCTGCTGGGCGTAGGGCGGCAGGCTGTCGATATAGAATTCCAGGCCAGTGGGCAGCGGCTGGAAACGGCTGGCATCGTCGCCCGGAGAGGTGGCCGGCGGCGGTGCCGCGTTATGCGCGTTGGCAAACTGGATATATTTCTGCACCGCCCGCGCCTGGGTGTCCGCGTTGAAGTAGCCGAACTGCTTGATGTAGCGGAAATAGGGCTGGCTGAGGGTGACCTCGACGCGCAGGTACTCGCCGTTCTGATCGACGAGCGGCCCGGTGGGCACATTCGCATCCGTATAGGGCTGGTTGATTCCCGGTGCGAAGGGGGTGCCGTAGGGATAGCCGGGGGTATAACAGGGCGGCCGGCTCTCCCGCTGCAGGCCGACAAAGTCCGGCGTGCCCCACTCCACCGGCCACTGCTGCGGGTGCACGAATACCGTCTCCGGCGACATATAGGTTTCCCATACCACCAGCCGATTCGGCTCGGCGGTGTTGGAGATGGGCGCCAGCGGCAGGCCGGGGTCCGGCTCGCCCCGCTGGCCGCCCACTTTGTAGGGCCAGTTCAGGGCGATAAACGTCTGCCAGGCGAAGTCGTAGACCTGGAGCTGGGTCGGATCGACCGGGGGATCTGGCGGCGTTTCCGCGGGGCGGAAGCGCTGGTTTACATCGAAGGGCATTATCCAGGGCTGGGGCGGGAGCAGAGGACTGGCTTCGGCGCCCTGCAGCGGCGACAGAAAAAGTCCCAGTGCCGCTATCACCCCCATCCGCTTAACTAACGAGTCCATCTGTGCAGCTTCTCCGATGGTATCCGCACCGCAGTTCCATTACAGAAGCCTAGACTTATCTGCGCGTGTTCATGTGCCAGCGAATAGGGTGGCGCAGCATCCCCCCCGGCCGTACCGGTACATATACTGGAAGTTGCAGTCTCAGTTCTCGCTCGTTTAGCGAGTCACCAATTAGCCGCTGCCAATGCCCCAGGATTTCACCAGCCTGACCCAGCTGCTGGATCATATCGCCAAAACCGCCAGGCGCCGCAAACGCGTTTCGCTGGACCTGGTGGTGCGCGCGGTGGGCCGGCGCTCTTTCGCGCCGCTGTTGCTGTTGGTGGGGATTGTGCTCTTTTCGCCGCTGAGTGCGATTCCCGGAGTGCCGACGACAATGGCGGTGCTGGTGCTGCTGACGGCGCTGCAGCTGCTGCTGGGGCGCCGCCACTTCTGGCTGCCGCAGTGGCTGCTGCGGCGCTCCATCTCCAAAGAGAAACTGCTCCGGGCGCTGCACTGGCTGCAGAGGCCGGCGCGCTTTGCCGACCGCTGGCTGCAACCGCGGCTGGTGTTCCTGGTGCGCCGTACCGGCACCTATGTGATCGCGGCCCTGTGCGCGGTGATTGCGCTGGCGCTGCCGGTAATGGAGCTGGTGCCCCTTTCCGCCACCATCGCCGGTATGGCGCTGACCGCCTTCGGGCTGGCGCTGGTGGCCCACGACGGCGCCCTGGCGCTCTTCGCCTTTGCGGTGACGGCCTTCGTGTTCGGGCTGATCGCCGGCACCCTGCTGTAGCCGGGCGCTTAGCCGCCGGGCTGGTAGTCCGGATCGGCGCCGCAGGAGGCCCGCACCACCAGCTCGGTGGGCAGCACCGCCGACTCCGCCTCCCGGCCTGCCACCAGTTGCATGACTCTGTCCACCAGCAGCTCGCCGCCGCGGTGGATATTCTGGCGCACCGTGGTCAGCGGCGGCGTGTAGAAGGGGGCTATCGGGATATCGTCGAAGCCGACCACCGCCACATCGGACGGCACCCGGCGGCCGCTGGCCTGCAGTGCCTTGATGGCGCCCATGGCGATATTGTCGCTGGCGGCGAAGATGGCGTCGAAATCCGCCGCGCCATTGTTCAGCAGCGCCATGGCTGCCTGGTAGCCGGATTCGATGGAGAAGGCGGCGCCGATGTGCCGCTCGCTGGCGCCGAGGCCGGCGCCCTGCAGTGCGGCCAGATACCCCTGGTAGCGCGCCTCGATTTCCGGGTGGGCGATATCGCCGAGGAAGACGATACTGCGCCGGCCCAGGCCGACCAGGTGCTCGGTGGCCTGGCGGCCGCCCATCCGGTTGTCACTGCTGACGATGCAGTAGTCGGAACCGGGCTTGCGCGTGCCGCCCCAGACCACCAGCGGATCGCCGAGTTTGTACAGTTCGCGCAGCGGGCTGTCGTCTACGCCCTGCCCTATCACGATAACGCCGTCGGCGCGGCGGGAACCCAACAGGTAGGCGTGCCAGTCGGCGCTGGTGACTATGCTGCTGGAAAAAAGCAGGTCGTACTTGTGCCGCGCCAGTTGGTCGGCGATGGCGCCGATCATGTCGATCATAAAGGGATCGGAAAAGGACTGGCCGCCCGCCTTGCCGGTGTTGATGACCACGGAGATGGTATGGCTGCGCTGCAGGCGCAGGTTGCGCGCGCTCTCGTTGACCTTGTAGTTCATCGAGCGGGCGATTTTCTGGATGCGCTCGCGGGTCTTCTCGTTGATCAGCGGGTTGTTGTTCAGCGCCCGCGATACGGTGGATTCGGACACCCCCGCCAGGCGTGCGATATCGGACATGGACACGGGGGCATCCTTGGGCATGCGCCTTCACCTCAAAAATTGCAAAGGCGCCATCTTAGGTGGGCTGCAAACGTTTGTAAAACGGCCGTCAGTGGGATGCTGGCGCCACGGCGCCGGCAAAGTCCCCTCGCCCCTCCCGCTCCACCGCGCGGCGGAAAAAGAACAGGCTCGCCAGTATCACACCGATCGGCACCAGCGACAGGTAGAAGGCGAAGCGACCGTCGTAGGCCTCGAACACGGCGCCGGTAATCAGCGAGCCGGTGGTGCCGCCGAGGGCGGAGAAGATCACCAGCAGGCCGGTCATCGCCGAGTGCTGGTGCTTCGGCAGCGAGCTCAGCATCACCGAGTTGATGGCCGGGTAGATCGGCGCCATAAACAGGCCGATCAGCGGCAGGATAAACGCGGCCACCGGGGCATTCAGCCAGTTGATATCCGGGTTGGCCTGTACATTTTCCGCCAGCGGCAGAGTCAGCACCACCAGGGCCGCCATCGCCAGCAGACAGATATTCAGCACCGGATACCAGTGCAAGCGGCGCATGACGGCGCCGGCGCCGAGCCGGCCGATGGCCAGACCGGCGGCGAAGATGCTGGTGGCCTGCACGCTCATGGCCGCCGGCAGCTTCAGGATTTCATTGTTGAAGGTGGGCAGCCAGGTGCCTATGCCCTGCTCTATCAGCACATATACAAATGCCGAGATGATATAGATACACACCAGAGGTTTGGCCACCAGGCGCAGCATCGCGAAGAATTCCTGCAGCGGGCGCTCGCCCTCGACGCGGGTGCCGGACTCATCCATTTCCGTGGACCACAGCAGCACAAACGCCAGCGCACAGATGCCGGCCAGCACCCAGTAGACATTCAGCCAGGCGGTGGAGGTCGGATCGGCGGAATCGATAAAGGCGCCGAACAGCCAGTAGCCGCTGAGCACGCCCAGCATAAACACCCCCTCCAGGGTGTTCACCATACCCGCGTGCTCTTTCCGGTCCCGCGCCAGCAGGCCGATGGAGGAGTAGACGGCGACCTTGACCAGCGCGAAGGAGACACCCACCGCCAGGAACAGCAGCTTGGCGGTCCAGAAGCCGGGCAGCAGCGGCATGCACAGGCAGGCGGCGGTGACTATGCCCAGGCCGGTCAGCATCGCCTTCCTGAAACCGAAACGCGGCAGCTGCGAGGCCACCAGGAAAGACACTATGCCGATCGGGATATCCTTGAAGCCCTCCAGCACACTGGCGGCGGACTTGCTGACGCCGTAGCTGTTGATCACCTGCAGTATCACTGTGCCGACGCTGTTCAGCAGAATCGCGAAAACCAGGTAGATGGCGAAGAGGGCGAGTAGTATGCGCTGGTTGTTCATGGCGGCTTCTTGATTGTCTGTGCGGCTGCGGCCGGGGCTGCGCCGACTCGTTATTGTACATTTTTTAGCCATCTCTATGTATGGCGCCGGGCACCAGTATGGCGGAAGCGCCGCCGCACTGCAATCGTTTGCAAAACACACTGGCCACCGGACTTGAAGCCGGTGACCAGTCGCAGCTTCCCGGTGCCAAACAAATCCCACAAAAGGAAAAAAGTTCAAATATATCAAATAGTTACAAACCAACTATTGATGCGTGGCGAATTCGAGCAACCGCCGCTTGCGGCCGCAGTTCGCCGATTTGCAATCGATTGCAAACCGACATCGGATGGCGATAAACTGGCCGCAGTGGCGCCGCGGCGCCCGCGGGTGTCTACACCCGCTCCGTTCAATCCCGACACGCGGTGGTGGTATGCAGCAACAACAAAAACCCAATCATCAGGTGCACCCCTGGGAACTGGTGGAAGGCGACTTCCACCCGCAGGACTACGGCCTCAACGCCACCCTCTTCGCCCTGGGCAACGGCTTTATCGGCCTGCGCGGCGCCTTCGAGGAGGGCTACGACCCCGAGCCCTTCGCCGACGGCTGCTACCTCAACGGTGTCTACGCCAGCGAGCCCATCACCTACGGCGAGAGCGCCTATGGCTACGCGAAAAAAAACCAGCGCATGCTGACAGTGCCGAACGGCAAGTCGATCCAGCTGTGGATCGACGGCGAGCGCTTCTCCCTGGCGGAGGGGGAACTGCTCGACTACGAGCGCCGCCTGGATATGGCCGCGGGCCTGCTGCACCGGAAGCTGCGCTGGCGCTCCCCGGGGGGCAGGACTATTGAGCTGCACAGCCGCCGCCTGGTATCCCTGACCGAAAAGCATCTCTATCTAGTGCACTACCAGCTGACGCCGCTGGACTTCGACGGCGAGGTGCGCCTGGTCTCGGCGCTGGATGCGGGCCTGGCGCAGGCGGAAAAGAGCGACGACCCGCGCCTGGCCTCGCCGATCGACCGCGCGGATATTCAACTGCAGGAGAGCCACGCCGACGGCGAACAGCTGGCCCTGGTGCAGAAGGTCCTGAGCAGCGGCTTTACCGTCGGCTCCGGGGCCCTGCACAAAATGGCATTCGATGGCGATTGCGCGCTGGAAAATTCCCGCGACGGCGAGCGGGCATCGGTGCAGTACCGCCTCGCCGCGCGCCACGGCCAGCCCATCCGGCTGAGCAAATATGTGGCGCACTTCGCCGAGCGGAAAGAAGGTGCTATCTGCGCCGCTCAGCTGGGCAGCTATTTAACCCAGCGCGCCGCAAAGAGTTTCGACGACTACGCCGAACTGCAGCGGCGCGAGCTGGACAGTTTCTGGGCCAGCGCGGACGTGGAGCTGCGCGGCGACGACGCCCTGCAGCAGGGCATGCGCTTCAATCTCTTCCACCTGTTCCAGTCCCTGGGTCGCGACGGCCGCACCAATATCGCCGCCAAGGGCCTGTCCGGTGACGGCTACGAGGGCCACTACTTCTGGGATACCGAGATCTATATCCTGCCGTTCTTCCTCTACACCCAGCCGCAACTGGCGCGCGGCCTGCTGGAGTACCGCCACTCGATACTGGACGCGGCGCGGGCCCGGGCGCGGGAGCTGGCGGTGAGAAAAGGCGCCCTCTTCCCCTGGCGCACCATCGGCGGCGAGGAGTGCTCCGCCTACTACCCCGCCGGCACGGCCCAGTTCCATATCAACGCCGATATCGCCTACGCGGTGCGCCACTACTGCCGCGCCACCGGCGATATGGACTTCCTGCGCGACAAGGGCGCAGAGATAGTGATCGAGGGTGCGCGCCTGTGGCTTGAGATAGGCCACTTCAACCCGCGCCGCGACAACCGCTTCTGCATCAACGAGGTCACCGGGCCGGACGAATACACGGCGCTGGTGGACAACAACTTCTACACCAACCTGATGGCGCGCGCGCACCTGGACTACGCCTGCGAGGTGTACGACTGGCTGCGGACCAATGCCCCCGAAACCGCCGCCGCACTGGTGCAGCGCATTCAGCTGGACGAAGCGGAGCCCGCAGCCTGGCGCCGCGCCGCGGATGCCATGTACCTGCCGGAGGACAAAAAACTCGGCATACACCCGCAGGACGACGGCTTCCTCGACAAGCCCGAGTGGGATTTCGCCAACACCCCGGCGGATCACTACCCGCTGCTGCTGCACTACCACCCGCTGGTGATCTACCGCCACCAGGTGTGCAAACAGGCGGACGTGATCCTGGGGCTCTTCCTGCAGAGTTCCGAATTTACCCTGGAGCAGAAACGCCGCAACTTCGATTTTTACGAGCCGCGCACCACCCACGACTCCACCCTGTCCGCCTGTATTCACAGCATTATCGCCAGCGAGGTGGGCTACCCGGAAAAGGCGCTGGACTACTTCCAGCAGGTGGCGCGCATGGACCTGGACAACCACCACAACAACACCCAGCACGGCATACACACCGCCTGTATGGGCGGCACCTGGATGTGCCTGGTGCAGGGTTTTGCCGGCATGCGCCTGCACGGCGAGACGCTGAGCTTCAACCCCACCCTGCCCGGGGGACTGGACGGCTACCGCTTCCGCCTGCAGTTCCGCGGCCGCACCCTGGAGCTGGATGTGGACAGGAATGGCACCCGCTACACGCTGATCGATGGCGAACCGATCACATTGCACCAGGGCGACAAGATACTCCGGCTCAGCGAGCCGGGTCAGCCGCTCGCCTGCGAGCGGGCACCGGTACAGGAGTTGGCAGTATGAGTTTCCGCGCGGCAATCTTCGACCTGGATGGCGTTATCGCAGACACCGCCCGCCTGCACCTGCGGGCCTGGCGGCAGCTGGCGCAAGAGCTGCAGCTGCCCTGGGGCGAAAATATGGAAGAGCGGCTGAAGGGACTCGAGCGCATGGCCTCGCTGGAAGTGATTCTCGGCGAAAAGCGCGCGGCCTTCAGCGAAGAGGAAAAGATCGCGCTGGCCTCGCGCAAGAACGACTGCTACCGGGAGCTGATCCGGAGCCTGACAGCGGACGACCTGCTGCCCGGTGCCGGGGAATTGCTGGCGTGGCTGCGCGGCCGCCGCATTCCGATAGGTCTGGCCTCGGCGAGCAAGAATGCGCCGGCGGTGCTGGAGGCCCTGGGCATTGGCGACTGCTTTACCTTTATTGCCGATCCGACTGCAGCGGCGCCCAAGCCGGCGCCGGACATCTTCGCCGCCGCCGCCCGGGGGCTGGCCGTCGAGCCCCTCCACTGCCTGGCGTTCGAGGATGCCGCCGCGGGTGTGGCGGCGATCAAGGCGGCCGGCATGACGGCGGTGGGTGTCGGCGATCGAAATGCCCTGCGGGAGGCGGATTACCTCCTGGACAGCCTGACCGAATTCGATGCCGGCCGCTTCTTTGCCGCCCCTGCCATCTCTACAAGCACAGTGGGCTAAACCCTGCAGGATGGGCAAAGCGCACTGTGGCCATCAATAATCCGAATGATGGCCACGCTGCGCTTTGCCCGTCCTACCTTGAATCCGCACAGTTCATATTCTTGAGCAGCAGAAAGCCCTATCGCGCTGTAGGCGCCTCACGGAACCGCCGAGCTTGTAGGAGCGGCCCATGGCCGCGATCGATTTCGATAGAGACGCCGGGCCATCGCCGATCACAGCCCCTCCATTTGAGGCATTCCATCAACAGATATCCACAATAATTCTTTGCGAAGCCGGAAAGCCCGATCGCGGCCATGGGCCGCTCCTACGGAAATAAAAAAGCCGCACGGCGGAGACCGTGCGGCAAGCTCAATGAGCGCGAATATCGCGCCGACAAACTAACTGGCAAATTGATTAGAAATCGTAAGCGACACTCAACTTAATATTGCGCGGCAGAATGTAGCGCACATTGGCCGCGAGCGGATCGCGGGGATCGCCCTCGGTGGCCCCCTCCTCGTCGGTCAGGTTGTCCACCGCCAGCTGCACGCTGAGGTCGTTGATAGTCAGCATGGTACCCAAGTCCACCTTGGTGTAGGCGGGCAAGGTTGTGGTATTGCCGCTGTCGCTGTAGCGCTCGCCGACGCGGCTGACCGCGCCGTACAGGGACATATCCACGCCGTTGTTCAGGGTCCAGTCGTAGCTCTGGGTCAGGCGCAGCTGGTGCTCGGGCTGGCGCTGCACCTGATTGCCCGCGAATTCGCCGCTGGTGATTTCCGCATCCTGCACAGTGGCGTTCAGGCCCAGGGTGAAGTCGCCCCAGTAGAGCTCGCCGTCCAGCTCCAATCCGGTGGCTTCGGTTTCCAGGCGGGTGCAGACACTGCCGCCGACGGTGCAGTCGGGCATACCCTGGGTCTCGTTGTAGAAGAGGGTCGCGAACAGCGAATAGTTCTCGTCCTGCAGCTTGTAGCCCCACTCGGCCTGGTCCACGTCGATCACCAGGTCGGAACCGGCGCGGAAGCTGTCGCCGAACTCGCGGTAGTTGTCGAAGTCGGCAAACTTGAAGCCGGAGTTGATGCGGAAGAAGCTGCCCATATTGTCGGCGAAGGCCCAGTCCACCGCGGCGGTGTAGGCGGTGCCATCCTCGTCCGCCTTGTAGGTGGTGAAGACGCCGTCGCGGGCACCGTGGTCCACCGAGTAGTTGGTTTCGCGGTTGGCGGAGCGCACCCCCAGGTCGAAGGTGAAGTCGCCGATATAGAATTCACCGGCCAGATAGAGCGCATTCTCGCGGGCGTCGCCGTCGGCCTCGACATCGTAATTCCAGCCGCAGCTGGCCACGCCCGCGGCGTTGCATGCAATCTCGCCGGCGCCGCCGCTGCTGGCGACCTGCTCGCCGTCGTGGCCCAGCACATAGTATTTCTGGTTGCCGAGGGACCACCACTCGCCCACCTCCCAGCTGGAGGCGTAGTAGCCGGCGGTGATCTTGGCGCTGTCCCACTGCTTGGCGATGCTGAAGTCGTTGCTGGCCGCCTCTATCTCCTTGCGCACCACCCAGGGGCCGAACTGTTGCACCAGGGTGTCGCCACTGACGGCCTTGCCGGAAACGGTGGTTGCCGCAGTAATGGCGTCGCCGTTGATATCGGTCAGGCTGTCCAGGCGCACCGGGCTGCCGTTGGGCACGAAGCCCAGGGTATCGGCATTGCCGCTGGTCAGCGCGAAGCGGTCGGTCAGGGTCCAACCGTCGCCCAGGTCCAGCTCCACATAGGCGCCGCCGATGCTGCCGTCCCAGCCGCGGCCCTCGCCCATATCGAAGCTCTGCCACACGGTTTCCGAACCGCCGCTGCCGTCCGCCTGGCTGACCGGTACCAGTACCCTGCGGTTGCTCGGCCCCACCTGGGTGTAGTCCGCCGGCAGGGTCGAGGCGCCGGGCAGATACCAGGTGCCGTGGTCATCGGTGTCGCGCAGGTAGAAACCGGCCTTGCCGTTGTCCAGCTCCGCAGTCAGGTGCAGGGTGAACTGGTGCCCCTCTTCCGCACTGAAGCCGGCATCGCGCACACCGGGGGAGGAGCTGACGTAGCCGCCCATCATGTAGTAGACGTCGTCGCTCAGCTTGCCGGTCAGCAACGCGTCCATCCGCTGCAGGTCGTAGTCGGAGGTGGTGTACTTGACCCGGCCCTCGGTCTCCTCGGTGCCCTCCTTCAAAATAAAGTTGGTGGTCAGGCCCGGCTGGCCGTTGGAGTAGACCGGGTTGGGGCCGCCGCGCAGGCCCTCGACGCGCTGGATGGTTTCATCGACGCGAAACAGCGAGGAGTTCTCGAGGAAAGACAGGGTCGGCGCCGGGTAGACCGGCAGGCCGTTCATGGAGACGGTGACGAAGGGGGCATCGCTGCCGCCGGGGAAGCCGCGCACATCGATATTGGCGCCGGACACGCCGCCGGAGCTCTCCACCCACAGGCCGGGAATGGACTTCATCAGGTCCGCGGTGCTGGCCGGGGAGACTTTCGCGATCTCGTCATCGCTCAGGGTGGTAATGGAGAAACTGGCGTCCAGTTTGCGGATACTGGCGCCGCCGGGGGTGCCGGTGGTCACCACCTCCTCGATCAGCCGATCGTCGGATGGCAGCGGCTGGCCCGCCTGCTGCGCGACCAGGGCGCCGCTGAAACCCAGGGAGATAGCGGCCAGGGATACTGCCTGGGCCAAAGGATTCTTGTTCATCAACTCTTCCCTCTCGTCCTCGTTTTTATGCAACTTATTGTTCGCGGTGTAAATTTTCTGATCGCTATACCGCCAAATGCAAACGATTGCATGCGCCGATACAACGCAGGCATCTGGGGCCACACCGTGCAGATCACTATAATGCGGCAATGCAATCGATTGCAATAGTGAAAAAACTGCTACTAGGAAGTTTTGGCTATCGGGCTTACGGCCTGTTATTACTTTTTGATCTTAAATTTGTGGAAATCGAACGATTGGTAGGCGGTATCGGCGACCGCAACCGGCGAATTCCGCCCCATTCCCGGGCGTCGCGAGCGCGACCGAGGAGCCGCTCAGCGGGATCCGGTGGCCGGCGGGTCGAAGAGATGCGGGCGGCGGGCCAGCGCGTATATTGCCAGCAGGTCGTACACCCCGTGCCAGACCATCACGCAGAGCAGGCTCTCCGTCGCCCGATAGGCGATTCCCAGCAGCAGGCCGACGGCCAGCGTGGCGGCAAAATAGGTAAAGGAGGCGTAGTGCAGCAGCGCAAACGCGATGGACGCGCCGAGCAACCCCAGCAGCGGCGTGCTGTGGGCGGCGAGCCAGGGCTGCAGGAAGCCGCGGAACATCAGCTCCTCACAGATACCGGCGGCGGCGGCGAGTGCGACTATCTGCGCCGTGGAGTAGTGGCGGAACAGCGCGTGCAAGTCGCGGCAGTGTCCGCGCAGTGTCGCGCCGGCGGCGGTATTCGAGCGCAACAGCCACAGCGCGGCGGCGGCGCTCAACAGCGCGAACAGCACACCGAGCGCGATGGCGATGTAGCCGTGAGCGCCGGTGAACGACAGCGCCACATCGAGGAAATGGACTCCGGCCAGCCCGGCACCGAGGGTGATCAGCTGCACCGCCATCAGCAGCACAAAGGTGTTGCTCGGCGATAGATTGGAATGGCTCACCGCAGGCTCCAGCCGTGCAGCGCCGGGCTATTCGGCGGCGTTGGCAACGACATTCTTCAACCGCGCCCGGCCGCCAGCGGACACCATCAGCTCGGCCACGCCGCCATTGCGCAGATCGCTTTCCAGCCCCAGGGCCTTCTCCTTCGGAGCGAAGAACGCCTCTATGCCGTATCTGACCCGATACGTGGATTTTGAATCGCGCAGCCAGGCGCCGGTGATCCTGCCGCGCAGGAAGACACCCCGCTCGGGTTTATCCAGACCGACTCCGGCCGGCTCATACAATCCCACCCGGTTTTCCTTCAGCGATACATAGACCACTTCCCCCTCGCGGAGCCTGTCGCCAGCGGCGATACCGGACGCATCCACTTCGGAAAAGTCGTACTCGAGGCGCGCGTAGTTGCCGCGAAACAGGGAGCGCGGATCGACGGGGATGGTTTTCACGCGGATCTCCTCGCCGGTCCACAGCGGCAGCTGCGCGCCGACGTAGATACCGCTCAGGATCAGAAACTGAAAGGCGATGGCCGCAGCCAGGCCCAGCCGAATATTCCGCTTCATAGCGCTCCCTCCCGACTGTGCTGGCGCTTCCAATACCTGGCCGCGCCCAGCAACAGCGCGGCGAACAGCGCGAAGATCAGCGCGCCGCCCATATAGTCGCCGATCAGATCGATATAGCGCAGCAGTGCGGTGAGCAGTATCGCGACCACGCCGAGAAAGAAGTAGTGGCTGATGCCGCTGTTGATACCCCGCACTATCAGCCAGACCCCGCTGCCGATCAGGGCGAAATTGGTTGCGACCTGGAAATACAGCGCCTGCGCCCCATCGCCGGAAAGGATCACGGCGCTAAGCGTCAGCAGGAAGACCCCCGATAACAGTGCGCAGGAAAGCCGGCGCCCCGCCCTGACGGCGAAAAACAGCGCGGCGCCAATCAGGACCGCGAGCACCAGCCCCATGGACTGCCAGTGGTTCCAGTCGGCATCGAGCAACCTCTCCCAGGGGCCGGAAAAACTCAACACCAACAGCAGAATCAGCGCGAAACGCAGGCACCAGATGGCGATCACCGCGGCGTAGTCCTTCGCCACCGCCGACGGGCGCACACTCAGCCAGTGGCCGAACGCAAACAGCAGGATAAACAGCGCCACGGCAACGGCGAGGTTTTCCGCCTGCAGGTCAAACAGGAAAAACTGATCTGCGTCGCGCCACAGGGCCGCGAGGGAATACTCCACCCAGAATCCGACACTGGCGAGCGCAACCAGCAACAGCACTATGCTCTGGGGCCCGCGCCAGAGCACATAAAAAGTGGCGAGGATAAACAGCGGAAACAGCGCCGGGTAAAAGCCGTAGGAGGTTTCCAGAAAAAACCAGATCAGCGCGAGGAGATTCGCCTGCAGAGCCAGCCAGGGATTCCTGGTCAGCAGGGCGAACGGCACACAACCCAGGGCCCACCAGAAGACGCCATCCGGCATATGCTCGCCCAGGTGATAGATCTGCGCGATCAGTATGATCGAGGCGCCGAAGAAGAGGTTGCCGAGCAGAAAGAGAGCGATACCGGCGCTCCGGTCGCCGCCTATATAGCGGCGCAGCGCCAGCCCCTGGGTCGCGAGCGTCAGCGCGATCAAGCCGCCCATACGCAGCCCGCGCGGTATCTCCTCCCAATTGGCGCCGAGCAGAGTGATGATTGCGAGGCCGATAAACAGGTAACCGAGCCCCATCAGCACGTTGTAGCCGAAGGAGCGCTGCTTTACCTGCTGGAAATCGACACCGTAGCGATCGCAGATCCGCTCCGCCTGCGCCTCGCTGATCAGCCCCTCCTGCACCCAGTCGTCGGCCTCTCTCGCCAGGTCGTTCTTCAGCAACCGAATCAATCGCATCGCGATCCCCCACTCTTCCGCCCTATTCCAGTACTGACTGAATCTCGCAGCACTGGTCACAGGGTTGGAGTATCCGCAATGGCCGCCGCCAGCGCAATTCAGTCAGACAAAACAGGGGCTATGAGCCGAAAACTCTTAATCATTAAAAACTATCAAAGTCATTTAAATTGATTATTTTAATTGAATGCACCAAGTCAATAGTATTCAACCCACAGAAAGCAACGACTCAAGTAACCACAGTCAACGAGGAGAAACCTATGTCTCGCTATATCGAATCCGAACTGAAACCCTTCCGCGCCAAGGCCTACCAGGGTGGCGACTTCTTCGACATCAGCGACGCCGACGTCAGAGGCAAGTGGGCCGTGTTCTTCTTCTACCCGGCGGACTTCACCTTCGTCTGCCCGACCGAGCTGGGCGACCTGGCGGACAACTACGCCGAGTTCCAGAAGCTGGGCGTCGAGATCTACTCTGTCTCCACCGACACCCACTTCACCCACAAGGCGTGGCACGACACCTCCGAGACCATCGGCAAGATCCAGTTCCCGATGATCGGCGACCCCACAGGCACCATCACCCGCAACTTCGGCGTGATGATCGAGGAGGAAGGCATCGCCGACCGCGGCACCTTCGTGATAGACCCGGAGGGCAAGATCCAGATAGTCGAGATCACTGCCGGCGGAATCGGCCGCGACGCCCAGGAACTGCTGCGCAAGATCAAGGCCGCCCAGTATGTCGCCGCCCACCCGGGTGAAGTCTGCCCGGCCAAGTGGAAGGAGGGCGACGAGACCCTGGCCCCGTCCCTGGACCTGGTCGGCAAGATCTAAGAGCGCGGAGCTCCGGCTCCGCACAAAGGCCGCAGGTCCGCCCACCAAACCTCAACCGGGACTGCCATCCCCACTTGCCCACCCCCGGGTGGGCCTTTTTAACCCGAATGCACAGTTAACAGGACACACCGATGTTGGACGCCAACCTGAAACAGCAACTGGACACCTACCTGCGCAATATCGTCGAGCCGATCGAGCTGCGTGTGTCCAGTGACAACAGCCCCAAATCCGCGGAACTGGAAAAACTGGCCGACGAAATCGCCAGCCTCTCCGACAAGATCGAAACCCTGAGCGGCAGCGGCAAGCGCACGCCGAGCATGGCGATCGCCCGCAGGGGCGAAGCGCCGCGGGTCAGCTTCGCCGGCATCCCCCTCGGCCACGAGTTCACCTCCCTGGTCCTGGCCCTGCTGCAGACCGGCGGCCACCCACCCAAGGCCGATCCGGAACTGCTGGAGCAGATCCGCAACCTGGAGGGCGAATACCATTTCGAAACCTATATCTCGCTGTCGTGCCAGAACTGCCCGGACGTGGTGCAGGCCCTGAACCTGATGGCGACGTTGAACCCGAATATCACCCACGAAATGATCGACGGCGCCCTCTTCCAGGACGAAGTCGAGCAGCGCAATGTGATGGCGGTGCCCGCCGTCTACCTGAACGGCGAGCACTTCGCCCAGGGCCGCATGACCCTGCAGGAGATCGTCGCTAAGCTGGATACCGGCGCCGCCGAACGCGAAGCCGAAGCGCTGAACGAGAGAGCCCCCTACGACCTGCTGGTCGTGGGCGGCGGTCCCGCCGGCGCCGCGGCCGCGATTTACGCCGCGCGCAAGGGCATCCGCACCGGCCTGGTGGCCGAGCGCTTCGGCGGCCAGGTGATGGATACTGTGGGTATAGAGAACTTTATCTCGGTGCCCTACACCGAGGGCCCCAAACTCGCCGCCGGCCTGGAGCAGCATGTGAAGGAATACGGCGTGGACATTATCACCGGCCAGCGCGCGGCAAACCTGAGCCGCAACCAGCTGCTGGACCTGCAACTCGAGAGCGGCGCCACACTGAAGAGCCGCTCGATAGTACTGGCCACCGGCGCCCGCTGGCGCCAACTGGGCGTACCCGGCGAAGAGGAGTACAAGACCCGCGGCGTGGCCTACTGCCCCCACTGCGACGGCCCCTTCTTCAAGGGCAAGCACGTGGCGGTGATCGGCGGCGGCAACTCCGGCATAGAGGCGGCCATAGATCTGGCCGGCATCGTCAAGCATGTCACCGTGCTGGAATTCGCCGACACGCTGCGCGCCGACCAGGTGCTGGTACGCAAGGCCCGGTCGATGGACAACATCGATATCATCACCAATGCCCAGACCACCGAAATCCTCGGCGACGGCAACAAGGTGAACGGCCTGCAGTACACAGACCGGGTCAGTGGCGAGAGCAGACAGCTGGAACTGGCCGGCGTCTTCGTGCAGATAGGCCTGGTGCCCAACACCGAGTGGCTGAAAGGGAGTGAAGTGGCACTGAACCGCATGGGCGAGATCGCGATAGACGAGCGCGGCGCCACCAGCCTCCCCGGCGTCTACGCCGCCGGCGATGCCACCACCGTGCCCTACAAGCAGATAGTCATCTCGATGGGTGCAGGGGCCACGGCGGCCCTGGGGGCTTTTGACTACCTGATCCGTTCGTCCGTTAGCGGCGACGCGGCACAGGAGAAGACAGCCCCCGAGGCGCTGGCGGCCAACGCTTAATCCATCCCAAACAGTTTAGAGGCGGCCGGAGCAAATCCGGCCGCCTCTATTCCCTACCCTTCATCCGCTGATCAAGATTCCACCTAATTGTTCAATTCCCTCCTGCATCCACTCGAAAAAATGATCACCGGGACCGATATCTGGCCCATACTGCCAACTCCGGCGACCCCCCCATAAGAAATAATGCCTTACGAGGCTTCGGGAAAATGGGGATAGGAGTCAGTGAGACCGTTTATCCAGAACAGGTAAAACGTACCATTTCCGCTGCAAGCTTGACGCTGCGGGCGTTTCAGCGCACTCTTGGTCGCATTGTCTCAAGTGAGATATGAGGCGGGGAATAGTGGTCGTTACGGCTACGATACAAATGTTACATGTAGTCATAAACCATGAGTATCAGTCAATTAATTAAAGAATGGAAATCAGTCCCAAAGCCAAGCGGATTCGTAGCGGATATCAGTAAGGCTTCAGAGGCAACTATGGAGTATGGTGATGTGGAATCATACTTCTCGGGTAAAAGCTGGGATGAAATTGATCCAGAAAATGATGAAATTAGGTACATGTGTCCACTTTTGTGGATGAATGCGGGGTCAGCTAAATATTACTCACTGGCTTTCCTAGCCTACCTTGCTTCTGAAAAAGCTAGAGAAACTGAGTATGAAACCCCCAATATGGTGGTGCACTATTTTGAAGGTGAGTTCAGCATCCTGCCAGAACTTACTCAGAAGCAGCAGGCGCTGGCGAAGCAAGTTCTGCAGCTATATAAAGACCACGAGGCCGCAAACATGTAACAAAGCCAGGCAGGATGCTCCGGGCCTGCGGCCCTCCGCGGGACAGATTACCTTGTGCACATTTTGTGCGGGTCGCTGCGCTCCCATTTTCGCACAAAACATGCACAAGGTAAGCTGCCCCTGCTGGCGGCGTTAAACTCTAAATACCGTAAATCTACGTTCTAAGGAGAGAAAATGAAAAGGCCTCACATTGAAGACGCATGGAAATCTTTTAAGGAGGTTTACGATGATGTCGGTAAAACTGTTTCTGGTGTAGGAAAAAAAATTGGCGGGAAAGTTGATTACAATATCAACAAAATTCCAGAGGGTCAGGGTAGGTTTGAAAATGCCTGCGCCATTAGAATGAGCTACGTCTTAAATCAGAATGGGGTAAAAATACCATTTATTTCTGGCCAAACAGTTTCCGGTGGAAAGGGTGATTGGTATATTTTTAAAGTCAAAACAATGATTTCCTATTTAAAGAAAGTGTTTGGCGATCCCGACCATACATTTAAAAATCCACAAGAAGTATCTTTTTCAGATAAGAAGGGTATCCTAGTTTTTGATGTCGATCAATGGATAGATGCTTCTGGCCATGCAACCATTTGGAATGGTAACGCATGCTCAGATAAATGTTATTTTCCGATTGCAAAGAAGGCTTATTTATGGGAATTAAAAAGCAAGCGTTCCTCTTGGTGATTACAGTATCCACCTTAGGATGCAGTTCTGAAATAACGGCAAAAACTAAAGAAGAGTCGGACTTTAGAAAATATGCAATGTCAATTTGTATTGGGTCTTCATTTTCAGAAAAAATTATATCTTCTGACGCAAATACATCTGCCAACTCGTATCACGGAAATTTGGATTTAATGGCTTATGATAAATTACGAGAGCTCCAAAAAACTTGGAAAATAGACAAATTCAATAGCAAGAACGGCGGCAAAGTCAATATTGCCAGATGTATTGAATTCTCCGAATCTCGCGAGGTTGGTTTAATATTTGAAAAATTCAACCCCTGTGAAAATAAAGAGGCTTGGCTAGACGCTGAGGAGTACAGTTCCCAGTGCAGTTGAGACGTCGAGTGTAACAATTCGCTGCTGAGGGACAGCCTCCTTTATGCACATTTTATGCAGCTCGCTACGCTCACATTCTTGCATAAAATGCGCATAAAGCAGGCTGCCCCAGAGCTCAGCGCTATGTGCAAAATCGAGCAACGCGCTGATTAAGGTGGAATAGATTTGGCTAAAACATATTCATGTTCTTTCCCTTCCATAAGGTATTCCATAGGCGCATGCAATGCCTTCATGCAGCATCAAGGTTATATCCATGAAATGGAGGAAAAATTTGAGTCTATGCATGAGTCAGTAGCGGCGTCCACATCTGACTCCACATCTATTTATGCAAGCTTGAAATATTCTGAGATCTTTCCAAAGATTCACAGAGATTCTGTTTTCGTCTCTACCGTTGGATACCTTGAATATTTATTAGTGGGCTTTTGTCGAGCCTGCGAAAAAGATTTTTCAGCAAATAAATCAATTAAAAAAAGACCTAACCTTCGCGATACTTTTTCGTATTTGGCTGACTGCGTAGAATTGGATCTCACCTCAATCTCTGAAGAGATTTCATACTTTAGTGATTGCTCGTTCATCAGAAATGCTATTGTGCATAGGGCGGGCATAATAAGCGAAAATCTAGATCAAGAAGCATTTAATAGATTGCATAAAAATCATGAGATTTCATTGGATAGAAATTTTGGTGTAGTTATTTCGCGGAATTTTATTCTTGAATTTGTAGCCAACTGCCGTGGGATTTTCATCCAGCTTGAGGAACCTGTAGATAGAAAAATTATAGAGCGCTTTGGGCCCTATAATCACCTGACTCCAGAAGAGCAATTGGCACTTTTAAACAATGTCTAGGCCCCCGGCAGCGCACATAACAATCGCAGGCAGGATGCTCCGGCCCTTCGGGCCTCCGCGGGACGCCCAACGCTGCTGCGGGCGTTCTGGTTGTAGAAAAACTCTGTAGAAGTAGTGTTTTTTGATAGAATTGGCGGATCATAAAAGGAATGTCCGCCATGCCCAATTTCAAGCGGTATAACTACAACCAG
>NZ_JBSWWT010000035.1:0-17764 GCF_056160225.1 Microbulbifer sp. ABF4_143
TAAAAAGCCCGCAAACTGCGGGCTTTTTTATCAGGTCTTGAGCTTCTTGTACTGCATCCGGTGCGGTGTGGCGTCCTCGCCTTTGCGCTTGACGAAGTCCTCGTGGTACTCGGTGTAGTTGCCCTCGAAGAAGACCACCTCGCTGCCGCCCTCGTAGGCGAGGATATGGGTCGCGACCCGGTCCAGGAACCAGCGGTCGTGGGAGATCACCAGGGCGCAGCCGGGGAAGTTCAGCAGTGCCTCTTCCAGCGCGCGCAGTGTCTCGATATCCAGGTCGTTGGACGGTTCGTCCAGCAGCAGCACATTGGCGCCCTGCTTGAGCGTATAGGCCAGGTGCAAACGGCCGCGCTCACCGCCGGAGAGTTCGCCGACGCGCTTCTGCTGGTCACTGCCCTTGAAGTTGAAGCGGCCGACGTAGTTGCGCGAGCCCACCTCGTAGTTGTTGATTTTCAGCACGTCCTGGCCGTCGGAGATGGCCTCCCAGACGGTTTTGTTGTCGTCCAGGTTCTCGCGGCCCTGCTCGACATAGGCGATCTTCACCGTCTCGCCGATCTTGATCTCGCCGCTGTCCGGCTGTTCGGTGCCGGTAATCATACGGAACAGCGTCGACTTGCCGGCGCCGTTGCCGCCGACGATACCGACGATGGCGCCCTTGGGCACGCGGAAGGACAGGTTGTCGATCAGCAGCCGGTCGCCGAAGCCCTTGGTCACGTTGACGAACTCGATCACATTGTCCCCCAGGCGCTCGCCCGGCGGAATGTAGATCTCGTTGGTCTCGTTGCGGGCCTGGAACTCCTGTGACTGCATCTCCTCCAGGCGCGCCAGGCGGGCCTTGCTCTTGGACTGGCGGCCCTTGGGGTTCTGGCGCGCCCACTCCAGTTCCTTCTGCATGGACTTCATGCGCGCCTGCTCGGATTTCTGCTCCTGCTCCAGACGCTTCTCCTTCTGCTCCAGCCAGGTGGTGTAGTTGCCCTCCCAGGGGATGCCGTGGCCGCGGTCCAGCTCCAGAATCCAGCCGGCCACATTGTCGAGGAAGTAGCGGTCGTGGGTGATGGCCACGACGGTGCCGTTGAAGTCGTGCAGGAAGCGCTCCAGCCAGAACACGGACTCCGCGTCCAGGTGGTTGGTGGGCTCGTCCAGCAGCAGCATGTCCGGGCGCGACAGCAGCAGGCGGCACAGGGCCACGCGGCGCTTCTCACCGCCGGACAGGTTGTTCACGTCGGCATCCCAGGGCGGCAGGCGCAGCGCGTCGGCGGCCACTTCCAGACGGTGCTCCAGGTTGTGGGCGTCCCAGGCCTGGATGATGTCCTCGTACTGCTGCTGTTTCTTGGCCAGCGCATCGAAGTCGGCGTCCGGTTCGGCGTAGTCGGCGTAGACCTGCTCCAGGCCGGCCAGCGCGTCTATCGCCTCGCGCACGCCGTCCTCGACGTTGCCGCGCACATTCTTGGACGGATCCAGCTGCGGCTCCTGGGGCAGGTAGCCCACCTTGATACCCGGCATGGCGCGGGCCTCGCCGTTGTAGTCCTGGTCCACCCCGGCCATGATGCGCAGCAGCGTGGACTTGCCGGCGCCGTTTAAGCCCAGCACGCCGATCTTGGCGCCGGGGAAGAAAGACAGGGAGATATCCTTCAGGATCTCGCGCTTGGGCGGTACTACCTTGCCCACCCGGTTCATCGTGTATACGTATTCGGCCATTTGGGATTCCAGTAAGGGAGTCGGTCAGAAATTGCGCGCAACTTATCAGGTTGATGGAAAAGTGCAACCGGCCCGCAGGGCCGGCTGCACTCTAGGGGCGTGCGCCCTCCGTGCGGCTGACGAAGGCACCCATCTGTGGTTAACTGCGGCGCAATCCAAAGCGAGATAAGAAGAGAAATGGATCAGCAACAAATGGGTGATGCCCCCGTAGTCTTCTCCCGCCGCGGCGCCCTGGCGACCGCGACCCTCAGTCTGCCCAAGGCGCTGAACGCGCTCAACCTGGAGATGATCGGGCTGCTGTCGCAGAAACTCGACGAATGGGCCGGCGATGACAGCGTGGCCGCCGTGTGGATAGACGGCAGCGGCGACAAGGCCTTCTGCGCCGGCGGCGATGTGGTGGCCCTCTACCGCGAGTCCGCGGCCTACGGCGAGAAGCCGGATTATGAGTTCACGACCGGCTTCTTCTCGCGCGAATACCGCCTCGACCACAAGATTCACAGCTACCGGAAGCCGATCGTGGTCTGGGGCGGCGGCATAGTGATGGGCGGCGGTATCGGCATTATGGCCGGCGCCAGCCACCGCATAGTCACCGAGACCACGCGCATGGCCATGCCGGAGGTGACCATAGGGCTCTTCCCGGACGTCGGCGGCAGCTGGTTTCTGAACCGCATGCCCGG
Organism: Microbulbifer sp. ABF4_143; assembly: GCF_056160225.1. NCBI lineage: Bacteria > Pseudomonadati > Pseudomonadota > Gammaproteobacteria > Cellvibrionales > Microbulbiferaceae > Microbulbifer > Microbulbifer sp. ABF4_143. The sequence goes on from NZ_JBSWWT010000035.1 coordinate 2,373, forward strand.
CCGCCTGGGGCTCTTCCTCGGCCTGACCGGCGCCCAGTTCAACGGCGCCGACGCGCTGTTCGCCGGCATGGCGGACCGCATGCTGCCGAACGCGCGGCGCGAAACCGTGCTGACGGAACTGGCCGGGCTGGAATACTTCGCCGACAGCGAGCGCAACCACCGCCAGGTCAGCGACTGCCTGAAGCGGCTGCAGTTGCCGCCGGCGGAACAGCCGCCGTCGAATCTGCGCGCCCACTACGACCAGATACAGCAGCTGACCGACTATGCGACCCTGCCGGAAGTCTGCCACTCGATTACCGGCTACCGGGGCGGGGATCCCTGGCTGCAAAAGGCCGCCGCCACCCTGGCCGCCGGCTCGCCGCTGACCCCCTGGATCGTCTGGGAACAGCTGAAGCGCGGCAAGTATCTGTCCCTGGCGGAGGTGTTCCGGATGGAACTGGTGCTGGCGGTCAACCTCTGCGCCAGCGGCCATTTCAAAGAGGGTGTTAGGGCGCTGCTGATCGACAAGGACCGCCAGCCTGTGTGGCGGCCGGCGACGCTGGAGGAGATTTCCGCGCGGGAAGTCGAGCGCTGTTTCGAGGCGCCCTGGGCCGGGAATCCGCTGTCGGATTTGTAGATTCGTAGGATGGGCAAAGCCATCCCACAGGGAATAAAGAATAAATAGAAAGGAGTGCATACAATGGAAAAAATCGCCTTTATCGGCCTCGGCAATATGGGCGGCCCGATGGCCGCCAACTTGGTCGCGGCGGGCTATGGGGTAACGGCCTTCGACCTGTCCGAGGCGGCGCTGCAACAGGCGGTGGGCAACGGCTGCGAGCGCGGCGAGAGCGCGCAGCAGGCGGTGCGGGGCGCCGATGTGGTGATCTCGATGCTGCCCAGCGGCGATGCGGTCAAGGGGCTCTACCTGGGGGCGCGCGGACTGCTGCAGGCGCTGGAACCGGACACATTGGTCATCGACTGCTCCACCATCGCCGCGGGCGACGCGCGCCAGCTGATCGCCGCCGCCGGCGAGCGCGGCATACGCGCGATAGACGCGCCCGTCTCCGGTGGCACCGCCGCGGCCGCCGCCGGCACATTGTCGTTTATGTGCGGCGGCGACGCGGCGGCGCTGGACGCGGCGCGGCCCTTCCTGCAGGCCATGGGAGCGAATATCTTCCACGCCGGCCCCGCCGGCTCCGGCCAGGTGGCCAAGATCTGCAACAACATGCTGCTGGCCGTCCATATGATCGGCACCGCCGAGGCGCTGCAGCTGGGGGTGGACAACGGCCTGGATCCGAAGGTGCTGTCGGACATCATGAAGGCCAGCTCCGGCGGCAACTGGTCGCTGGAGAAGTACAACCCCTATCCGGGGGTGATGGACAATGTGCCCGCGGCCAACGGCTACAGCGGCGGCTTCGCGGTGGCGCTGATGCTGAAGGACCTGGGCCTGGCGATGGACACCGCCGCCGGCAGCGCCTCGTCCACGCCGCTGGGCGCGCTGGCGAAAAACCTCTATCAGTTGCACGGCGGCAGCGAGGAGAACCGGCAGCTGGATTTCTCCAGCATCCAGAACCTGTTCCGCCGCCCCGCCGGCGCGGTGGAAAATTGATCTGGATCAAGGGGCGGAGATCCCGCGGCGCTTAACCTCTGCATCGAACTGCAAGAGGTAGAAGAGCATGGCTCACGACCCGGAGAGCGCAGGCCTGTCGGCGGAACTGCTGTCCCGCTACAGCGGCCCCTGTCCGCGCTACACATCCTATCCCACCGCGGACCGCTTCGCGCCGCTGGGCGCCGCCGAGCCCTGGCGCGCACTGGGGGATATCCGCAGCCTGTCGCTGTATGTACATATCCCCTTCTGCCGCTCCCTGTGCTACTTCTGCGCCTGCAACAAGGTGATCACCCGGCAGTACGGGCTCGCCTCCAGCTATCTCGACCACCTGCTGCGGGAGGCGCACTGGTATAGCGACAAGACCGCCGGTGCACCGGTGACACAGCTGCACCTGGGCGGCGGCACGCCCACTTTCCTCGGCGACGGCGACCTGCGCCGCCTGATCGAGGGGCTGGGGGAGGTGTTCGAACTGCGCCCCGGCGACGGGGTCGAGTACAGCATAGAGGCGGATCCGCGCACCCTCGAAATCGATACCCTGGATACCCTGCGCGAGCTGGGATTCAACCGCCTCAGCCTCGGCATCCAGGATTTCAATATCGAGGTACAGCGCTCGATCAACCGTATCTGCAGCCCCGAGCAGGTGGCTCGGCTGACCGAGGCGGCGCGGGAGCGCGGCTTCGAGTCCATCTCCTACGATCTGATCTACGGCCTGCCGCGGCAGGATGTCGCCAGCCTGCAGCGCACGCTGGACCGGGTGCTGGAACTGGCACCGGACCGCATAGCCCTCTACCACTACGCCCACCTGCCGCACCGTTTCAAGGCGCAGCGGCTGATCGAAACGGATTTGATCCCCGGGGCGGCGGAGAAGATTGCCATGCAGCTGGCCGCGGTATCGCGCCTCGGGCAGGCCGGGTACGAGTTCCTTGGCATGGACCACTTCGCCAAGCCGGACGACGAACTGGCCAAGGCGGCCCACGCCGGGATGCTGCAGCGCAACTTCCAGGGCTACACGCTGATGCCGGCGGACGCGCTGGTGGGGCTTGGCGCCTCGGCGATCAGCTACAGCCGCGACGGCTACTGGCAGAACCTGCACAAGTTGAAAGACTATACCCAGGCCATCGGCGAGCGGGGGTCGGCGGCCAGCCGCGGCTGGCTGCTGGATGAGGACGACCGGCTGCGCCAGTGGCTGATCGGCGAGCTGATGTGCCGCCTGCGCCTCGACAAGGGCGAGGCCTCGCGCCGCGCCGGTGCGCCCTTCGATGCCTACTTCCGCGCGGAGCTGGAGCGTTTGCAGCCGATGATCGATGACGGCCTGCTGCGCGACGACGCCGACAGCCTGAGCGTCACCGAGAGCGGGCGCTGGTTCGTGCGCAATGCGGCCTCCGCATTCGACAGCTACTTCCACGGGCAGGAAACCACCGCCCGCTACTCCCGTGTGCTGTGAGGGGGGACTGTAACCGGAGGCCGGGGTACAATCCCCGTATCAATGGTTTGCGATCCGGTTTCGATATGACTGATTCCTCCAAGGCAGTAAGTTGCGGCAACTGCTCGGTCAGGCGCCTGTGCCTGCCCGCCGGCCTGTCCGAGGGCGATATCGACCGGCTGGAGCAGGTCACCCGCCGCAAGAAGGTCGTCAAGGCCGGCGACACCCTGTACCGCGCGGGCGACCCCTTCGCCAACCTCTACGCGATTCGCTCCGGCAGCTTCAAGACCGCGGTGATCGCCACCGACGGCGATACCCAGGTGACCCATTTCGCACTGCCGGGGGAGCTGCTGGGCCTGGACGCCTACAGCGGCCGCAGTCACCCCAGCTACGCCGAGGCGCTGGAGAACAGCAGCGTCTGCGTGCTGCCCTTTTCCCAACTGGAGACGCTGGCGCAGCAGGTGCCGGCGCTGCAGCAGCAGATCTACAACATCTTTTCCGAAGAGCTGAAACAGGAAAACGATATCCTGATGCTGCTCGGCAGGCGCTCCGCCGATACGCGCCTGGCGGCACTGCTGATCAATATCTCCAGCCGCTACGCGCGCCGGGGCTATTCCGCCAGTGAATTCGTGCTGTCGATGCCGCGCACGGATATCGCCAACTATCTGGGCCTCACCGCGGAGACGGTCAGCCGGTTGTTTTCCCGCTTCCAGAAGGAAAAGCTGATCCGCGTCAGCGGGCGCGAGGTCGAGATCCTCGATCTGGTCGGACTCAGCGAGCTGGCCGGCACCCACTGCAGCTACGACAGCGACGGCTGAAATCGGCCGGTTGAGGAAGGGCGAAATCAAAACGGCCAGCGATGCCGGGTTCGGTCGCTGACAGAGTCCTGCAGCCAAAATCGAAGGCAAAGTACTGGGGCGGGTATTTCGAACCCTTGGCGACAGGGACGTATTTACAGCGTTTCGAAATACCCGCCCCTGTGCTTTGCCGCCACTGCAGCCGTTTAAAGCGGAATGCGTGGATCAGGGAGAGTCAGGTGTGCGCGGGAAAAATCCGCCGCCCCGGCTGTTTGGAGCCGGTGGGCGCGGAGCCCTTTTCCGGTAGCGGCTGCGCCAGCCAGTCCAGCGCCTCCTCCGGCTCCTCGAAGAAGCGCGCCTCGCCGGAGATAAACCAGGAGGCGATGCGCGCGGCTATCTCCTGCCATTTTTCGTCGCCGAGTATGGCGACCCTGGAAAACTCATTGCCGTGCTTCAGCGCCAGCTTGAAGTCATCCCAGGCGGCGCGCAGTTCCCAGCCCTCGAAGTCCCGCGCGTCCACCAGTACCTGCACCTGCGGTTTGTCGACCCCCTGCAGCGCGTAGTCTATCAGCGGGGTTATGCGCTCGTAGTCCTCGTGGGTGAGGCGGCCTATGGCCTTGATATAGAGAAAGAACTCGGAGCCGACGCGCTCGACGCCGATCGAAATTCCGTGACGCTTGATTTCCATATTTCCTCCCGGTTGGTGCGTTTGTGAACCGCTCAGGCGACGGCGGCCGCCGGTTCAGTCAGGTGCTGGTGAAGGGATTCGTAGATTTTTTTGGTCTCGGTGTTGAACAGCGGGTCCCGCTGCTCCTGCACCCGGACGCGGATTGCGTCCCAGTCCTCGGCGGTCAGATACTGCTCCACCTGCGGAAATATAGCGCTGTTCTCGAGTGCCATATGGTCGCGCTGCAGCCGCAGGTAGACGTGGCTGGCGCCCATCAGCGTATGCCGTTCCACCGCGGCGTCGTTGGCCACCGCGTAAAACAGCGCACACATCTGCTTGGTGGCCGCGGCGATGCGCCGATGCTGCAGCTGTGCCGCAATCACCGCGTCGCGGTCGTGGATGGGTTTGCCCAGAAGGCACTCAAACACCAGGTCTTCCACCGGGTGGTGCCACTTGTCCGGGTAGACGGAGAAATAGTCCAGCGCGTCCAGCATCAGCCCCAGCGTGGCCGGGTCTCTGTCGCGATGGCTGAAGTCGCGCAACAGCTGTTCGAAGCAGTCGAGCAACTGCCGCATATGTTTGTGGTCGCGGCACAGTTGCCGATAGATAGCGTTCATCCCTGGCCTCCATTGATTTCCGAATACCCCCATTGTTGTCGGCCCCGGGAGTGGTCGCTTGATCTGGATCAAGCCGCGGGCAGTTTGCGCAACGGCGGGTGGGATAGGGCGAATCGAAGATCCGCGCACAGGGTGGAGGCGGCTTTGCGCGGGGTCTGGCTGCGTCAACAGTATGTGACCCGGCGGTTTCACGCGGTTGCATCCGCGCGGGCCGGGCCCGCGGGTATGGAACCAAGGCCCCGCGGCCGCGGTCACAGGATGCCCCGCGGCGATTACCCCCACTTCTGTGACCCGGTAACTGTTCGGCGGGCAACAGGGCGGTTAAAATCCGCGCAACTCTGTATTGAACAAAAGTCTGACCAACAAATTGGGGAATTCCTATGCGTAAGATTGCAAAAGGTGTAGCTGCACTGGCGCTGGTCTGTTCTTCCGCCGCCTCCGCCGAGGGCGGTTACTGGGGCGCCACCGTGGGCCTGATGGATATCGATATGCCCAACGCCGACAGCCCGCTCAACGTGGGCCTGCGCGGCGGCTTCACCCTGCCTTCCGGCTGGGGCTTCGAGGCCGAGTACACCAACTCGCTGATCAGCGGCGAGGCCGACGTCTTCGTCCGCGACGTGGATGTGGATATCCAGACCCTGGCCGGCTACGGCACCTACCGCTCCTACGGCGACCTCTACTTCAAGGGCCGCCTGGGCCTGCTGTACGAGGATGTCTCCGTGGGCAGCTTCAGCGAGGACGACACCGGTATCTCCCTCGGTGCCGGCGTGGGCTTCAACTACAGCCCCAACACCAATATCGAGCTGGAATACACCATGATCGAGGAAGATGTGGGCTTTTGGTCCGGCACCATGACCCTGACTTTCTAACCCCTCCCTCCCTGCGCGGTCCGACCTTTGGCCTGACCGCGCCGTCATTTCTGCGCAGTGCCGATTTCCTTGGTGTACAATGCGCGCCTTTCTATAGTTCAGCCCTATAGTTTCACCCCGTCTGACTCAGCCCGTATTATCGAGGGAACACCATGTTTGATTCATCAGTCACACTTGCCTCCTACGACCCGGATATCTGGGAAGCCATCCAGGAGGAGGACCGCCGCCAGGAAGAGCATATCGAGCTGATCGCGTCCGAGAACTACACCAGCCCGCTGGTGATGGCGGCTCAGGGCAGCAGCCTGACCAACAAGTACGCCGAGGGCTATCCGGGCAAGCGCTACTACGGCGGCTGTGAATACGTCGACAAGGTGGAGACCCTGGCCATAGAGCGGGCCAAGCAGCTGTTCGGCGCCGACTACGCCAATGTGCAGCCGCACTCCGGCTCCCAGGCCAATGCCGCCGTCTATCAGGCCCTGTGCGCCCCGGGCGACACGGTGCTGGGCATGAGCCTGGCCCACGGCGGCCACCTGACCCACGGCGCGCGGGTGAATTTCTCCGGCAAGATCTACAACGCGGTGCAGTACGGCCTCAATCCGGAGACCGGCGAGGTGGACTACGAGGAAGTGGAGCGCCTGGCCCTGGAGCACAAGCCGAAGATGATCGTGGCCGGCTTCTCCGCCTACTCGCGCGTGATGGACTGGGCGCGCTTCCGCGAGATCGCCGACAAGGTGGGCGCCTACCTGTTCGTGGATATGGCCCATGTGGCCGGCCTGATCGCCGCCGGTGAATACCCGTCGCCGATCCCCCACGCCGACGTGGTGACCTCCACCACCCACAAGACCCTGCGCGGCCCGCGCGGCGGCATTATCCTGGCCCGCGCCAACGAGGAGATCGAGAAGAAGCTCAACTCCGCCGTATTCCCGGGCGGTCAGGGCGGCCCGCTGATGCACGTGATCGCGGCCAAGGCGGTGTCCTTCAAGGAGGCCATGAGCCCCGAGTACAAGGCCTACCAGAAGAAGGTGGTGGAGAACGCCCGCGCCATGGCCGAGACCTTCCTCGACCGCGGTATCAATATCGTCTCCGGCGGCACCGACGACCACCTGATGCTGGTGGATCTGATCGGCAAGGAGTACACGGGCAAGGATGCGGACGAGGCCCTGGGCCGCGCCAACATCACCGTGAACAAGAACGCGGTGCCGAACGACCCGCGCTCGCCGTTTATCACCAGCGGCCTGCGCGTCGGCACCCCGGCCATCACCACCCGCGGCTTCGGCGTCGTGGAGACCCAGCAGCTGACCCACTGGATCTGCGACGTGCTGGACGCGCTGGAGAAGGGCGACGCCGAGGCGACCATCAATGAGGTCAAGCAGAAGGTACTGGATATCTGCGCCAAGTTCCCCGTTTACAAAGGCTGATTGTCGACTGTGTGAAAAAGCGGCTCTTCGGAGCCGCTTTTTCGTTGCCGGGGTGCATTCCCCGGTGATTGACCGGCCCCCGCTCAAGAGTCGGCGCGGCTGTGGTAAACTGCCGCCCGTTTTTCAATCCCCCAAGGGCCAATCCCCCATGCACTGTCCTTTCTGCAGCGCAGAAGAAACCAAAGTAGTCGATTCGCGCCTGGTGGCCGAGGGCGACCAGGTGCGCCGCCGGCGCGAGTGTCTGCAGTGCCACGAGCGTTTCACCACCTTCGAGACGGCCGAGCTGCTGCTGCCGCGGGTGATCAAACAGAACGGCCAGCGCGAGCCCTTCAACGAGGACAAGCTGCGCGCGGGTATCCAGCGCGCGGTGGAGAAACGCCCGGTCAGCACCGAGCGGGTGGAATCCGCGGTATCCCAGATCAAGCACGCCCTGCAGGCCACCGGCGAGCGCGAGCTGCCGGCGCGCACCATCGGCGAGCTGGTCATGGAACAACTGCGCGAACTGGACCAGGTGGCCTATGTGCGCTTCGCGTCCGTCTACCGCCGCTTCGAGGACGTCAGTGATTTCAGCGAGGAAATCGAGCGGCTGACCAGCAAGCCCAAGGTGAAAGAATGAGTCCGCGCGAACTGATGGCCCGCGCGATCCAGCTGGCGGAGCGCGGCCTCTATACCACCATGCCCAACCCCCGCGTCGGCTGTGTGATCGCCGACGACGGCGGCGAGATAGTCGGCGAGGGCTGGCACAGGCGCGCCGGCCTGCCCCACGCGGAGATCGAGGCGTTGAACGATGCGGGCGAGCGCGCCCGCGGCGCCACCGCCTATGTGACGCTGGAACCCTGCAGCCACACGGGCCGCACCGGCCCCTGCGCCGATGCACTGATCGCGGCCGGCGTGGCCAAGGTGGTCTACGGTATGCAGGACCCGAATCCGGCCGTCGGCGGCGAGGGGCTGCAGAAGCTGAAAGACGCCGGTATCGAGATCGAGGGCCCGCTGCTGGAAGAGCAGTGCCGCGCGCTGAATCCCGGCTTTATCAAACGCATGACCCTGGGCCTGCCGCTGGTGCGCTGCAAGTCGGCCATGAGCCTGGACGGCCGCACCGCCATGGCCAGCGGCGAGTCCAAATGGGTCACAGGCCCCGCCGCGCGCGCCGATGTGCAGCGGCTGCGCGCGCGCAGCTGCGCGATAGTCACCGGCGTCGAGACGGTGCGCTTCGACAACCCCAATTTGAATGTGCGCGCCGACGAGATGGCCCTGGAGCTGCTGACCAACGAACAGGCTGCCCAAGCGGTAGCGATTCAAGAGGTTCAGCCGCTGCGGGTGATCCTCGACAGCCGGCTGCGCACCTCGCCCAAGGCCTTTATATTGCAGGGCGACGCCCCCACATTGGTGGTCACCACCGAGGTGGCGGACCTGTCCCGCCGCCAGCGTCTGGAAGAGGCCGGTGCCGAGGTGCTGGTGCTGCCGGCGGACAAGAGCGGCCGCGTGGACCTGCTGGCGCTGCTCAAAGAGCTGGCGCGGCGGCAGTGCAACGAGGTGCTGGTGGAGAGCGGCGCCACCCTGTCCGGCGAATTCCTGTACCGCGGCCATGTGGACGAGCTGATCGTGTATATGGCGCCGAAGCTGCTCGGCAGTACGGCCAGGCCGCTGTTCGAACTGCCGATAGAGCGCATGGGCTCGGTGCTGCCGATCACCATTACCGATATGCGCGCGGTCGGCCACGACTGGCGCATTACCGCCACAACCGATATCGAGAGATAGATGTTTACCGGAATCGTCGAAGCCGTAGGCGAGATCGCCGAACTGCAACCCAAGGACGGCGACCTGCGCCTGCGGGTCAAAACCGGCAAGCTGGATCTGGCCGACGTGCAGCTGGGCGACAGCATCGCCACCAACGGCGTCTGCCTGACGGTGGTGGACCTGCCCGGCGACGGCTACTGGGCCGATGTGTCTGCGGAGACTTTGAAGGTGGCCACCGTCGGCAGCTGGAAACTCGGCGACAGGGTCAATCTGGAAAAGGCGCTGACGCCCCAGACCCGCCTCGGCGGCCATATTGTCAGCGGCCATGTGGACGGTATCGGCGAGGTGCTGTGGCGCAAACGCGAGGCCCGCGCCGAGCGCTTCCGCCTGCGCGCGCCGGCGGAACTGGCCAAATACATCGCCCACAAGGGCTCGATCACCGTCGACGGCACCAGCCTGACCGTCAACGCGGTGGACGGCGCCGAATTCGAGCTGACCATAGTGCCGCACACGCTGCAGGAAACGGTGATGGACGGCTACAGGGCCGGCACCCGCGTCAACCTGGAAGTGGACCTGATCGCGCGCTATCTGGAGCGGCTGCTGCTCGGCGACAAGGCCGCCGAGCCGGACAGCGGCGGGCTGACGGTGGAATTTTTGGCGCAGCACGGTTTTTACAAGGCGTGACCCGGCTTTGGGGGCGGCCCTGCTAGCGGGTGGCCCCTTGCGGGACACGCCGTGCATACATCCCTGTAGGCTTGTCGGCGAGCTTCCAGCCGCTGCGCGCCCTCGCGGCGCCTTCGGCCCTCTCGCCGACAGTCCCGCAAGGGGCCACCCGGCAGCAGGACCTTCGCATCTCCCTGCTGTAGGAGCCTGCTTGCAGGCGAACAAAGCGTTGTAGGATGGGCAAAGCGAAGCCTGCCCATCAAACACCCAAGAGAGATTTATGGAATTAAATACGGTTGAAGAACTGATCGACGATATCCGCCAGGGCAAGATGGTGATCCTGATGGACGACGAGGATCGCGAGAACGAGGGCGACCTGGTCATGGCCGCCGAGCAGGTGCGCGCCGAGGATATCAACTTTATGGCCACCCACGCCCGCGGCCTGATCTGCCTGCCGATGAGCAAAGAGCGCTGCGAGCAGCTGGACCTGCCGCTGATGTCGCGGGACAACGGTGCCCAGTTCAGCACCAACTTCACCGTGTCCATCGAGGCCGCCGAGGGCGTCACCACCGGCATCTCCGCCGCCGACCGCGCGCGCACCATACGCGCGGCCGTCGCGCGCAACGCCAAGCCCTCGGACATAGTTCAGCCCGGCCATATCTTCCCGATCATGGCCCAGCCCGGCGGCGTGCTGAGCCGCGCCGGCCACACAGAGGCGGGCTGCGACCTGGCGCGCCTGGCCGGTTTCGAGCCGGCGGCGGTGATCGTCGAGATCATGAACGAAGACGGCACCATGGCGCGGCGCCCGGATCTGGAAAAATTCGCCAAGACCCACAACCTGAAGATCGGCACCATCGCCGACCTGATCAACTACCGTGCCCTGAACGAAAAGACCGTCGAGTGCACCAACGAGCGCAGGGTGCAGACCGAGTTCGGCGAATTCAAGCTGCGCACCTATCTGGACAAGGCCCGCCGCGAGCGCCACTTCGCCTTTATCAAGGGCGAGCCGACGCCGGAGGAGCCGACGCTGGTGCGCGTGCATGTGGCCAGCACCACGCGCGACCTGTTCACTCTGCGCCGCGGCGACGAGAAATTCACCCCCTGGACCTTCCGCCACGCGATGCAGCGCATCGCCGACGAGGGCAAGGGCGTGGTGGTGGTGATCTGTCACAACGAGACCACCGAGGAAATCGAGGAGAGCATCGACTGGCTGATCAGTGGCAAACAGCAGCGCCCGAGCCAGGACCTGGTCTACAAGCAGGTGGGCACCGGCTCGCAGATACTGCGCGACCTGAAGGTGCGCAAGATGCGCCTGATGAGTGCGCCGTTCAAGTTCAGCGCCATCTCCGGCTTCGATCTGGAAGTGGAAGAATACCTGAACGTCGAGCAGGAATAGCGAATACGCTGATGGGCACCTCGCTTCGCTCCTTTGCCCATCCTACAGACATACTTCAACCGTAGGATGGGCAGAGCGCGCCTGCCCATCGGGAAAAAAATGGAATAGAGATTATGAGCAACATCCAAGTGATCGAAGGCGATTTCACCAACTGCCAGGGCAAGTACGCGCTGCTGGTCAGCCGCTGGAACAGCTTCGTGGTCGAGAGCCTGAAAGACGGCGCCCTGGACACCCTGCGCCGCAAGGGGATCAAGGACGAGGACATCACCATCTACTATGCGCCGGGCGCCTTCGAATTCCCGCTGGCCGCACAGAAGCTGGCCGAGAGTAAGAAATTCGATGCGATCATCGCCCTGGGTGCGGTGATCCGCGGCGGCACGCCGCACTTCGAATACGTCGCCGGCGAGTGCACCAAGGGCCTGGCCCAGGTGTCCCTGGCGAGCGGTATTCCGGTGACTTTCGGCGTGCTGACCGTGGATTCCATCGAGCAGGCCATAGAGCGCGCCGGCACCAAGGCCGGCAACAAGGGCTGCGAAGCGGCGGAAACCGCACTGGAAATGGTTTCGCTGCTGGGCAAGATTTAATTTTAGAGTTCGGAAGAATTTGTAGGAGCGGCCCACGGCCGCGATCAGACTCGCGCAATAGTTTTGAACTGGGGCGCGGCCATGGGCCGCGCCTACAGGGTAATCATCGGATTAGACAATGACCGTTACCGCATCCGCGCGCCGCAAGGCGCGCCACTACGCCATGCAGGCGCTCTACCAGTGGCACATGGCCGGCGCCAGCCTGAATACCATCGAGGCCGAGTTCCGCGCCGACAACGATATGAGCAAGACGGACGTGGAGTACTTCCGCGATCTGTTCTACGGCGTGGCGAAAAATCTCGACGAGGTTGAGGCCGCCTTCAGCCCGCACCTGGACCGCAAGATCGACGACCTGGACCCGGTCTCGCGCGCGCTGCTGCGCATGTCCACCTACGAACTGAAAAACCGTATCGACGTGCCCTACAAGGTGGTGATCAACGAATCGGTGGCGCTGGCGAAAAAATTCGGTCCCACCGACGCCTTCAAATTTATCAACGGCATACTGGATAAGACCGCGGCGGATCTGCGCGCGGCGGAAGTGGCTGCGGACAAGAGCGCCTGAGGCACAACACAATATGCGGGCTGCTCCGGGCGAGTTCGAAATCATCCGCGACTACTTCGCCGGCGCACCCCGTGGCGCGGGCGTCGTGCTCGGTATCGGCGACGACTGTGCGCTGCTGCAGCCGCCGGCCGGCGCTCTGCTCGCCACCTCGATGGACACCCTGGTGGCGGACCGGCACTTCCCGGCGGATGCAGACCCGGCGGCCATCGCCGCCCGTGCGCTGCGGGTCAACCTCAGCGATCTGGCGGCGATGAACGCGCAGCCCCTGTGGTTCACCCTGGCGCTGACATTGCCGCACAGCGATGCGGAATGGCTGCGGCGGTTTGCCGACGGGCTGCTGCAGACCGCCAGCGGCTACGGCGTTTCCCTGGTCGGCGGCGACACCACACGGGGGCCATTGTCGATCACGATACAGGTGATCGGTAGCAGCAGTGCGCCGCTGTGTCGCGACGGCGCCGGAGTCGGTGACGCCATCTACGTCAGCGGCCCACTCGGCGCGGCCGCCGCGGCACTGCCGGTGATACTGGGGCAGAAACTGGCCGGCGGGCCAGACGCGGAGGCTGCGGAGAGGGCCTACTATTTCCCCGAGCCGCAATTTGAAATGGCGGCCGCGATAGGCCCACTCGCCAGCAGCGCCCTGGATATCTCCGACGGCCTGCTGGCGGATCTCGGCCATATCTGTGCGGCGAGCGGCGTGAGTGCCGATATCGACCTGCACGCACTTCCGGTGGCGCCGATCGCGCGGCGGCTGGCCGGCGAGGGCGCACTGGCGCTGGCCGCCACCGGCGGCGACGACTACCAGCTGTGCTTTACCGTGCCGCAGCGGCAGCTGCCGGCGCTGGAAGCGCTCGGCCTCAGCGCGGTGCGTATCGGCACTGTGATCGAGGGCGGAGGCGAGGTGCGCAGCTGGCTGGACGGCGAGCCCTGGCACCCCGAATCCGCCGGTTACCAGCACTTTTGATCTGAATATGAAAAATCCCACCTTTGGCCAACTGCTGCGCGACCCGACCATGCTGCTCGCCTTCGGCTTTGGCTCCGGCCTGTCGCCCAAGGCGCCGGGCACCTTCGGCACTCTGGCCGCGATCCCATTCTGGTGGCTGCTCGCCGGCCTGCCCTGGGGCTGGTATCTGGCGCTGGTGCTCGCCGCCGCACTGCTGGGCTGCTACCTGTGCGGCGACGCGGCGGAAAAACTCGGCGTACACGACCATGGCGGTATCGTCTGGGATGAGATGGTGGGCTACTGGCTGACAATGTTTATGGCCCCGGCCGGCTGGGGTTGGGCCCTGTACGGCTTCGCGCTCTTCCGGATCTTCGATATCGCCAAGCCACAGCCGATCCGCTGGGCGGACCGCCAGGTGCACGGTGGTGTCGGGATTATGCTCGACGATATACTGGCGGCAGTCTATGCGGCACTGGTTTTGCAGCTGACCGCACTGGTGATTGGATAGGGGGAGTCCGATGCGCAAACTCCTCTTCACGCTGTGTCTGATTTTGCCGCTGGCCGCCGCCGCGCAGCAGGTGCAGCTGAAAGGGCTCTTCGGCAGCAGCGCGATGCTGGAAATCGACGGCCGCCAGCGGCTGCTGAAGGCCGGGCAGAAATCCCCTGAGGGGGTGCAGCTTGTCGAGGCCACCACCGCCTATGCGCGGGTGAAAATCGACGGGCGCGAACAGAAACTGACCCTGGATGCACCGGTCGCGGCCCGCTACGCAAAGGCGAAGCGCGCCGAGGTGCGCCTGAGCGCGGACAGCCGCGGCCACTACAGCACCAGCGCCTGGGTCAATGGCCGCAGCGTCACCATGATGGTGGACACCGGGGCCACCAATATCGCGTTCAACTACCCGACCGCGAAGCGCCTGGGCCTGAACCTGGAGCGGGCGCAGCCGATCCGGGTGGCGACGGCCAACGGTATAGCCCGCGCCTATAAACTGCGCTTGAACAGCGTCACCATCGGCGGCATCGTGCTGCACAATGTGGAAGCCACTGTGCACGCGGACGATTTTCCCCATATCACCCTGCTGGGCAACAGCTTCCTGAGTCGGGTGGATATGGAACAGCAGGACGGGGTCCTGGTCCTGCGCGCGAGAAATTGAGAGGTAATGACTTGACCATTCGCTATGTGGAATCCTCCAAACTGCCCACCTCCTGGGGCATGTTTGAAATGCACGGCTTCGAGGATACCGAGGCCGGCAAGGAGCACGTGGTGCTCACTATGGGGGACATAGACACCGACGAGCCGCTGCTGGCCCGCATTCACTCCGAGTGCCTGACCGGCGACGCCCTCTTTTCCCTGCGCTGCGACTGCGGCGCCCAGCTGCAGCACGCGATGCACCGTATCGCGATGGAGGGCCGCGGGGCCATCTTTTACCTGCGCCAGGAGGGGCGCGGTATCGGCCTGCTGAACAAGATCCGCGCCTACCGCCTGCAGGACTGCGGCGCCGACACGGTGGAGGCCAACGAGCAGCTGGGTTTCGGCGCCGATATGCGGGACTACTCGATCCTGAAGGCGATGGTGGATCACCTGGGCATCAAGTCCATCCGCCTGATGACCAACAACCCGCGCAAGGTGAAGGCGCTGGAGGAACTGGGTATCGATGTGGTCGAGCGGCTACCGCACCAGACGGGGCGCAACCCGCACAACGTCAAATACCTGTCCACCAAGAAGGGCAAGCTGGGGCACCTGTTCGACGAGAACGGCGAAGGGCAGGAGTGAGCCGGCGAACGTTATGATGAAGGGGCGGACATGGTGTTCGCCCTTTTCTGTAGGCAATTGGGTGGCGCCCCTGCTAGCGGTGGCCTTAGGCGGGACACGCCGTGGCCCCATCCCCGGGGGCTTGTCCGCGAGCTCCCTCTCGCAGACAGTCTGTGGTTGAAACGGGCGTCGCACTGTCACAAAAATTTTATAAATACGTCACCGCAGCGAAATCTGGCGGGTGCATTCTTCCCTTCGAGTACAGGGCGCGGCGGAACCAATCCCCGCGGCTATACTCCAACCATCGGATTGCGGCGGGTCGAGAAAGGTGATGCACCGGCCGCAATCGGATTCGAAGGCCGGCTCCGAGCCGGCTTTTCT
>NZ_JBSWWT010000036.1:0-15758 GCF_056160225.1 Microbulbifer sp. ABF4_143
ACCAGGTTGGGGAAGTATGGCTCAACCCGCCAAAGGAAAATCAGGCTACTGCGGAGTGCAAATCCAAGGCCGCTTGATCAGTGGACGCGACAACTTTGTTGACAAACACCGCTGTGGCTTTCAGAGCGGTTCACAATCAAGGCGCGACTTTGCAGGAATGTCTAGACCTTTCAATTCGCTGCGAGCTGCGCCTTGCATCTGCACGCTTCAGGGCCCGCAGAGAGGCTATGGAGTTATTCAGAGGTTCCTTAGGGATCAACACCGCGTTGCCTCTGCCGGACATGGCGCGCCGCGGCCAATCCCGCTGTGGCGACGGATTTCCCCACCCATAAAGAATAGACGGCCCGAGTGGGGCCCCTGCCGCGGATGCGACGAGTAGCGACACGTAGGCAAGGGCGCCAGCCGGCACCGGGAGAGGACGAGGGAAGAAAAGGGGACGGGAGAGGCGGCGGCCTGCGCGGCCAGTCTGAGCCGGAGGCCGCGGGCGGTTACTCGGTGTCCAGCGGCGGGCGCACCGGCGTCGGGAAGGGGAATTTGGCGACCTTGTCGCCCTTGACCTCGACAATCTTGCCGGTACCCTCTTTCTCCACCTCGTCGATGCGCACGATGCTGTGCATCGGGATATAGGAACGGGTCACCGAGGCGAACTCTGTCTTCAGCTTCTCCTCACTGGGATCCACCACCAGCTGGGATTTCTCACCGAACACGAACTCCTCCACCTCGATAAAACCGTACATATCGCTCTGATAGATGGCGCGGGCGTAGAGCTCGTACACCTGGTTCTGGTTGTGAAAGATGACTTTGTAGATAGGGTTGGCCATAGAAGTCTCTGGAAGGGGACTGACCCCCGTAGATTCTAGTCTCGACGCGGGCTTTGCCCGAAAAAGCGCGGAAGGTTAGCACTCTAATCGAGGCCCGTCTATGCAGTCCCGGGCCGGGTCGCTATAATGCCCCACCATTTCAACTGACCAGTTTTTAACCAGGTTCGATAATGTCCGAAACCGCGCCCAAATCAGGGGTGAAAAAGCTCTATATCAAGACCCACGGCTGCCAGATGAACGAGTACGACTCGGCGCGCATGCGCGATCTGCTCGGCGAATCCCACGCCATGGTGCCCACCGACGACCCGGAAGACGCGGACGTGCTGCTGGTCAACACCTGTTCCATCCGCGAAAAGGCGCAGGAAAAGCTGTTCCACCAGCTCGGTCGCTGGAAGCACCTGAAGGAAAAAAATCCCGATCTGGTCATCGGCGTCGGCGGCTGCGTGGCCAGCCAGGAGGGCGAGGCCATCGCCAAGCGCGCGCCCTATGTGGACCTGATCTTCGGCCCGCAGACACTGCACCGGCTGCCGGAGATGATGGAGACCAGGCGCCAGAAGAACGGCGCCGTGGTGGTGGACGTCAGCTTCCCGGAGATAGAGAAGTTCGACCGGCTGCCGCAGCCGGAGGCCGACGGCGCCACCGCCTTCGTGTCCATCATGGAGGGCTGCTCCAAATACTGCACCTTCTGCGTGGTGCCCTACACCCGCGGCGAGGAGGTCAGCCGCCCGGTGGCGGATGTGCTCGAGGAGATTGCCCACCTGGCGGACCAGGGTGTGCGCGAGGTGAACCTGCTGGGCCAGAACGTCAATGCCTACCGGGCCCCGGGCGAGGACGGCCAGATAGTGGATTTCGCCGAGCTGATCACCTATGTGGCGGCCATCGACGGTATAGACCGCATCCGCTACACCACCTCCCACCCGGTGGAGTTCTCCGACGCACTGATCGACGTCTACGCCGAGGTGCCGGAGCTGGTGAATCACCTGCACCTGCCGGTGCAGAGCGGCTCCGACCGCATTCTGATGGCGATGAAACGCGGCCACACGGTGCTGGAATACAAGTCCAAGATCCGCCGCCTGAGGAAGATACGCCCGGATATCTGCCTGTCGTCGGACTTTATCGTCGGCTTCCCCGGCGAGACGGAACAGGATTTCGAGGCCACGATGAACCTGATCCAGGAGGTGGGTTTCGATATCTCCTTCAGCTTTATCTACTCGCCGCGCCCGGGCACCCCGGCCGCGGACCTGCCGGACGACACCCCGGAAGAGGTCAAGAAGCAGCGATTGCAGCTGCTGCAGAACCGCATCAACCAGCAGGCCGCGGCCATAGCCCGGCGCATGGTGGGCAACACCGAGCGGGTGCTGGTGACCGGTGTGTCGAAAAAGGACCCGGGCCAGCTGCAGGGCAGGACCGAGAACAACCGCGTGGTCAACTTCCGCTGCGACGACCCGGCCCTGATCGGCAAGTTTGCCGATGTGCTGATCGAAGAGGCGCTGCCCAATTCACTGCGCGGGACACTGGTGGCCTCGGAATTGAATGGACCCCTGGCCTGAATTTGGTTTCGGGGCTGTCCCTTTGAGAGCTTTGTAGGCAAGCTCCGGGGCGGCCCTGCGACCGGTGGCTTCTCGCGGGACTGTCGGCCGGAGGGACCCGGCCGCCAAGCCTCCAGGGATGGATTCACGGCGTGTCCCGCAAACGAATCCCGGCAGCAGGGCCGCCCCAAAACCCGCTTACGCAGAACCAGAAAGGGCCGCCAGGGAAAGAACAGTCGCAGCTCTGTAATACCACTGTGTTATAAGTCCTGGAACCAGATAGAACCCATTCGTCACACTCCACCCTTTCCCATACCGGGAAAATGGGTATAACCTAGCAGTGAATCCCCCAGATAAAGGTGCCGGAAACCAATTTGGAAACACATACTCTCGCTCACAGCATCACCCTGGAGCCCAACGACGCCCGCCGCCTGGCCAACCTCTGTGGCCAATTCGATCAACACCTGCGCCAGATTGAACAGCGATTGGATATCGAGATCCGCAATCGCGGCAATCAGTTTGCCTTCTACGGAGAACCCGCGTCCGCCCGCGCCGCCGGCGAGGTGCTGAGCTTCCTGTACAAGGAGACCGGCAACCGCGACCAGCTGACGCCGGACGAGATCCACCTAGCCCTGCAGCAGTCCGGCGTCGAGGAGCTGATGGACAACGCCGGCGGCGAGAGCGCCGAGGCCGAGCAGGTGGTGCTGATCCGCACCAAGAAGTGTTCCGTGCGCCCGCGCGGCCTGAACCAGCGCAAGTATGTGCGCGCGGTGCAGACCAACGACATCAACTTCGGCATAGGCCCGGCCGGCACCGGCAAGACCTATCTGGCCGTGGCCTGCGCCGTGGAGGCGCTGCTGAAGGACCAGGTCGAACGTATACTGCTGGTGCGCCCGGCGGTGGAGGCCGGCGAGAAACTCGGCTTCCTGCCCGGCGACCTGAGCCAGAAGGTAGACCCCTATCTGCGCCCGCTCTACGACGCCCTCTACGAGATGCTCGGCTTCGAGACTGTGGGCAAGCTGATCGAGCGCAATGTGATCGAGGTGGCACCGCTGGCCTATATGCGCGGCCGCACGCTGAACAACGCCTTCGTGATCCTCGACGAGAGCCAGAACACCACCCGCGAGCAGATGAAGATGTTCCTGACCCGCATCGGTTTCGGCTCCACCGCGGTCATCACCGGCGACCCCAGCCAGATAGACCTGCCCCGCGGCCAGGCCTCGGGTCTGCGCCACGCGATCGAGGTGCTGGGCAAGGTGAGCGGCATCAGCTTCACCCACTTCGGCGCCAAGGACGTGGTGCGCCACCCGCTGGTGCAGCGCATCGTGGAGGCCTACGACGTCCACGAGGCCCAAAGCGAAGCGCTGGCCAGAAATGAGCGCGAGGCGCTCGCGGGCAAAGCGGACGAAAATGCAGCCTGAGGCCGCCGCTCCAACATCATGATCGATTTACAACTCGAGGTGCAGCGGGCCAGCCGCTGCATCGATCTGCCCTCCGACGACAGTATCCGCACCTGGGTCGCCGCCGCACTGGCGGGGCGCCGCGACACGGCGGAGCTGACCGTGCGCATCGTCGACGAGGACGAGAGCCGGCAGCTCAACGGCCGCTACCGCGGCAAGGACAGACCGACCAATGTTCTGTCCTTCCCGGCCGAACTCCCCGAGGACCTGGATCTCCCCCTTCTCGGGGATCTTGTGATCTGTGCGCCGGTTGTGGCGCAGGAGGCGGAGCAGCAGCGCAAAACACTCCCGGCGCACTGGGCACATATGGTGGTCCATGGCACACTGCATCTTTTGGGCTACGACCATATAGAAGACGCGGACGCCGAGGTGATGGAAAAGCTCGAGACGGGCCTGCTGGCCGGACTCGGTTACGCGGATCCCTACGCCCCCGTGGAAGAAATCCAGGAGTAAGCCGCGGCCCACTTGGCGAGCCGCTGGGCCGCGCCTGGCTGCAGACTGGACAGACTTAGAGTAGAGACGAGAGAAAAGCGGAGCATGGCCACTTCCATGACGACAGACGAACCCCCAAGTAGTCACTCATCCAGCCGCCCCCGATCGGGTGAAAAGCGCTCGGGTGAAAAAAACTGGCTGGAGAAGCTCTTCGGAGCCTTTTCCGCAGAACCCAAATCCCGCGACGAACTGCTGGATATCATCAAGGATGCCGCGGAAAACCAGTTGGTGGATGCGGAGGCCCTGTCCATCATCGAGGGCGCGCTGGACGTCTCCAGCCAGCAGGTGCGCGAGATCATGATCCCCCGCTCGCAGATGGTGGTGGTCAGCCTGCAGGACAAGCCCGAGGAGTTCCTGCCCAAGATTATCGAATCCGGCCACTCCCGCTTCCCGGTGATCGGCGAGAGCGTGGACGACATCCGCGGCATACTGCTGGCCAAGGACCTGCTGCCGCTGATTCTGAAAGGGCTGGAGGGATTCCAGCTGGAAGACATCATCCGCCCCGCCAACATCATTCCCGAGAGCAAGCGCCTCAACATCCTGCTGCGGGAATTCCGCGAGAACCGCTACCACATGGCGGTGGTGATCGACGAGTACGGCGGCGTCTCCGGCGTGGTCACCATCGAGGATATCCTCGAGGAGATCGTCGGCGAGATCGAGGACGAGACCGACGAGGAAGAGGCGGACAGCTTTATCCGCAAGGTGGGCGACAACGACTATATCGTCAAGGCGCTCACCCCGATCGAGGAATTCAACGAGTACTTCGACAGCGAGCTCAGCGAAGAGGAGTTCGACACCGTCGGCGGCCTGATCATGCAGTCCTTCGGCCATCTGCCGGGGCGCGACGAGGTCACCCGCCTGGGCGACTTCATGTTCCGGGTGCTCTACGCGGACAACCGGCAGATACACCTGCTGCGCGTGAGCCGTATGGAGAAGCCGGCAGAGGACGACGACTAGGGAACCTCTGAATAAGTCCGTGATGTCTCTGGCTTTCAGAGCGGTTCACAATCAAGGCGCGGCTTCGCAGGAATGTCTAGACCTTTCAAGAAGTCGCAACGCAGAGTGTGAATCGCTCTGAAAGCCCCGAAGGGCGGGACCTGAAGGCCGCAGCTGCTGCGTTGCAGCTCTTGCAAAGGGCTGGGCCATTCGCGGCGAGCTGCGCCTAACATCTGCAGCCTTCAGGCCCCGCAGAGACATTACGGACTTAATCAGAGGCTCCCTAGAGCTCTCGGGGCTCGGAGAAACCGCCTAGGGCGGATATGCTTGACGCACATCCGCCCTGCGGCTCGAAAAGATTACCGTAATTTGATGCGAAGGCGCTGCCGCCGGCAGCAGCGCCGCGCGGGCGCCAGAAACTGGCCCATTTCATACGAACCCAGCAAATGCGCAAGCTACTGATCCCCATCGCCAGCGCCGCCGCCGGCGCGCTGATGACACTCTCCTTCGCCCCGTACGATTTTTGGATCTGCGGCCTGCTGTCGCTGGCCCTGCTCGCCTGGCTGTACCTGCGCGCATCGGGCGGCAGACAGCTGCCCGGCCGCGCCGCCCTGTGGCTCGCCTTCTGCTACGGCCTGGGACTCTTCGGCAGTGGCGGCTCCTGGGTCTATGTCTCCATCACCGAGTTCGGCAACTCCTCGGTGCCGCTGGGCCTGCTGCTCACCGGCGCCTTCGTCGCCATCATGGCACTGCTGCTGGCGCTGCCCCTCTATTTTGTCGGCCGCTTTACCGACAACGGAACCAGCTTCGCCCTCGCCTTCCCGGCGCTGTGGTTTATCAGCGAGTGGCTGCGCAGCTGGATCTTTACCGGCTTCCCGTGGCTCTTCGCCGGCTACGGCCATATCGACACCTGGCTGTCGGGCTGGGCCCCGGTGGTCAGTGTCTACGGCATAGGCCTGCTGCTGGCCTTCACCTCGGCCGTGATCGCCCTGGCCGCCGCCGGCCGGCTCGCGCCGCTGCGCCGACGCACCGCCGTCGCGCTGATCGCGGCGGCCCTGCTGCCCTGGCCCGCCGGATTGCTGCTCGCGCAGATTGAATGGACCCGGGCGGAAGGCGACGAAATCAGCGTCGGCCTGGTACAGGCCAACATTCCGCAGGACAAGAAGTGGCTGCCGGAATTCCGCGGCGAGACCATCAGTCGCTACCAGCAGGCCACCGAGGCGCTGAGCAAACAGGGGGTGGACGTGATCGTCTGGCCCGAGGCGGCGCTGCCGCTGCTCTACGGCCAGGCCCCGAACCTGATGCGGGCACTGCAGCGCAACGCCGAGCAGACGCAGATAGACCTGATCAGCGGCATACTCTACGACCGCGTGGACGACACCGACGGCCGCCGCATCATCCACAACTCCGCCGCCGTCTTCGGCCGCACGCCCGGCGTCTACCACAAACGCCATCTGGTGCCCTTCGGCGAATATGTGCCGCTGGAGGAGTGGATCCGCGGCACCATCGAATTCTTCGACCTGCCCACCTCCTTTATCCGCCCGGGGGCGGAGGGACAGCAGCCGCTGAGCGCCGGCGGCACCGACTGGGCACCGCTGATCTGCTACGAGATCGTCTACCCGCGCATGGTCGCCGACAGCGCCCTGAGCGCACAGGTGCTGCTGACCATCAGCAACGACGCCTGGTTCGGCGACTCCATAGGGCCGCTGCAACATATGCAGATGGCGCAGATGCGCGCCCTGGAAACCGGCCGCTACCTGGTGCGGGGCACCAACACCGGTGTCACCGCCGTCGTCGATCCCCGCGGACACATCGTCGAAAAGCTGCCGCAGTTCGAGCGCGCCACCATGGTCGGCCAGGTCAGAGCCATGCGCGGCGCCACCCCGTTTATGCTCGCGGGCATCTCCCTGGTGTTTGCGCTGGCCCTGCCGATGCTGGCCGCGGCACTGCTGCTGCGCCGCCGCGGCAGCCTGCGCGCGGATCTCGTCGTCGGCCAGCAGACAACAGACTGATCAGAAAGGCACGCGAAACTGCAGTATATCGATGCCGGTGTTCAATGGCGTGAGCCCGGCACTGGAGTAATGCAGGTATTCCAGCGAGAAATGCCTGAAGTCGACACCGAAGCCGGTGCGATAGTTGAAATGCCCCACCAGCGGCGAGCCGTCGATATAGGCCACCCCCAGGCGGCCGTAGACACTGCCTTGGCAGAACTCCCACCCCGGCCGCAACAGGCGCGTGATCGAGGCCCCGTAGGCCAGGTGGTCCTGCTCCCCGTCCCGGGTATCGCCATGGCCGAGAATGGTTGCGCCAAACTCCCAGTGGCGGTGGCGGAAGGAGAGCTCCGCGGCGGTCATATCCCCGGTAAAAACCGCCTTGCCGACGGCGACGGTGAAACCGTTCTGTGGCAGATCTTCCGCCAGTACCTGCGCCGACACGCTGAATCCCAAAACGAAGATCCAAGCGCGCAATCCAGTTGCCCTGCCGTACATCCTTGCTACCTCATCCCCGCGGCACTGATGTGGGTACATCCGCGACCCTAAAAAACTATAGCAACCCCGCTCGTGCTGGGAAACGGACGCCAGACTGCGCGCAAGTAGGCGGAAATCTCCTACACTTCGCTGTATTTGCGCCAAGGGCGGGCTTGCACCCCGCAACTGCTACTATGTAAGCGCGGCCCACAGCCGCCGAAGCGACAAGTACAAATTACCGATTCACCGACACGAGCACGGCAAGGATGCCTTCCCTATGCATTGTTTAATCAGCGGCGGCACGGGCCTGATAGGCCGGCTGTTCTGCCAGCGATGGCTGGCACGGGGCGATACGCTGACGGTGCTGAGCCGGCAGCCGGACAAGGTGCGCAAACTGTGCGGCGAGGCGGCCAATGGCTGCCGCACTCCCGAGGAAGTGGATACACCGGTCGATATCGTCGTGAACCTGGCGGGGGAGGCGATCACCCACCGCTGGACGGAGAAGCGCCGCGCGGAGATCCGCAACTCGCGCCTGCAGACGACGGAGAAGTTGGTGCGCTGGTCCCTGACCCAGGTGCCGCGCCCGCGCTACTTCCTTTCCGGATCGGCGGTGGGCTATTACGGCGACCGCGGCGGCGACCTGCTCAAGGAGAGCAGCCCCCCCGGCGGCGGCTTCGCCGCGCAGCTGTGCCGGGATTGGGAGGCGGCCACCCTGCCGCTACAGAAGGCCGGCATCTGCGTCGGCACCATGCGCACCGCCATAGTGCTGTCCACCCGCGGCGGCGCCCTCTCAAAGATGTTGCCCGCCTTCCGTCTCGGCCTCGGCGGCCCGATGGGTTCCGGCGAACAGTGGATGAGCTGGATTCACGAGGAGGATATCGTCGGTCTGATGCTGCACGCCATCGACCGGCAACTGTGTCAGCCGTTCAACGCCTGCGCACCCGAAGCGGTGACCAACAACAGCTTTGCGCGCCTGCTCGGCAAACAGCTGCACCGCCCCGCCCGAATGCGTACACCGGCCTGGCTGCTGAAGTTGATGTTCGGGGATATGGCGGAGGAGCTGCTGCTGGCCAGCCAGAAAATGGAGCCGCGCACCGCCCTCGACAGCGGCTATAGCTTCCGCTTTCCGACTCTGCAGCAGGCCCTGGCGGACCTGCTGCAAAAGAACGGCCGCGCCAACAAAGCGCGCGCCTGACTGTGCTCGCCCAGAGCCTAGAGGCCGCTATGCGGCCTCCACGCTGCGGCTCAGGGCCTCGGCCAGGTAGCGGCGGCGGGACTCCGCCACCACCGGTTCCGCGCGGCACTCCATCGGCGCGGAACCCACCCACTCGGCGTGCCAGTGGTACCACCGCTGCTCGCCCCCTTCACAGCGCAGCTCGATAAAGTCCGCCTCGGCCGGGTTGATGCGGAATTCCCGCACTATCTGCCCGGCAAAAGTCTCGAAATTCTTGCTCACCTGGGCGGCTCCGTCGCTGCCGGCGCAGAGGAACACCAGTTCACGGCTGTCCTGTGACGCGCGCTTGAGGCCGATCCACACGGCGCGATTGAGGCGATTGTGCAGTTGGATGGGGGAAAAGGATGCAGGAATGTCCTTCATCTCAGTGATACCTCTTTTATTGTTATGGTTGCTATCCACAGCCACCGCTCCATCAGAATCGACTAAAAAGTGGTCGCTGCGAGGTGCAGCCATCTTATGCCCCGCGCCGGGACCGGGCAAGGCCGAATCGTGACCGGGAGTACGGGATTGGCCCGGACCGCCGCTTGACACTCGATAAACCGCTGACTCTGTTCCGACCCGCAACCGGCCCGATGGTTCCTCAGCAGGACCTGACCGGCGGCAGCGGCCACCAGCGATACCAGTGGCGCGCCAGCATCTCCCGCCAGTACACCTGGGTGCGCAGCATGGCCGCCGCGCTCGGCAGCCAGCGCAGCGGGCCACCCTGGGCCCTCGGCAGCAGTTCGGCGGAGCTGCCCACCGGCAGCGGCCGCACCTGCAGGCCGGCGCGGGCGAAAACCTCCGCCGCGCGGGGCATGTGCCACCAGTGGGTGACCAGCACTATGCTCTCCACACCGGAGTCGTGCAGCACCGCGGCGGTGTTGACCGCGTTCTCGGCGGTGGTGCGGCTGCAATGCTCGCGCCAGGTCACCGGGCGCTGGAACAGTTCCTGCAACAACTGCGCCATCAGCTCCGCCTCCGAGGCGCGCTCCTGTTCGAACACGCGCCCGCCGGAAACCAGCAGCGGCAGCTGCGCCGGCGCCCGCTGTGCGGCCCAGACCACCCGCTCCAGGCTGGTGGCCGACAGGCGCTCACCGCCGGATTTCTGATCCCGGTAGCGGCCGCCGCCCAGCACCACCACCGCCTGGGGCACCACATCCGGGGCGCCGGCAGTTTTGTCCAGCCGCTCGCCCAGCCAGGCGGAAAACGCCGGCGTTGCGCTAATCCACAGGGCGGCGAAGGAGAGCATAGCCAGCGGCAGTGACAGTTTCGCGAAAGGGGAGCCGGAGGGGAAAAACCACAGCAACAGCGCCAACAGCAGGCCCAGCAGCGGCGCCAACGGGGGCATTGCGAGGGTGGCCAAGGCGTTCTGCAGCTCCATTCCTATTCCTCAGGTTTCGGACTCGCGGGGTCTATATGGCACCCCGCCCCGACTTCGAAAGCAAGCCCCCCGAAACCCGGTTCTTCACTCCTCCAGCCCGCCCTCGATCTGCCGGAAGCAGCCGTAACCGCAGCGGTGGCAGGGGGTGATCTGGCTGTTCTCCGGCGGCGTGGCTCGATAGCCGCAGCCCAGGCACTGCAGCTCCTCGCCGGCGACAGTGCGCTCGCCCGCCAGGGCCCAGGGCCTGCCCTGCTTGATACAGCGCATCAGGTTGGGCCAGGCGGTTTCGGTCGGGTCCGCCGCATCCAGCAGCCAGCTGCCGCCGCGCTCCTCCAGTGTCTGCAACTCGCCGCCGAGACCGCGCAAATAGTCCGCCGCTCGGTGCAGGTCATCCTTCAGCCAGGCGCGCAGGAAGGCGACCTTGGTGGCCGTCAGATCCTCCACCGCCAGCTCCCCTTCCACCAGATCCTCCAGATCCCGGCGCAGCGCCTCCGCCATATTCTCCTCCGGCGGCAACTTTGGTTCCTTCGTCATGGCTCCCCTCACTATCGTTAAACTGGCAACCCGATAGATGGTCCCTGATCCATCGGTCTGTTGCGGGCTAGCGCCGCCCTTTGAGCGGCGGCGGTGCGTCCCTGCACTGCGATAATAACCTGGCACAAAGGCCTGCCAGGTTAATATAATCCCGCGCTTTCAATCGTATTTTTCGAGCACAGAGTATAGGTCCCCAGCCGATGGAAGAGCAGTACAACCCCTCCGTAGTCGAAGCGTCCGCCCAGCAGTTCTGGGAGGAACAGAAGAGCTTTGAAGTGCAGGAAGACGCCAGCAGGGAAAAGTTCTACTGCCTGTCCATGTTCCCCTACCCGAGCGGCAAGCTGCATATGGGGCATGTGCGCAACTACACCATCACCGATGTGATCTCCCGCTACCAGCGTATGCTGGGCAAGAATGTACTGCACCCGATGGGCTGGGACGCCTTCGGCCTGCCGGCCGAAAACGCCGCCATTCAGAACAAGACGGCGCCGGCCAAGTGGACCTACGCCAATATCGACTACATGAAGGGCCAGCTGAAAGCGCTCGGCTTCGGCTTCGACTGGTCCCGCGAGCTGGCCACCTGCCAGCCGTCCTACTACCGCTGGGAGCAGTGGTTCTTCACCCGCCTGTACGAGAAGGGCCTCGTATATAAAAAGAACTCCGCGGTGAACTGGTGCCCCCACGACCAGACGGTGCTGGCCAACGAGCAGGTGGAGGACGGCTGCTGCTGGCGCTGCGGCACCACCGTCGAGCGCCGCGAGCTGGCACAGTGGTTTATCAAGATCACCGACTACGCCGAGGAGCTGCTGGGCGACCTGGACAAGCTGCCCCACTGGCCGGAGCAGGTGCGCACCATGCAGCGCAACTGGATCGGCAAGAGCCGCGGCATCGAGCTGTCCTTCGCGCTGCCGAAGGCCATCGCCGGTGTCGACCACTTCGATGTCTACACCACCCGCCCGGATACGCTGATGGGCGTGACCTATGTATCCCTGGCCGCGGAGCACCCGATATCCCTGGAGCTGGCCGAGAACAACGCCGAGCTGAAAGCCTTTATCGCCGAGTGCAAGAAGCAGTCTCTGTCCGAAGCCGATATGGCCACGATGGAGAAGAAGGGCATGGACACCGGCATCAAGGCGATACACCCGATCACCGGCGAGGAGGTGCCGGTTTGGATCGCCAACTATGTGCTGATGGACTACGGTTCCGGCGCCGTGATGGCGGTGCCGGCGCACGACCAGCGCGACTGGGAATTCGCGCGCAAATACGGCCTGCCGATCAAACAGGTGGTGGCGCCCGCGGGTGACGAGGCCATCGACCTGGACAGGGAGGCCTTCACCGACAAGGGCGTACTGGTCAATTCCGGCGGCTTCGACGGCCTCGACTTCGACGCCGCCTTCAACGCCATCGCCGATGCCCTCGAAGCCGCCGGCAAGGGCCGCGTGACCACCAACTACCGATTGCGCGACTGGGGCGTATCCCGCCAGCGCTACTGGGGCGCCCCGATTCCGATGTTCAACCTGCCCGACGGCGGCGAAATTCCGGTACCGGCGGAAAAGCTGCCGATTCTGCTGCCTGAGGACGTGGAACTGGACGGCGTACAGTCGCCGATCAAGGCCGACCCCGAGTGGCGCAAAGACGAGCTGAACGGCGAGCCGGTGGAGCGCGAGACGGACACCTTCGACACCTTTATGGAGTCCAGCTGGTACTACGCCCGCTACACCTGCCCGGATTTCGACCAGGGCATGCTGGACCCGGAGCGCGCCAACTACTGGCTGCCGGTGGACCAGTATGTGGGCGGCATCGAACACGCGATACTGCACCTGCTCTACGCGCGCTTCTTCCACAAGCTGATGCGCGACGAGGGCCTGGTGGAGAGCGACGAGCCCTTCAAGCAGCTGCTGTGCCAGGGCATGGTGCTGGCGGAGTCCTTCTACAAGGAAGTGGACGGCCACAAGGTGTGGATCAATCCCGCCGACGTGGATGTCGAGCGCGACGACAAGGGCAAGCCGATCCGCGCGGTCGAGCGCGCCACCGGCGAGGAGGTGATTGCCGGCGGCGTGGTGAAGATGTCCAAGTCCAAGAACAACGGCATAGACCCCCACGCCGCGGTGGAGCAGTACGGCGCCGATACGGTGCGCCTGTTCACCATGTTCGCCGCGCCGCCGGAACAGACCCTGGAGTGGCACGACGCCGGCGTGGAGGGCGCCAGCCGCTTCCTGCGCAAGCTGTGGAAGACGGTGCACAGCCATATCGCCGCCGGCGACACTGTGGCGTTCGACGTAAACGCCCTGTCGGACAAACAGCGGCAGCTGCGCCGCAAGACCCACGAGACCATCCTGAAGGTCGGCGACGACTACGGCCGCCGCCAGACCTTCAATACCGCCATCGCCGCGGTGATGGAGCTGCTGAACGAAGTGGGCAAACTGGCCGAGCGCGACAGCGCCCAGGGCCTGGCGGTCGAGCGCGAGGCGCTGGAGGCCGCGGTACTGCTGCTGGCCCCGATCACCCCGCATATCTGCCACAGCCTCTGGCAGGCGCTGGGCAACGACACGCCGCTGGTGGACGCCCAGTGGCCGCTCGTCGACGAAAGCGCCCTGGTGCGCGACCGCATCACCCTGGTGGTGCAGGTCAACGGCAAGGTGCGCGCCAAGCTGGAGGCGCCGGCGGAGGCCGACAAGGACACGCTGGAGAAGCTGGCACTGGAAAACGAAAACGTGCAGAAATTTATCGGCGATGCCACGGTGCGCAAGGTGATTGTGGTGCCGGGCAAGCTGGTCAATATCGTTGCCAAATAACCCCGGGGCTGGGTGCCCTGTAAGCGGGCGCCGAGGCGGCACCGCTGCCGCTAGCCCTTTGCGGGACACGCCGTGAACCCATCCATGGGGGCTTGTCGGTCGGGTCGACCGACAGTCCCGCAAAGGGCTAGCGGCATCAGTGCCTTCATATTGAACTAAAGGGTTTTTCCGTCTCCTATCAGTGAGGTTGGTCAAACGCGAAAGCGAAATGCGAAGGCCCTGTGCCTGCTACGAAGTTCCAGAGGCACCACCGTAGACGGCCAATGCGCATTCGGAAGCAAAAACATAGGAAGACGATGAAACTAATCCGCCCTCTACTGATACTTACCCTACTCGCCACCGCCAGCTGCGGCTGGCACCTGCGCGGCGCGCCGAAAAACTTCCCCCCCGGCAGCCAGCTGTATATCTCCGCCGAGGACCCGCGCAGCGATATCGCCGAGGAACTGACCCGCCTGCTGCAGAACGCCGGCCTGCCGATGGCGGAATCGCCGCTGGAGGCGGACTATGCGCTGACCATCCACAAGGAAACCGAGCGCAAGCGCACCGTCTCCGTGGACGCCAAGGGGCGCGCCGCCGAATACGAGCTGATTACCAGCGCCCTCTACAGCGTGCGCGACAGCAACGGCCGCTGGCTGCTGAACAACGCCGAGGCGGACGTCTACCGCACCCTCGAGTGGAGCGACGACGAAATCGTCAGCAAGGGCGAGGAAGAGCGACTGCTGCGCGAAGAGATGCGCCGCGAACTGATCGGGCGCATTATCGACCGGCTGCGCCGCATCGACGTCAACGCGACCGCCGAAGACCGGAGCTACTGATGAGGTGCGCTAATGCGCATTAACCCGCGCCAACTGCCACAGAGCCTGAACAAGGGCCTGGCCCCGATTTACGTCGTCAGCGGCGACGAACCGCTGCTGGTGCAGGAGTGCTGCGACAGCATCCGCGCCGCCGCGAGGAAAAACGGTTTCAGCGAGCGCGAATTGCTGCACGGGGAGCACAATTTCGACTGGGGCCAGCTGCTCGCCTCCGCCGGCAGCATGTCGCTGTTCGCGGAGAAAAAAGTCATCGAACTGCGCCTGCCCGGCGGCAAACCCGGGGACAAGGGCAGCAAAGCGCTGCAGGAGTTCGCCAGCCTCGCCGGCGACGACCTGCTGCTGTTGCTGGTGCTGCCGAAACTGGACAGATCGCAGCTGAACAGCAAGTGGATCAAGGCCCTGGACCAGAAGGGCGTGTTGATCCAGGTGTGGCCGGTGGACGCCCAGGAAATGCCGCGCTGGATTCACCAGCGCCTGCGCGCCGCCGGCCTCGACGCCGAGCCGGAGGCGATCCAGATACTGGCGGAACGGGTCGAGGGCAACCTGCTCGCCGCCAGCCAGGAGATCGAAAAGCTCAAGCTGCTGAGTGCGGATAACCTGATCACCGCCGAAACGATGAGCGACGCCGTGGCCAGCTCCGCCCGCTACGACGTCTTCGGCCTGATCGACAGGGCCCTGGCCGCCGACGCCGAGGGCGCCATCAAGACACTGCACGGCCTGCGCGCCGAGGGCGTCGAGGCGCCGGTGGTGCTCTGGGCCCTGGCGCGGGAAATCCGCAGCCTGCTGGAAATCGGTGAAAAACTGGACCAGGGCCAACCGATCGCGCGCCTGGTGCGCATCCAGAAACGCCAGCCGCTGGTACAGGCCGCCCTCGCCCGCCTGCGCCCACGGCAACTGGAAAACCTGCTGCTGCGCGCGCGCGCGGTGGACACCGCGATCAAGGGCGGAAAGGACCAGGATCCCTGGACCGGGCTGCTGGAACTAACCCTGAACCTGTCCGGCAAGCGCAGTATCTAACACTGGGACTGCCCCCGGGAGCACCGAGTCCCAGCTCTGCCAATCGACGACTACAGGCTTTACCCTGCTAGGGAACCTCTGAATAAGTCCGTAATGTCTCTGGCTTTCAGGGCGGTTCACAATCAAGGCGCGGCTTCGCAGGAATGTCTAGACCTTTTAAGAAGTCGCAACGCAGAGTGTGAATCGCTCTGAAAGCCCCGAAGGGCGGGGCCTGAAGGCCGCAGCTGCTGCGTTGCAGCTCTTGCAAAGGGCTGGGCCATTCGCGGCGAGCTGCGCCTAACATCTGCAGCCTTCAGG
>NZ_JBSWWT010000037.1:0-9772 GCF_056160225.1 Microbulbifer sp. ABF4_143
GTGGTGGCGGGGCGAAGGGGGTGATTCGGTGGCGCCCTTCCCACTGTTGTTTTTTTGCGAAACACTACGTGCACCCCCCCCTGGAGTTTTTCCTCCCCTCCCCCCCCTCCCCCCAGTCCCGCAAGAAGCCACCGGCATCAGGGCCTGCGCATTTAACTTCAGTTTTCCCGCCAATTCCCCAGATGATGGTGGGTACCACTCGAAAGCCAAATGCGAAGGTACTGATACCGGTAGCAGTGCCGCCGCGGAGCCAGCTACGGAGCCCCGTAGAGCCGACCACGGAACTCGATAACAAGAACCAACGAACTGACCTAGAGACGGGGGTCTGCCCATCAAACCGCTATTTACCCGCGGCCCCTCGCCTGAGTCCCGCATTCTCGTGCTGGGCCTGGTGGCGGCGGCACTGATCGCGATCAATCTCTACACCGACTGGCTGCAGCCGGTGCGCGAGCGCCTCGCCGGCCTGGTGGCGCCCTTCTACTGGATTACCGGCGCGCCCGAGCGCGTCGGCGACTGGGCCGGGGAGCAGCTGCGCAGCCGCGAGGAGCTGCTGGAAGAGAACAGCCGCCTCAAGCGCCAGGTGCTGCTGCTGGAACAGCGCAGCCAGCTGCTGGCGGCGGTCAAGGCGGAGAACACCCAGCTCAAGGAGCTGATGAACTCCGCCGAGATGGTCGACGAGCGGGTGCTGGTGGCGCAGATCATCGGCGTATCGCCGGATCCCCTCGAACACGTGCTGCTGATCGACAAGGGCCGCGACGACGGCGTCGACCTGGGCACGCCGATCATGGACGCCAGCGGCCTGCTCGGTCAGGTCATCGAAGCGGGCGACTCCTCCAGCCGCGTGCTGCTGATCACCGACGCCAGCCACGCGATACCGGTGCAGGTGCTGCGCAACAGTGTGCGCGCCGTGGCCGAGGGCACCGGCGACCTCTACCGCCTCAAGTTGCGCCACCTGGCCAATACCAGCGATATCCGCGAGGGCGACCTGCTGCTCAGCTCCGGTCTCGGCGGCCGCTTTCCGGCCGGCTATCCGGTGGGCGAGGTGATCTCGGTGCGGCGGGATCCCGGCCGCGCCTTTGCCGAGGCCGAGGTTCAGCCCCGCGGGCGCATGAACCGCAGCCGCTTCGTGCTGGCAGTTATCGGCGACAGAGGCAGTGCCGACAGCGGGGACGGGGACCTTGGAAGCGAATAACCGCTGGTTTATCGCCGCGACCGTCTTGGTCGCGCTGCTGCTGGCCGTGATGCCGCTGCCGCACCAGTGGCTGTGGTTCCGCCCGGCCTTTACCGCGCTGCTGGTGATCTTCTGGATCACGCGCATGCCGCAGAGCCTCGGCGTCGGATTTGCCTGGGTGGTCGGTATTGTCGAGGA
The DNA here is from genome assembly GCF_056160225.1 of Microbulbifer sp. ABF4_143. NCBI lineage: Bacteria > Pseudomonadati > Pseudomonadota > Gammaproteobacteria > Cellvibrionales > Microbulbiferaceae > Microbulbifer > Microbulbifer sp. ABF4_143. The sequence continues at coordinate 1,370 of NZ_JBSWWT010000037.1, forward strand.
CCTGGTGACCGGCGCCGCGCTGGGCAGCCACGCGCTGGCGCTGGCGGTGCTGGCCTACTTCAGCCTGCTGACCTACCGGCGCACCCGCGCCTTCAACCCGGCGCAGCAGCTGATGTGGGTCTTCATCCTGGTGGGTATCAACCAGGTGGTCGGCAACTGGGTCCACAGTCTGGCGGGCAAACCGGTGCCGGATCTGACTTTCCTGTGGCCAGCGGTCACCACCGCGCTGCTGTGGCCCTGGGTCGCCCCCTGGCTCGACGCGATGGCCAGCCGCCTGCAGGTGCGCTGAACCGCCGGCGACTGTTAAGCAGGGTAAAAGGTCGATCATTTTTCGAGCGATACCGCTATAATCAGCCGCTGACCAACAAAGAATAAGTAGTACAGTGTTTGAGACTCCCGCCGACAGCCGACTCCTACTCGCCTCCGGCTCTCCGCGCCGCGCCGCGCTGCTGGCGCAGATTGCCGTGCCTTTCTCGCAGGTCACCCCGTCCGTCCCCGAACAGCAGAGGCCCGGTGAGACGCCGGAGGACTATGTCCAGCGCCTGGCCCACGACAAGGCCGAGGCCGGCCTGCGCCTGGCCGGTGATGCCGATACCCGCCTCTGGGCCCTGGGCGCCGACACCCTGGTGCTGGCCGGCGGGCGGGTGCTGGAGAAGCCGCGGGATTTCGCCGACTTCGAATCCATGATGCGGCAGTTGTCCGGTTCCGAGCACTCGGTGCTGACCGCCATCTGCCTGCGTTCCCACGAGCGCCAATTCAGCCGCCTGGTGGAAACCCGGGTGCGTTTCCGGCATCTGAACAGTGCGCAGATACAGGCCTACTGGCGCAGCGGCGAACCCGCCGACAAGGCCGGCGGCTACGGCATCCAGGGGCTCGGCGCGGCGCTGGTGGAATCCATCAGCGGCAGCTACAGCAATGTGGTCGGCCTGCCGCTGGAGGCGCTGGTGCCGATGCTGGAAAACGCCGGCATCCCCTACTGGTGTGAGGGGGAGGTGGCCCGGAGCGGGAGCAGAGGGGAGAGAGACGCGTGAGCGAGGAGCTGCTGATTAATGTCGCCCCCACCGAGACCCGCGTCGCGCTGGTGGAGAACGGCGTGCTGCAGGAGGTCTACCTGGAGCGCAGCGCGCGCCGCGGTATCGTCGGCAATATCTACAAGGGCAAGGTGGTGCGGGTGCTGCCGGGCATGCAGGCGGCCTTCGTGGATATCGGCTTGGAGCGCGCCGGTTTTATCCACGCCTCGGATATAGCGCCGCTGGACGAAGAGGGCATGGAGTCCCGCGACTCGTCGGAAGTGGCGGATATCCGCGCGCTGGTGCGCGAGGGACAGTCGCTGGTGGTGCAGGTGGTCAAGGACCCGATCAGCAGCAAGGGCGCGCGCCTGACCACGCACCTGTCGGTATCCGCCCGCTATCTGGTGTATATGCCGCAGACCCGGCATATCGGCATTTCCAACCGCATCGAGGACGAGGCTGAGCGCGAGCGCCTGCGCCAACTGGTGGAGCTGGCGTCGACCCGCCTCGCGGACGAGGGCCTGTCCGGCGACGGCGGCTTTATCCTGCGCACCGTGGCCGAGGGGGTCAGCGAGGAGGACCTGCTGCGGGATATCCCCTTCCTGTACAAGTTGTGGCGTGAGCTGGAGAACCGCATCAAGGAGCGCCCGGTGCCCTCGGTGATCTACGAGGACCTGCCGCTGTTTATGCGCGCACTGCGCGACCTGGCGCGCCCCTACACTGAAAAAATCCGCATCGACTCCCGCGAGGCCCACGGCCGCGCGGCGGAATTCGCCGGCAAGTACGCGCCGGAGATCGCCGGTCGCCTGGAGCACTACCCGGGCGAGCGGCCCCTGTTCGATCTCTACGGTGTCGAGGAGGAGATCCGCAAGGCGCTGCAGAACAAGGTCACGCTCAAGTCCGGCGGCTATCTGATTATCGAGCAGACCGAGGCCATGAGCACCATCGACGTGAATACCGGTGCGTTCGTCGGCCACCGCAACCTGGAAGAGACTATCTTCAAGACCAACCTGGAGGCGGCCACGGCCATCGCGCGCCAGCTGCGCCTGCGCAATCTGGGCGGCATCATCATCATCGACTTTATCGATATGAAGGATCCGGAGCACCAGCGCCAGGTGCTGCGCACGCTGGAGAAGGCCCTGGAGCGGGACCACGCCAAGTCCAGTATCACCGGGGTGTCCGAGTTGGGACTGGTGGAGATGACGCGCAAGCGCACGCGCGAGTCCCTCGGCCAGATACTCTGCGAACCCTGCCCGGTGTGCGAGGGGCGCGGTACCCTGAAGAGCGCCGAGACCGTCTGCTACGAAATTTTCCGCGAGATCATCCGCGAGGCGCGCGCCTACGACAGCGAGAAGATCATGGTGCTGGCCAGCCAGGTGGTCATCGATCTGCTGCTCGACGAGGAGTCCGCCAACGTGGCCGACCTGGAGGAATTTATCCGCCGCCCGATCCAGTTCCAGGTGGAGCCCATCTACAACCAGGAGCAATACGACATTGTTCTGGTCTGATCCGCCCCCTGTCGCCCGGTCAGCCCCTCGCGCCTTCACGGTGCGGGGCGAATCGCCGCGCGCGGTCGGAGGTGGCGCGTGATTGGCGCGCTGCGCTGGCTGGCGCGCAAGTTCTGGCTGCTGACTGTCAGCCTCGTCATAGCGCTCGCGATACTGGTGCAGGCGGGGCGCCTGCTGTCTCCGCAGGTGGAGCAGTACCGCCCGCAGATCAGCGCCTGGCTGTCCGACGGCCTCGGCGTGCCGGTGCAGATGGAGCGCTTGTCGCTGCGCTGGCAGGCGCTGGAGGTGGCGTTACAGCTGGACGGCCTGCGCCTCGGCGAAAAGGGCGAGGTGCAGATGGGCTACGGCCTCTTCCACCTGGATCTGCTCGCCAGCCTGTGGAATCGCGAGCTGGTATGGAAGAACCTGCAGGTGCACGACTTCTCCGCCAGTCTGAGTCGCACCGGATTCGCCCGCTGGCATATCGACGGTTTCCCCCGGACCGCCCCGGATACCGACGGTGACGGCGGGGCCCACCTCGGCGATCCGGCGCGCATTTTCCAGTTGGGGCCCAAGGTGCAGGTGCGCGATGCCCGCATCACCCTGCGCCTGGACGACGGTCAACTGGCGCAGCTGGAACTGCCGCAGATCCAGCTGGAAAACAGCGGCGATTTCCACCGCCTGACGGCCCGCGCCCATGTGACCAAGGGGAGTCCGGGAGCTGGTGCCGTGCCGCGGGCGGCTGGCGAAGAGACTCTGCGCCTGGTCCTGGAGGGCCGCGGCAACCCGCGCGACAAGGCCAACTTCTCCCTCGACGGCTATGTGCAGCTGAACGAACTGCTGCTCGACAGCGATATCGTCGCGCTGCTGCACCAGTTGACCCCGCTGCCGGACAAGTACCACTGGAACGGGCGCAAACTGGCGCGCGGCAGGCTGTGGCTGCAGAGCGATGCCGAGCGCGGCTACAGCCTGCTCGGGCGCCTCAGCCTCGAGCAGGTGGAGGAAGCGAGCCCCGAGCCGGCCGAGCCCGAATCCGGCGGCGAGCCGGCGCCCGTACTGGCGCCGCTGAAGTCCCTCGCCGGCGACATCTCCGGGCACTGGCAGCCGGGGCGGCAGTGGCGCCTGGCGCTGCAGGACATACGGCTCGGCTGGCGCGACCTGCAGATGCCGGCGCTGAACCTGCAGGCGCGCAGCGACGCGCAGACGGGGCTGCAACTGGCGGCAGACGTGATCGATCTGGGCGGCTGGAGCCGCATCCTGGAGCGGCTGGAACTGTTGCAAGGAGCGGCGGACGAATGGCTGCGCGCGCTAAAGCCCAGCGGCCAGCTGCGCAATATCCAGCTCAGCCGCGGCGCCGACGGCCGCGTCGAGCTCAGCGCCAACCTACGTGAATTCAGCGCCGAGGCGCACCGCGGTGCGCCGGCGGTGCGCGGGCTGAATGGCTACCTGCAGCTGCAGGGCGACGACGGGCGCGTCGAGCTGGGCGGCGGCAGCTTCAGCGCCCACTTCCCGGCGCTCTACGCCGACGCCTTCCAGTTCGAGCGCGCCAGTGGCACCGTCGCCTGGTCTGTGGACCGCGAGGGCAACTCGGTGCAGGTGCTGTCCGGGCCGCTGCAACTGGCGGGCGATATGGGCAGCGTCAGCGGCCAGTTCCTGCTGCAGTTGCCGTACATCGCCCACAGCCGCGCGACGGAGCTCACGCTGGCACTGGGCCTGCGCGACGCACCCGTCTCGGCGCAGCGGCAGCTGGTGCCCCACACGGTCAGCGACGACCTGCGCCGCTGGCTCGACGAGGGGCTGGGGGCGAAGAACCCCGGTCGCGTCGCCAGCGCCGGATTCATCTACCGGGGCAGCAGCTACCGGGAGGGCGAAGACCGGCAGCTGCTCGCGCTGGGACGCCACCCCGGGCGGCAGACGGTGCAACTGGCCGCGGACTTCTCCGCCGCCAACCTGGATTACGCCGCCGGCTGGCCGGCCGCGCGCGATGTCGACGGGCGCCTGCGCATCGACGACGGCCGGGTGCTGGTCAGCGCCGACAGAGCGAAACTGTGGAATATCGATGCGCGCGCCATCCGCGTGGGCGTGACCGCGAATCCCGCCGGGCGCGGATCCCTGCTCGACGTGCGTGCGCAGCTGTCGGGGCCGGCGGCGGATGGCCTGCGGCTGCTGCAGCAGTCGCCGCTGCGCGAGCGGCTCGGCAGCGCCTTTGATGACTGGCACCTCAGCGGCCATATGGATGGCAGCCTGGTCCTGTCCCAGCCCCTCGGCGGCGCCGAGCTGGCCGCGCAGCAGCGGGTACAGCTGGAACTGCGGGACGGCGCCCTGCGGCTGCAGGACCTGCGCCTGCCGATAGAGCAACTGCGGGGCAGCGTGTCCTACGACAGCGAGCGCGGCCTCGCCGGCACCGAGCTGCGCGGCAGCCTGTGGGGAGAGCCCCTGAAGGCGCAGATACGGCACCTCGGCGACGGCGCCGAGCGCGACACCCAGGTGGTCGTGGAAGGCAGCGCCGCTGCCGGCGCGCTGCGCACCTGGAGCGGGCGCCCGGAACTGCAGTGGCTGGACGGGGTGCTCGATTACCGGGCCCTGGTCACGATACCCGCGCGGGAGAAGGCCATGCCCTATTCGGCGGTGTTCGAACTGACCTCGAACCTGGCTGGCGTCGCGGTCAATCTGCCGGCGCCGCTGGGTAAGCGCGCCGGGGACAGGACCAATTTCGTACTGCGGGTGCCGATCGGTGAACAGGGCAGCCTCTTCCACCTGAACTACGGCGAACATCTGCAGGGCCAGTTCTGGCAGGTACAGGGGGCGCTGGAGCGCGGCGCACTGGCGCTCAACGCCGAGGCGAGACTCCCCCCGGAGCGGGGCCTGGCGATTACCGGCGACCTGTCACAGATAGACCTGCCTCGTTGGCTGGAGCTGCTGCGGATTTACGAAGACGCAGAGGCTGGCGCCGCGGAAAGCGGCGACGGCGCCGGGCAGCCGCTGCCTGTCACGCTGGATCTGAGTACCGACCGCCTGGCGCTGGGCGAGGCGGAGATAGCGCATATACACCTGCGCGGCCGCGGCCTGGGCGCCGACTGGCAGCTGCAGTTCGACAGTGAAACTGTTGCCGGCCGCCTGAGCGGCGTCGTGAACAGCGCCACGCCGCTGCAGTTGGACCTGGAGCACCTGCGCCTGCCGGCGCCACCGGAATCCGGGTCTGGTGCGGAGGGCGAAGCCGCTCAAGAGGCCGCGGATCCCTGGGCCGACTTCGACTTTGCCGGCCTGCCCAAGGTGAACTTCAGCACCGAGCGCCTGACGATCGGCGACGAGGACCTGGGGCGTTGGTCCTTCCGCCTGCGCCCGTCCGCAGACCGCTTGGTGCTGAGCGATATCCGCGGCGGAGCGCGCGGTGTGCGGCTGGAAGGTCGCGGCAGCGGCGAGCAGAAGCTGGGCGCGCAGCTGATGTGGCTGCGCGATGCCGAGGGGCGCAATTCCTCGCAGTTTATCGGCCGCCTGGTCGCGGACGACCTGGCCCTGGTGCAGCGCGCCTGGGGGCAGGAGCCGTTGATCGAGAGCCGCTACGCCAGCTTCGATACCGCGCTGCGCTGGGACGGCTCGCCGGCGCAGGTGGCGGGCAACCTGTTGTCCGGGACGCTGAAGATCGATATTCGCGACGGCCGCTTCCTGCGCGCCAGCGACAGCGCCGGTTCGGCGCTGCTGCGCCTGTTGTCGCTGTTCAATTTCGACACCTGGGCGCGGCGCCTGCGGCTGGATTTCTCCGACCTCTACCAGAGTGGCATGGCCTTCGACCGGGTGCGCGGCGAAGTGGTGTTCGAGGGCGACGGCCAGTTGCTGATCGCGGTGCCGATCCAGGTGGAGGGGCCGACCAGTGAGCTGCAGATGGCGGGGCGGGTCAACCTGCAGCGCGAGGACCTGGATCTGACCCTGGTGGCGACCCTGCCGGTGGGCAACAACCTGGCCCTGGTGGCGGCGCTGGCCGGCGGGCTGCCGGCCGCGGCGGGGGTCTACCTGATCAGCAAGGCGTTCAAGAAGCAGGTGAACAAGATGGCCAGCGTCAGCTACCGCATCAGCGGCGACTGGGCCGAGCCGGAGGTGCGCTTCGACAAGCTGTTCGACGGCGACGGTGCCCAGCGCCAGGGTGCGGCGGTGGGGCAGGGGGAGGCGCGCCCGGCGCCGGAAGAGGTGCCCGGAGAGACACCGCGACCCGAGTCCGGCGGCGCCGGGCTGCCGCTTGCACCGGCGATCTGAACCGCCGCGCGGCAGCGGACTCCAAAGACCGAGTGGCGAACAAAAAAGCGAGGCGTCAGACTGTGAAAAAATCCCTGTACCTGGTTTCGCTACTGCTCGTGGTGTGCGCGCTGCCCGCCTGTACCGAGGCGGACGACCGGCGCGACCAGGCGATGACCGTGTCCGAGGCCAGGGCCCATATCGCCGCCGGCACCAATCTGAGCGCGATCCCGAAATCCGTGTGGCGCCAGCTGTTGCCGGAGGATCAGTACCGGGTGCTGTGGGAGGCGGACACCGAGCGCGCCTTCAGTGGCAAGTGGCTGCACAACGAGGAAGAGGGCGTCTATGTGACCGCCGGCTGCCGCCTGCCGGTGTTCAGTTCCGAGCACAAGTACGAGTCCGGCACCGGCTGGCCGAGCTTCTGGGATATCGCCTATCCGCACAATGTGGTGCTGAAAGACGACTACCGCTGGGGCATGAAGCGCACCGAGGTGCTGTCCGCCTGCGGCGAGCACCTGGGGCATGTGTTCAGGGATGGCCCCGAGCCCACCGGGCTGCGCTACTGTCTGAACTCCCTGGCGCTGGATTTCGTGCCGGCTATTGCAAAAACCGAATAATTATTCGATATTGTCGGCTGCGCTGCGGCAGCGGCCGTATCGCCGAGATAAAACAATAATCAACAGAGGTGAATGCCGATGTCCGAGGTGGCCACGGTGCAGTTGCCCAACAACCGCTACATGCTCTTCCGGGTGTTCAAATACACCGTCTACCTGTTGCTGGCCTACAACGTCTACGCCTTCTTCGTCGAAAACCACGCCGCCGCCGGTGCCGTATTCGCCGGCGGCCTGCATCTGGGCGAGGTGATCGAGGTCTACAACGACTCCATCGATACTCTGGCCTGGGTGCTGTTGCTGCTGGTATTCGAGCTGGAGACTTTCGTGCTGGACGACCGGCTTATCCGCGGCTGGGTCAAGTGGTCGCTGAATGCGGTCTCCGCCTTCTGTTACCTGTTTATCGTCTACTCCTGCTACGGCTATGTGGCGGAAATGCTCTATCTGACCAATCTGCTGCCGGTGGCGCAGCCCGCCTGTGAGCTGGCCCAGCAGGGCGGCTGGCAGCTGGTGGTGGGGGAGAGCGACTATGTGCCGCTGAGCGCGGAGAACTGTGTTGCGCTGGCGGATTCCAACCTGCTGCGGCTCGCCGATGTACAGATACTTGGCGACACGTCCGTGTGGACCGAGATCAAGTGGCTGGCGTGGACCGATGTGATCAACGCCAGCGCATGGCTGCTGGTGGTCTTTATTCTGGCGTTCGAGGTGTGGTTGCAGCTGCGCCACGAGCTGTCCGACAAGGTCATGCGCTATTCGCAGCTGGTGAAGGGTATCCTGTACTTCACCCTGTTCCTGTGTGCCATCTACTGGGGGTTCACCGGCAGCTTCCTGGATTTCTGGGATGCGTTCCTGTGGCTGGTGGCCTTCTTCTTTATCGAGATGAACCTGTTCCAGTGGCAGGCGGAGACCAGCGCCGAATAGACGCTATCGTGCGGGGCCCCTGAGCTGAGTGGCGGGGGGGGGGGGGGGGGGGGGGGGGGGGGGGGGGGGGGGGGGGGGGGGGGGGGGGGGGGGGGGGGGGGGGGGGGGGGGGGGGGGGGGGGGGGGGGGGGGGGGGAGGGAGGA
>NZ_JBSWWT010000038.1:0-8285 GCF_056160225.1 Microbulbifer sp. ABF4_143
ATCCATGGCTCTGGCGGTGTTGGTTCGGGGATTGTTGTGTTTTGGCGAACCAAACTTTACCCAGCCAACAACCGCCAGCCTACTTTTTCACGCCAATCTGCGAAGAACCATAAAAAAGGCCGGGAGATTTCCCGGCCTTTTTTATTTTTCCGCGGGTAATGTTTCCGTGCCCGGATCCCCCTCCTGCCGCAGGCGCTCTATCCACAGCGCCGTGCCGCCGGCCACCGCCGCCGGCATCACGAAGATATTCAGTACCGGCACCATCTTCGCCAGCATCACGGTGCCGCCGAAGCCGAGGCTGGTCAGCTTGCGCCGCAGCAGCACGCGTTTCAGTTCGTCGAAGGGGCGCTGGTGGTTGTCCAGCGGGTAATCGACATACTGGATCGCCATGCACCAGGCACCCCAGAGTGCACCCAGCACGGCCGGCACGAACACCGTCCAGCTGGTGAGCATCGCGATCACCAGTATCACCAGGCCCCAGCCGATAAAATAGGTGAGCTTGCGCAGTTCGCGCCCCAGGGTGCGGAGAATCATGCTGCCCAAGGGCTCCGGCGGCGGCGCCCGGCCGGTGAGCAATTCCTCGACCTTTTCCGCCAGAAAGCCGTTGAAAGGCGCGGCGATGATATTGGTGATGATGCCGAACAGGTAGCCGTAGGCGAGGAGGAAGAGCACCAGCACCGCCAGCGCGATGATCCAGGCCAGCCAGCGGAATGCATCGGCGGCCCAGGCGGCGCCCTTGGCCATGATGGCCTCCCACCAGGACATGTTTTCCGTATTCACCGGTGTGTGCGACAGCAGGCTGCCGAGGTAGTCGGCGAGGCCCCCCAGTTGCGTGATCATCAGCGCGGTGATGGCGATAAACAGCACCAGGTTGATCGCCAGCGGCACTATGATGAACGGGCGCAGCTCGCGCCGGGTCAGCAGGCGGGCGCCGCGTATCAGCGCATCGGCGCCGTGTACCGGATTGGAAGTCACTCTTGGTCTCCCGTCAGGACTTTGCGCCGGCGGCCTTCAGGATGGCCGCGTACTCGGCGCCCTGGCGGTGCTCCTCGATCCGCGCCAGCAGGGTTTTGCCATCCGGGCCGGGGCTGTTCAGATCCAGATTCTGTTCCTGGAACAGGCGCACGAAGGTCTCGAAGTTCTCCGCCTTCATGCTGCGGTAGGCGCGCTCCAGCAGGTGGTAGTCGCGGTTGACGCCTTTCGGCGCTTCGCCGACCAGAAAACCGGCGATACGTTCATCGTCAAATACTTCACCGAGTACTTTTTGCTTGTCTTTTTTCAGGCTCACAGACTCTTCCTTAACGTTTGCGGAGTGCAGGTGGCGGCCGTAAAGCCCAGCGGACCGGCCCGTAGGCAATTGTACGCAGCGTGGTCCGGTCTGTCCTCCCGGTTTCTGTCTGTCCGTCGGAGCCAAGCTGCGATGTGCCGCATTAACCCGGCAATATTGAGTTGCCGGGTTACGGGTGAATAGTGGCTGGGAATAGCGGGTTTGAGTGGACCTTGCCGGCGCGGGCAGAGCCCGCGCCATTTGCTCGCTCGCGTGACGTTACTCCCCGAGGCCGAGCTCGGCGATGGAGATCTCGCGCATCTTGAATTTCTGGATCTTGCCGGTGGCGGTCATCGGGAAGCTATCCGTGAACTTGAAGTAGCGCGGCACCTTGAAGTGGGTGATCCTGCCTTTGCAGAATTCCCGCAATTCCTCTTCAGAAACTGTGCCGGCATCGGCGCGCAGCTGTACCCAGGCCACCAGTTCCTCGCCGTATTTCTTGTCCGGCACGCCGGTGACCTGTACATCGGCGATGGCCGGGTGGGTGTAGAGGAACTCCTCCACTTCCTTCGGGTAGATGTTCTCACCGCCGCGGATCACCATGTCCTTGATGCGGCCGACGATCTGGATGTAGCCGTCTTCGTCCATGGTGGCCAGGTCGCCGGTGTGCATCCAGCCGGCGCTGTCGATGGCGGCGCGGGTGGCCTCCTCGTTGTTCCAGTACCCGAGCATAACGCTGTAGCCACGAGTGCACAGTTCGCCAATTGTGCCGCGCGGAACCGTCTCGCCATTGGCGGGATCGATGATTTTCGATTCCAGATGCGGCTGGGTGCGGCCGACGGTGGTAACGCGCTTGTCGAACGGGTCGTCGGCGGCAGTCTGGGTCGAAACCGGGCTGGTCTCGGTCATGCCGTAGGCGATCTGCACCTCGCGCATATGCATTTTGCTGTTGACGGCCTTCATGACCTCGGCGGGGCAGATGGAGCCGGCCATGATGCCGGTGCGCAGGGAGCTGAGGTCGTAGTTGGCGAAGTCCGGGTGCTCCAGCTCGGCGATAAACATGGTGGGCACGCCGTACAGGGCGGTGGCGCGCTCTTCCGCCACCGTCTCCAGTACCGCGCCCGGATCGAAGCCCTCGCTGGGGTAGATCATCGTGGCGCCGTGGGTGACGCACCCTAGGTTGCCCATCACCATGCCGAAACAGTGATACAGCGGCACCGGAATCACCAGGCGGTCTTGCTCCGTCAGTTTGATGCTCTCGGCGACGAAGAAACCATTGTTGATGATATTGTGGTGGGACAGGGTGGCGCCCTTGGGGAAACCGGTGGTGCCGGAGGTGTACTGGATATTGATTGGGTCGCGGAAGTGTAGCGATTGCTGTACTGCTGCCAACTGGGCCGCGGAGACCTTGTCGGCCTCTTCGAGCAGGTCGTTCCAGCGCCACATGCCATCGTAGTGCAGTTCGGCGAGGTTCACGACGATTTGCAGATGCGGTAGCTTTGCGGCGGCGAGTTTGCCTCGGGCCGACGATTGCAGTTCCGGCGCCAGCTCGTAGAGCATCTGGGTGTAATCCGAGCTCTTGAAGCGCTCCGCGATCACCAACATACGGGTTTGCGAGTGGTTGAGGGCGTATTCGAGTTCGTGCAGGCGGTAGGACGGGTTGATGTTGACCAGGATGGCGCCGATCTTGGCGGTGGCGAACTGTAGCGTGGTCCACTCGGCGCAGTTGGGCGACCAGATGCCCACCCGGTCGCCCTTGTCGATGCCGATGGCCAGCAGTGCCCGGGCGCAGGTGTCCACTTGCTGCTGGAACTCTCGATAGCTCCAGCGAATGCCCTGATGGCGTACGACCAAGGCCTCATTAGCGGGGAAACTCTCGACGATCTGATCGAACTTGTCGCCGATGGTCATATCGATCAGCGGCTGGGTGCTGCTACCGCTGGTATAGCTGAGAAGCGTGTCTGTCATCGCCGGTACCTCGTTGTTGTTATAGTGCTGCGCTTGTCGTTATTGGACGCTGATCCTTACTTTCGTGACTCTTGTGGCGTTTGTCCAGTAGCCATTGGTCGAATACCGGATTGGCGGGCAGTTTTTCAACCTAGCGTATGTGCAGACAAAGAATCATCGTTCGGCGGTTGGCCTGCGCTGGCGTCGTGGCGGGGCGGGTTGCTCGGGCAGGGGAGGGTGGGGGAGCGCCCTCAGGTGCTCCCCCAATCAGATAAGATAGACGTCAGAGCAGGGCGTCGAGCTTTTCCTTGAGGATCTTGTTGATCATCTGCGGATTCGCCTGCCCCTTGGAGGCCTTCATGATCTGGCCGACGAAGTAGCCCATCATCTTCGGCCGCTTGGCCTCGTCGGCGTTGCGGTAGTTCTCCACCTGGGCGCTGCTCGCGGCGATCACCTCGTCGACCATCTTCTCGATGGCGCCGGTGTCGGAGACCTGCTTCAGGCCGCGTTTTTCGATCACCTGGTCCGCGTCGCCCTCGCCGTTGGCCATGGCCTCGAACACCTGCTTGGCGATCTTGCTGGAGATGGTGTTGTCGACGATGCGCTTTATCAGGCCGGCCAGCTGTTCGGCGCTGACCGGAGACTGGGTGATGGACAGCTCCTCGCGGTTCAGCAGTGCGGCCAGTTCGCCGGTGATCCAGTTGGCGGCCAGCTTGGGTTCGCCGGATGCTTTTGCCACCTGTTCGAAAAAGTCGGCGATGGTGCGCTCCTGGGTCAGCTGGTCGGCGTCGTAGGCGGACAGCTTGTACTCGCTCTGGAAGCGCGCGGCCTTGGCGTCCGGCAGTTCCGGCAGTTGTGCGCGCAGCTTCTCCACATAGTCGTCGGTGAGGATGACCGGCAGCAGGTCCGGGCAGGGGAAGTAGCGGTAGTCGTTGGCCACCTCCTTGCTGCGCATGGAGCGGGTCTCGTTCTTGTCCGCGTCGTAGAGGCGCGTTTCCTGCACTATGCTGCCGCCGTCCTCGAGGATGTCGATCTGGCGCTCGGCCTCGACTTTGATCGCGCGCTCGACGAAGCGGAAGGAGTTGATGTTCTTCAGCTCTGTGCGGGTGCCGAGTTTCTCCTCGCCCTTCGGGCGCACGGATACGTTGGCGTCGCAGCGCATCGAACCCTGGGACATGTCGCCGTCGGAGATGCCCAGGTAGGTCACTATGCTGTGGATCTTCTTCAGGTAGGCCACCGCCTCGGCGGCGCTGCGCATATCCGGCTCGGACACGATTTCGATCAGCGGCGTGCCGGCGCGGTTCAGGTCTATGCCGGACATGCCGTGGAAGTCTTCGTGTAAGGACTTGCCCGCGTCCTCTTCCAGGTGTGCGTGATGCAGGCGCACCGTCTTGCTGCTGCCGTCGGGGAGGTGGATTTCTATCTCTCCGGCGCCGACGATGGGCTCCGCCAGTTGGGTGGTCTGGTAGCCCTTGGGCAGGTCCGGGTAGAAGTAGTTCTTGCGCTCGAACACCGAGCGGCGGCCTATCTCGGCGTTCATCGCCAGGCCGAACATCACCGCATAGCGGAAGGCCTCTTCATTGGGCACCGGCAGGGTGCCCGGCATCGCCAGGTCTATGGCGCAGGCCTGGGTATTGGGCTCGGCGCCGAAGCGGGTGCTGGCACCGGAGAAGAGTTTCGATCTGGTGGAGAGCTGGACGTGTACTTCCAGCCCGATAACGACTTCCCATTCCACGATAAATCTCCTCCGTTAAACGGCGCTGGCCAGGTTGGGGGACTGTTGGTGCCAGCCGGTGACCTGCTGGTACTGGTGCGCGACATTGAGCATACGCGCCTCGTCCAGGTAGTTGCCGATAATCTGCAGGCCCACCGGCAGACCGTTTACCAGTCCGGCCGGCAGGGACATGCCGGGCAGGCCCGCCAGGTTGGCGGCGATGGTGTAGATATCCTCCAGATACATGGCCACCGGGTCGGCGCTCTTGGCGCCGAGCGCGAAGGCCGGCGAGGGCGTGGTCGGCCCCATGATCACGTCCACCTTCTCGAAGGCCTGCACGAAGTCCTGTTTGATCAGGCGGCGCACCTGCTGCGCCTTGTTGTAGTAGGCATCGTAGTAGCCGGCGGACAGGGCGTAGGTGCCGATCAGGATGCGCCGCTGCACCTCCTCGCCGAAGCCCTCGCCGCGGGAGCGCATATAGAGGTCGCGCAGATCCTTCGGGTCCTCGCAGCGGTAGCCGTAGCGCACGCCGTCGAAGCGCGACAGGTTGGCGGAGGCCTCCGCCGGCGCGATCACGTAATAGGCGGGCACGGCCAGACCGGTGTGCGGCAGGGTGATTTCCACCAGTTCGGCCCCCAGCTTCTCGAATTCCTTCAGCGCCTCCTCTATGCGCGCGGCCACGTCCGCGTCCAGGCCCTCGCCGAAATACTCCTTCGGAACGCCGATCTTCAGGCCGGCGATGGTGTCGTTCAGATTCAGCGTATAGTCCTGGAGCGGTCGCTTCAGGCTGGTGGAGTCCCTTTCGTCGTGGCCGGCCATGGCCGACAGCAGATAGGCGCAGTCCTCGGCGCTGCGCGCTATGGGGCCGGCCTGGTCGAGGCTGGAGGCGAAGGCGATCATGCCCCAGCGGGACACGCGCCCGTAGGTGGGTTTGAGGCCGGTGGTATTGGTCAGCGCCGCCGGCTGGCGGATGGAGCCGCCTGTGTCGGTGGCGGTGGTGCCGGGGACCAGCTGCGCGGCCACCGCGGCGGCGGAGCCGCCGGAGGAGCCGCCGGGCACGCAGTCGGTGTTCCAGGGGTTTTTCACCGGGCCGTAGTAGCTGGACTCGTTGGAGGAGCCCATCGCGAACTCGTCCATATTGGTCTTGCCCAGAGTCACCGCGCCGGCAGCATTGAATTTCTCCACCACGGTCGCATCGTAGGGGGGGGCGAAGTTGTCGAGCATTTTCGAACCGCAGCTGGTGCGCACGCCGCGGGTGCAGAAGATATCCTTGTGCGCTATGGGCACGCCGCACAGCGCAGGCGCATCACCTTCGGCCAGGCGCTCGTCCGCCGCCGCGGCCTGGGACAGGGCCAGCTCCCCGGTGACGGTAATGAAACTGTTGTAGTTGCCGTCCAGCTGTGCGATGCGGTCGAGCAGGTGGCGGGTGATCTCGACGCTGGAAAACTGCTTGTTTCGCAGTCCGCGGATGATCTCGGCGATGGTTAACTGGTGCATCTTCTTCCCTTAAAAGGCTGTTACAGGCTGGGACGGTCAGTCGATCACTTTCGGAACCAGGTAGAGGCCGGCTTCCGATTGCGGCGCCAGCTGCAGAAATTCCTCGCGCCGGTTGGGCTCGGTGACCTCGTCCGCGCGCAGCACCTGCACCTCGTCCAGCGGGTGGGCCATGGGCGCCACGCCATCGGTGTGTACGGCCTGCAGCTGGTCCACCAGCTGCAGGACATCGCCGAGGCGATGGCTGACTTCGTCGATGGTCTCTGCGGAAATGGCGATGCGGGCGAGCTCCGCCAGTTTTTCTACGGTTGGCGTATCCACTGCCATGGCGATAGGGGCTCCAGTTCGGGTGGCGAATCGAACCCCGCCTCGGGTTGGACCCGAGGCGGAGGGGGTC
Source organism: Microbulbifer sp. ABF4_143 (assembly GCF_056160225.1). Taxonomy (NCBI): domain Bacteria; kingdom Pseudomonadati; phylum Pseudomonadota; class Gammaproteobacteria; order Cellvibrionales; family Microbulbiferaceae; genus Microbulbifer; species Microbulbifer sp. ABF4_143. The sequence continues at coordinate 6,820 of NZ_JBSWWT010000038.1, forward strand.
GCAAATTTAGCACATAAGCCCGCTCTTCTCACCGGCGGCGGGGCCGGCCTTCGGCGGCGTGGCCGCCGGTCCGCAATTGATTGTTTTTTAGCCTTGCTCTGAGCCGGCGCCGTTGTTAGAGTTTGCCGATTCTGGCCGGGGTCTGCGCGCCCGCGGCCAACGGGCAGAAACGGGGTCGGAAATGCGGCCCGGAACTCAGAATTTTTCGCGCGGACTAACTAGGCTTTGAACCAACCTGTAACTCCGCGTCTGCTGCACCCGCCCCGGGTGCTGACAATTAGTACAAGGTAACCGAACTCCATGTTTAAACGTTTGCGGGGCATGTTCTCCAGTGATCTCTCCATCGACCTGGGAACAGCCAACACGCTGATCTATGTGCGCGATCGCGGCGTAGTCCTCGATGAACCCTCCGTTGTCGCCATCCGCCATTACAACGGCCAGAAGATCGTCGAAGCGGTCGGCGTCGAGGCCAAGCGCATGCTCGGCCGTACGCCCGGCAACATCACCGCCATACGCCCGATGAAAGACGGCGTTATCGCCGACTTCCAGGTGACCGAGAAGATGTTGCAGCACTTTATCCGCAAGGTGCACGAGAACAGCTGGATGCGCCCCAGTCCGCGGGTGCTGGTCTGCGTGCCCTGCCAGTCGACCGAGGTGGAGCGCCGCGCTATCCGCGAGTCCGCTATGGGCGCCGGGGCGCGCGAGGTCTGGCTGATCGAGGAGCCGATGGCGGCGGCCATCGGCGCCGGTCTGAAGGTGGAAGAGGCCAGCGGTTCCATGGTGGTGGATATCGGTGGCGGCACCACTGAAATTGCAATCATCTCCCTGAACGGCGTCGTCTACTCGGATTCCGTGCGTATTGGCGGCGACCGTTTCGATGAGGCCATCGTCAACTATGTGCGCCGCAACTACGGCAGCGTCATCGGCGACGCCACCGCCGAGCGCATCAAGGAGGAGATCGGCTGCGCCTACGCGGGCAGTGAGGTGCGCGAGATAGATGTGCGCGGCCGCAACCTGGCCGAGGGCGTGCCGCGCAGCTTCACGCTCAACTCCGACGAGATCCTCGAGGCGCTGCAGGACCCGCTGACCGGCATAGTGCAGGCGGTGAAGAGCGCCCTGGAACAGTCCCCGCCGGAACTGGCCTCGGACATCGCCGAGCGCGGCATGGTGCTGACCGGCGGCGGCGCGCTGCTGCGCGATCTGGATCGGCTGCTGATGGAAGAGTCCGGCCTGCCGGTGATCGTCGCCGACGACCCGCTGACCTGCGTGGCCCGCGGCGGCGGCAAGGCGCTGGATATGATGGACAAGAGCCGGCTGTATCTGGTGTCCAACTAAGGATTTACCCGGCGATTGCAGGGTGCCAGTAGGTAGTCAGTGGCGGGACCTCTCCCCGTGGATTTTTTTTGGGCACCACCTGGAGTCCCCCCCTGAAGGTTTTGTGGCAGGATTCCCCCCTCACCCAACCC